>JACQEG010000152.1 GCA_016200665.1 Chloroflexota bacterium | reverse complement strand
GCTCAGCTTCTCGCGGGGCACGATCCCGAGCCGCAGCAGCCGCGCCTCCATGAGCTCGTTGACCGTCACGAGATGGTCCGCCACGGACGCCGAGATCCGCTCCTGGAGTTCGATGAGGGACGGGATCGGCCAGCGCGCGATCCTCGGGAAGCGCATGACGAAGAACTCCGTCATGGCCTCGTGGAGATCGAGGATGACGGGAACGCCGACGAGCTTGAGCGGCAGCGCGGCGAAGACGAGGAAGTCGGGCAGGCTCGCGACCTGGACCAGGGCGTACCGCCGGCGTGGCTGGGCCGCGACGACCGCGAGACAGGCCCGCACCAGGAACGACAGGTACTCGGCGAGGTACACGACGAAGCCGGCGCCCTGGTGGCGCTGGACGCCGAGGCGATGGACCCGGACGCCCGCGAGCTCGCCGTGCGGCTCGTCACCGGGCCGCCGCAGGCCGTAGACGTCGACCGGCCGGCCGTGGGCGACGAGCGCCTCGGCCTCCCGCCGGACGCGGGGGTCCTCGTCGTAGTAGGAGTGGACGATCAGGGCGACCGGCCGGCGCGCCGCCGTCATGCGCCAGCCGTCATGCGCCGGCCGTCATGTGCCGGTCGACCACCCGGCGCCGAGGCGCAGCACCTGCCGCCGGTGGGTGGCCCGCGAGCGGGAGCTGTTGACGGTATCGACGACGAGGTCGGCCTCGGTGAAGACTCGATCCCAATCGATCGCCCGGTGCGCCGTCAGGACGACGACCACGTCGGCCCAGGCGAGGAGCTCCGAGAGATCGCGAGAGGCATAGGTCCGGCCGTCATCGTCCCGGAAGCTCGGGACGTGCGGGTCGTGCATCGCGACCTCGGCGCCCCGACCGACGAGGCCGCTGAGGACGCTCGAGGCCGGTGAGTTGCGGGGGTCCTGGACGTTCGGCTTGAAGGCCACGCCGAGGATCCCGACCTTCGCGCCCTTCATCGCCAGCCCGCGATCGTTCAGGCCCTCTGCGACGAGGTCGACGACGTGACGCGGCATCCCGAGGTTGATGTCGCCGGCGAGCTCGATGAAGCGGTCGGTGAACTCGAACTCGCGGGCCCGCCACGACAGGTAGTACGGATCGACCGGGATGCAGTGGCCGCCGACGCCGGGACCGGGCGTGAAGCGCATGAAGCCGAAGGGCTTCGTGGCGGCGGCGTCGATGACCTCCCAGACGTCGAGGCCCATCCGCTCGCACAGCAGGGCGAGGTTGTTGACGAAGGCGATGTTGATGTTGCGGAAGGTGTTCTCGAGCAGCTTCGCCATCTCGGCGGCGTCCGGCGAGGACAGCTCGACGACGACGTCGTTGACGTTCCGGAGCAGCGTCGCGGCCCGGCGGGTCGCTGCCGGCGTGGTCCCGCCGACGAGACGGGGCACGGCCCGGCTCGAGCTCGCCGGATCGCCGGGATTCACGCGCTCGGGGGCGAAGGCGAGATCGAAGTCGGTGCCGGCCCGGAGGCCGCCTCGCTCCAGGACCTCCCGGAACGGTCCGGTCGTCGTGCCGGGATACGTCGTCGACTGGAGGACGATCAGCTGGCCCGGATGGAGCTGGAGCGCCAGGTACTCGGCGGCCGCGACGACCGGGGCGAGATCAGGGTCCTTCGTCGAGGTGATCGGGGTCGGCACGCAGACGAACGCCGCGTCGGCGTCGCCCGGCCGGCCCTCGGCGCTCCCCACGACCCGGAGGTTGCCGTCGAGGGCCGCCGCCAGGCGCTCGTCGGAGATGTCGTCGATCGGCGAGTGGCGGGCATTGAGCTCGGCGACGCGCGCCGTGGAGACGTCGATGCCCTCCACCTGCAGGCCCGCCTCCGCGAAGCCGATCGCCAGCGGCAGGCCGACGTAGCCGAGGCCGACGATGGCGATGCGCGTGTCGGCACGGGCGGCAGGCTCGGGGGTCATCGTGGCGAGGATAGCCAGCCGGACAGGACCCCGGCGATCCGCTCGCCGGCTCGGCCGTCCCACAGCGGTGGTCGATCGGTCGGGAAGGTCGCGGAGCCATCGACGATCGCACGGGCGGCACCGGGCAGCGCCTCAGGCTCGACGAGCCGGTTCGTGCCGTGGCTGATCGTGATCGGCCGCTCGGTGTTCGGCCGGACGGTCAGGCACGGGATCCCGAGGATCGTCGTCTCCTCCTGGATCCCGCCGGAGTCGGTCATGACGAGCGTCGCGCCGCTCACGAGCGACAGGAAGGCGACGTAGCCGAGGGGATCGATGAGGGTGACCCGTTCCGCGCCGGCGAGCCCCGCCGCCTCCAGGACCGCACGGCCGCGCGGGTGAAGCGGGATCACGATCGGGAGGGACCCTGACACCTCGAGCAGCGCCCGGACGATCCGGCCGGCGGTCGCCGGGTCGTCGACGTTCGCCGGCCGGTGGAGGGTCGCGACGGCGTATGGCGCCTCGATCCCGATGTGGGCCTTCGCCCAGCCGGCGTCGAACCGTGAGCGATGGGTCATGAGCGTGTCGATCATCGGGTTGCCGACGAAGTGGATGCCGCCCTCGGTCACGCCCTCGCGGAGGAGGTTGTCGCGGGCCTCGGGGCTCGTCGTGAACAGGAGATCGGCGAGGACGTCGGTGACGACGCGGTTGACCTCCTCCGGCATCGACCGATCGAAGCTTCGGAGGCCGGCCTCGACGTGCGCGATCGGGATCCCCTGCTTCGCGGCGACGAGGGCCGCCGCGAGGGTCGAGTTGACGTCGCCATACGCCACCACGAGGGCCGGCCGGAGCTCGCCGAACGCCTGCTCGAGGGCGACCAGGAGCGCCGCCGTCTGGGCGGCGTGCGTCCCAGAGCCGACGCCGAGGTTGCGGTCCGGCGCCGGGATGTCGAGATCCTCGAAGAACACCTCGGACAACCGGCTGTCGTAGTGCTGGCCGGTGTGGACGATCGTCTGGCCGATACCGCGATCGGCCAGCGCGCGGATGACGGGCGCGGCCTTGACGAAGTTCGGTCGCGCCCCGACGACGTGGACGACCGGGCCCTGGGCCACCTCGAGGCTGAGGTCAGGCGCGGCGCCGGCCGCGACGGGCCGTGCGCACGAGCCCGGCGACGAGGCCGCCGACGGCACCCATGATCGCCGCCCCGCGCCAGTCGAGGAGGACCTTGACGTCGCCCTCCACGTGCCGGGCGATGAGGAGCCCGATGCCGGTGGCCTTCGTGACCTGGACCTCGTTGGCGATGACGGTCCGGGCAAAGGACTGCGACACGGTGGCACGATTCGCGAACACCGTGCGGGCGATCCCCTGGTTGACCTCGAGGGACCCGGTCACCGAGCCGCCGACGATCCCCTGCCGAACGCTGACGTGGTCCGCACGAACTCCACCGATCGCGCCCTGGATGACCTCGACCTCGCGGGCGTCGGCCCGGCCGAGGGCAGCCTGCCGGATCTCGACCCGGTCGGCCTCGATCGCGGAGCCGTCGGCCGCGACCGCCGGCGGCGTGGCGGCATGCGCCCGACCGGGGCGAGATGCCCCATCGGGTGGGCCATCCGTCGCCTTGAACGTCGTCGCGCGGTTCTCGGCCGGGCTTCGGCGGGAGCGAGTCGGCCGAGCGCTCGGCTCGGGCGGGGTCTGGGCAGTCATGGTGGTCTCCGGCGGGTGGGGCGCGGCATTCCAGCCTACCCCAAGGGTCGGCCGGTGGTACAACGGCGCGGATCACCAGCAAGGGAGGCGCATGCCGGTCGTCGCGCTCGTCCTCGCGGCCGGCTCCGGCCGGCGGCTGGGGACGGCCGTGCCCAAGGCCTTCACGAGCCTCGACGGCGAGGCGATCCTCGTGCGGGCGGTCCGTGCCGTCGCCGCGGGCGGGGTCGATCGGCTGGTCGTCGTCGTTCCGGCCGGCACGATCGACGATGCGGCGGCGGCACTCGCCGAGCTGCGCGGCGACCTGCCCGGCGGCGAGCCGACGATCGTCGAGGGCGGCACCACTCGAGTCGACAGCGCACGGCTGGGCCTCGCCGCGGACCGCGGCTCCCCCGACGACGTCATCGTGGTCCATGACGCCGCGCGGCCGTTCGCCGCGCCGGAGCTGTTCCGCCGCGTCGTCCAGGCGATCGGGGCGGGCGCCGATGGCGCGACGGTGACGCTGCCGTCCATCGACACGCTGGCGCAGGTCGAGGCGGTCGGCGTCGGGGCGGAACGGCGGATCGTCGACGTGCCGGACCGGGCACGGTTCGTCCGGGTGCAGACCCCCCAGGCCTTCCGACGATCGGTGCTCGAGCTGGCCCACCAGCGGGCGTCGTCGGTCGGCGATACGGCCGCGACCGACGATGGCGGCCTCGTGCTGCGCCACGTGCCGGACGCCCGGCTGGTCGCCGTGCCCGGCGACGAGCAGAACGTGAAGATCACGACGCCCGACGACCTCACCCGGGCGCTCCGGCGCTGACCACGCGCCGGACCGGGCGGCGACCCTGCGGCGAACCGACCCGCGAGGAGACCTCGGCTATCCTGCCCGAGGCCGGTCTCGAAGCGGGGGCCGGGGAGGACGACGTGGAGCAGCCGGGCAATCTCGAGCCTCGGCCAGCGACCGGCCCGGGATGGCGCGGCCGGCTGGCCCGTCCCCGCGCGGCCGCGGCCCTCGCCGGCGGCGTCACGATCGTGGCGCTCGCTGCCTTCGCCCTCGTCGGTGGGATCCTCGGCTCGCCCGGCCCGAGTGGCGCATCGGCCAGCCCCGCGGCGTCGCCCAGCCCGGTCGCCCTGGCCTCGCCGAGCCCGGCGCCCAGCCCGACCAGCGCGACCCCGACGCCCAGTCCCACCGCGCCGGCGCCCAGCCTCGTGCCGGATCCGTTGACCGGGCTCCTGGTCACGCCGGCCCAGGCCCAGCTGCCCGTGATCGCGGTCATGATCGACGACCACTCGGCCGCCCGGCCGCAGGCCGGCTTCAACGCCGCGGCGGTCGTGTGGCAGGCCCCGGCCGAGGGCGGGATCCCGCGCTACATGATGCTGTTCCACGCGACGGTGCCGGCGGCGGTGGGGCCCGTCCGGAGCGCGCGGGAGTACTTCGTCGAATGGGCGGCCGAGTGGCGGGCCATGTACACCCACGCCGGCGGCTCACCCCAGGCCCTCCAGACCCTCCGAAATCGGGGCAGCGGTGTCTGGATCTGGAACGCCGACGAGTTTGCCTGGGGCTCCTACTTCCATCGGGTCGACTTCAATGTCGCGCCCCACAACCTCTACACCGACGGCCTGAACCTCGAGGCCCTCGCCAGGAAGCTCGGTGTCGCCGCGCCGGCGGCGAAGCCCCATTGGGCCTTCCGGGCCGACGCCCCGGTCGAGGCCCGCCCGATCGGCGGATCGCTCTCGGTCAGCTACCCCACCGAGACGATCACCTACCGCTACGACTGGAGGACGAACACCTATCGCCGCTACATCCAGGGCTCGAAGGTGGCGCAGGTCGATGCCGGGAACGGCCTCATCGTGGCCCCCAAGAACGTCGTCATCCTGCGGATGGCGTTCGGGCCCCTCAACGACGGCCATCCCGCCAAGCATCGGCTCGAGGCCAACAACGTCGGCCACGGCACGGCCTGGATCTCCACGAACGGGCGGACGATCAAGGGCACCTGGAAGAAGGCCTCGGTCCTCGCGCCCACGCTGCTCTACGGCCCGGACGGCAAGCAGGTGACGCTGACGGCCGGCCAGACCTTCGTCGAGGTCATGAAGCTGGACGACGTCATCTCGATCCACGCCGGCCGGGTGGTCGCCGAGCCGCCGATCGACCCGACGGGGCTGACGCCGCAGTAGGTCGCTAGCGCCGGCCGACGACCCGTCGCGCTCGGGCGAGCAGCTCGTCCCACCGCAGCCGGAGCACGACGAGGAGCGCCTCGGCGATGATCCGGCGCGACATCTTCGAGCGCCCGAGGCGCCGGTCGCGGAAGGTGATCGGGACCTCGGCGATGCGGGCGCCGGCCCGGCTGGCTCGGAAGGTCATCTCGATCATGAACACGTAGCCGCCGGCGTGGACGTGGTCGAACGGGATCGAGGCGAGCGTCACGCCCCGCCAGGCCTTGAAGCCGCCCGTGAGGTCGTTCGGCCGGAGGTTCAGGACGGTCCGGGCGAACAGGCTGCCGCCGCGCGAGACGAGGCGCCGGCCGATGCCCCAGTCCTCGACTCGGCCGCCGCGGGTGTAGCGGCTGCCGATGACGAGATCGGCGTCGCCGCGGGCGATCGGGGCGATGAGCGACGGCAGGGCTGCCGGGTCGTGCGACCCGTCGGCATCGATCTGGCAGATGACCGTCGCCCCGCCGGCGAGGGCCACGCCGAAGCCGTCGAGATAGGCGGGCCCCAGGCCCATCTTGCGGGCGCGGTGCCGGACGCGGATCCGGGGATCGCGCGCGGCCAGCTGGTCGGCGATCGCGCCGGTGCCGTCGGGCGAGTTGTCGTCGACGATGAGCAGGGTCGCGTCGGGCACGACACCCAGGATCGCCGTGCTCGCGCCCTCGACGTTCTCCTTCTCGTCGTACGTCGGCAGGATGATCCAGGTGCCAGGTGACGCGGGCGCCGTGGGCGTTGTCATGGACGACGTCGGCGAGGCGGCCGCATCCGGCCCGGCGTGGTCCATCACCTCGGAGTGTACGGGCCGCCCAGGACCGGAGGGATGCCCTGGGGCGGGGCTGGCGCGAGCGGGTCTCGCGATCCGCTCGCCTCAGCGCATGACGGTGAAGGCGTCGATCGCGACCTTCGGCCGGCCGGCGGTGCCGACCACGACGAGCTTGATCGTGTGGGTGGCCCACGTGGTGACGCGGGCGTAGATGACGACGCGCTCGGCGTGCGCCGCGGCGTACGTGTCCGCCGTCACGATGTATGCGCCGTCGATATAGACCCTGACCTGGCCGAACGTCGGGTCGCGCTGGGCCACGACCCCGATTCCGCGGCCGGTGAACGTGTAGGACACGCTCGCCCCGGCGGCGGTGGCCGTCTTGACCGAGCCGCCTGAGGCGACGGTCGAGGTGACGGTGGTCCAGCTCCCGGACCAGGCGATGCCCGTCGTCGTCTGCTGGACGAGCGCCGGCCGGAGCGTCGGGCCGGCGACCCAGCTGCCGACGTTGCCGGCTCGGTCGCGGGCACGGACCTCGAAGCGATAGCTGTGGCCGCTCGCACCGGTCGTGGCGAGGCTGGCCGTCTTCAGTCCGGTGGCGAACGTCGTGAACGCTGCCCCGTCGAGGCTGCGGGCCACGTCGTAGCTCGCGATCCCGGAGCCGCCGGGATCCGAGGCGGTCCACCTGACGTTCAGCGGCATCGTCGAGCCGACGACGGTCGCGGAGCCACGGAAGCTCGTCGTCGGCGCGGAGGTGGTCGGCCGCGACTGGTCGATCCGCACCGACACGGAGGCGGGGATCGGGGGCCCGGCCACCAGCGACGCATCGAGGACGCTGTCCGCCATGAGCGTCAGCCCGACGCTCCCGGCCGTGCAACCGGACACCGTGAGGTACCAGGTCGACGGGCCGCCGGTCGGCGCGCCGACGACGCAGCCGGTCGAGGTGCCGCTCCGAACGAAGTCGGCGACGGCGAGTCCGGTGACGCCGGTCGCGAACGTCAGCTGGTAGGCGATCGACGTCGACCGCGTGTACGTGCCGTTCAGCGACTTGAAGACCAGCACGGCGGTGGTCGGGATCGGCTCGGCAACGACCGTGACGTCACCGGTCGCATCGAGCGGGGCATTGCCCCAGGCATCTTCGGCATGCAGCGTCCAGTGGTACGTCCCGGGCGGCGCAGGCGTTCCGCCCGGCAGGCCGTCCCATGTCAGCGCGAACAGGTCGGTCGTGCCCGTCAGGGTCCGCACGGCGTTGCCGCCGCTGTCCCGGAGCGTCCAGGTCCAGGGCACGGCCTCGGACAGGCGGGCCCACAGCACGAGCTGGTCCTTCGAGCCGTCGTAGTTCGGCGAGACGGTCGTCCCGCCGGTCATCGCCCAGAGCGCGGGGCTCGTCCCATCACCCGGCTTGAGCCCGTCAGCGGACACCCAGCCGCTGACCGAGCCGTCGAGGGTGTGTACCTGGACCGTCGGCGCCGGCGTCGAGCCATCGGGGAGAGGATCGGTGGTGACGAGGTCGTCGACGCGGACCTTCGTGCCCGCGGGCAGAGCCGAGCCGGTGGGCGTCGCCAGGGACTGGTCGGTGTCGACCGGCAGGCTGGTCGCCGTCACCGATGCCGCACCGGGTGCGGTGAGGCTCGGCGCGAGCGCGCTGGTGAGGCCCTTGCCCGCTCCGGCCAGGACGTCATCGGTCGTGAGGGTGGGGTCCGCGACGACCGAATGCTTGAAGCCGGTCGTCCACGTCTCCGGATCCAGGATCCCCTGGAAGGCGGGGTTTCGGGCAGGCGTGAACGGGATCTCGTTGCCGTTGTAGCTCCAGCCCTGGCGGAACAGCGACAGGATCGGGGCGTGGGTGGTGAACAGCCCGTGGATCGCCCCGGCGACGTACGACCCGTCGCCGGCGAACACCGACCGAGCTCCGGCCCGGATGAAGCCGGACGAGAAGTTGTCGACCCGCTGCTGGGCGACCGAGATGCTCGGCTCGGGGGCACCGGGCTCGCCCGCGCCGGGGGCATAGCACAGGTTCTGGAGGAAGACGACCGCGTTCGGCGCAAGCCGGATGCCCGAGGCGATGTACGACTCGCCGTAATACTTCTTGTCGCTGTCGCTCAGGCCCATCGTCGTGTTGAGGCCCATCCCGTCCTGGGTGTCGGGCTTCAGGACCGACGAGTACGGGCTCGGGAAGCCATTGCCGTGGCCGATGTAGACGAGCACGCTCGCGCCCTGGGCCGCGGCGGCGACGACGCTCCAGGTCGCGTACGGGCTGTAGACCTTCACGACGTTCGGGGTCCACTTGATCGCCTCGGCCGCAATGGCGTCCGCGGCGGTGCGGTAGCTCGGGGTCGTGCCCTCGGTTGCACCGACGACGATGACGACCTTCGGCGAGGCGGCCACGACGGCCTCGGAGGGCGACGCCTCGGCGGGGGCGGGAGCCGACGCCGCTCGGGCCGGCGCGACGGCGAGCGGGGTGGCGAGGACGAGCGCGGCAAGCGCTCCCGCGAGCGCGGTCCTGGTGAGCATCGACCGAACGACTCCGCTGGAGGATGAGTGCTCCGGCAGCGTCCGGGCCCGAGGCGGCCGGCTCAATGCCGCCATCGTCCAGCGACGGCTGGGACCATCGGCGGACGGCGGACGGCTGAGGTGGCGAACGGGGCGGTCCGGTGCGGAGGTGGCCCAGGCGCGAGCGTTGCGCGCACGCGCCGCCATCTCGCGTGCGGTCGACTCCAGGGGCCGGCGCGGGGCCGTCCCCGCTGCCGGCACCCGGCGCTACGGTGCCGGCGCCTTCGTGGCGCAGGGCTCGTCGGTGTTCGGGAGCACGCCGCTGGCCGTCGGCTCACAGGGCGGCGTGGAGGCGTCCGGGCCGCCGCTCAGGCCGCCCTCGTAGTCGGTGATGACGAGGACGAACTCGAGCCGGTCGAGTGGCGCCGCGGGCTGGAGATAGACCGTCTGGACGACCTCGTTCGGATCGCGCGAGACGTCGACGACCTGGCCGATGAGGAGGCCCTTCGGATAGGGCGAGCGGATCCCGCCGGCGAGCTCGATGCCGGCGGTGAAGACCTCCTCGCCGATCGGGACCGTCACCGTCGAGTCGACGTCCTGCATGACGAGCGCCCCGCCCGGCTGGCCCACGACCTTGCCCGTCGCGGCCGAGGACAGCAGCTGGCCGATGACCGTCGAGGTCGAGTCGCTGAGCAGCAGCACCCGGGAGAACGTCGGGCCGACCTCGATGACCCGTCCGACGAGCGCGGCCCCGGCCGCGATCACGACGTGGCCGACCTTGATCCCATCGTCGGACCCGCGGTCGATGACGACGACCCGGCGGGCTTCCGAGGTCTCGCGGGCGATGACCGCTGCGGCGGTCGTCTCGAAGTTGAGGCCCTGGCGGAGCTGCAGCAGGCCGGTCAACTGGTCGTTCTCGCGGCGGAGCTCGGCGGCGGAGCGGTTGTCGAGCCGGAGCTGCTCGTTGTCGCGGCGGAGCGCCTCGTTGTCCCTGCGGAGCTGGTCGATCTCGCCAAGGGCCGCACCGATCGACGACACGTCGTGGGCGAGCCCGTCGACCGTCACCTCGAACGGCCGGAAGGCGAACGCGATGCCGTTCTGGACGTCGCGGACGAGGGGGTTGGCCGAGATCGCCATGAGGAGCACCGAGGTGACGAGGAACCCGACGTACGTGCCCATCCGGCGACGCGCCGCCCGGTTGGCGAACAGCCCGCTCATGTCGTGTCTCCGGTGCGCCCGGCGAGGATCTAGCGGAGGGGCCGGGAGTAGGTCTCGGTGACAAGGACGCGGTTCATGGCCTCGAGGTCCTGGAGGACCTCGCCAGTGCCGCGGACGACGCAGGTCAGGGGGTCGTCGGCCACGTGGACCGGCATCTGCGTCGCCTCCGCGACGCGCCGGTCGAGGCCCGCGAGCAGCGCCCCGCCGCCGGCGAGGACGATGCCCTGGTCCATGATGTCGGCGACGAGCTCCGGCGGCGTCTCCTCGATCGTGTCGCGGATCGTGTCGACGATCTGCTGGACCGATGGCTCGATCGCCTCGCGAATCTGGTCGGCGCCGACCTCGACGGACCTCGGCAGCCCCGTCAGGAGGTCGCGGCCGCGGAGGTTGACCCGCTGCTGGTCCCACTCGCCCGGGTAGGCCGAGCCGATCGCGATCTTGATGTCCTCCGCCGTCCGCTCGCCCAGGAACAGGTTGTACTCGCGGCGGGCGAAGTTGACGATGTCCTGGTCCATCTCGTCGCCGCCGATGCGGATGCTCCGGCTGACCACGATGCCGCCGAGGCTGATGACGGCAACCTCGGTCGTGCCGCCGCCGATGTCGACGACGAGGCTGCCGGACGGCTCGCTGACCGGCAGGCCGGCGCCGATGGCGGCTGCCATGGGCTCCTCGATGAGGCGAGCCCAGCGCGCCCCGGCGTTGAGCGCGGCGTCGAGGACGGCCCGCTTCTCGACCTCGGTGACGCCCGACGGGATGCCGATGATCATCCGGGGCCGCGGCAGGAGCCCGATGCGATCGTGGACCTTGTCGACGAAGTACCGGATCATCTGCTCGGTCACGTCGAAGTCGCTGATGACCCCGTCGCGCAACGGGCGGATCGCGATGATGTTGGCCGGCGTTCGGCCGACCATCCGCTTCGCCTCCGCGCCGATCGCGAGGACACGCTTCGTCCGGGCCTCGATGGCCACGACGGAGGGCTCGCTGATGACGATCCCGCGATCGCGCACGTGGACCAGCGTGTTGGCGGTCCCGAGATCGATGCCGATGTCGCGGGAGAACAGGCCGAGAAGGCGATCGAGCAGGCCCAGGGCGGGGTTCCTCTGTCATGGGCGTGGGCGCGCGAGGTGGGCGCGGGACTGCGAAGTATAAGCCGGGACGTTCCGGCTGCCCGCTCGGGTGTTGGACGGCCTGCCGGTCAGGCTGCCGCGGGTCCTCGGCCACCCGGCCGGTCGAAGGCGACACCGCGGTCCCGGAGCGAGACCCAGGCATCGTGGCCGACCACCAGGTGATCGAGCAGGTCGATGTCGAGGAGGCGGCCGGCGGCCAGGGCCTCGGCCGTGAGGTGGAGGTCGTCGGGTGACGGCGTCGGGTCGCCCGAGGGATGGTTATGGACGAGGATCACGCCGGCCGCGTCGAGGCGGACGGCGTCACGGAACAGCTCGCCCACGCGAACGAGCGACGCGCTGACGTTGCCCTGGTAGGCGGTGACGACGCGCAGGACGACGTTCTTCGTGTTCAGGATCACGACCCGCAGCTCTTCGCGCTCGAGGCGCCCCATCTGGAGCACGAGCCGGTCCGCCAGGTCGCGCGGGCTCCGGACCGCGAAGCGGCCGGCGGGCCAGTCCGACAGGAGGCGACGGCCCAGCTCGAACGCGGCCTGGAGCTGCGCGGCGCGGGCCCCACCGACGCCGGGCACCGCCTCGAGCTCCGGCCCGCTCGCCCGCGACAGCCCGGTCAAGCCGTCGAACCGTCCGAGGGCGTCCGCGGCGAGGTCCGCGGCGGAGCGACCGCGAGCGCCCGAGCCCCACAGCAGGCCGATGAGCTCCGCGGCCGTCAGCCCCGCAGGCCCACGAAGCTGGAGTCGCTCGCGTGGCCGCTCGGACGCCGGCAGCTCGCGGATGGCCCGGCCCGGCCCGACGACGGAGAGGCCGCGACGATCGACGCCGATGATGCTCACGACGCTCCTGCATGCGGCTGTCAGGCGCCCCCGGACCCGGACGACGAAGGCCCGCCGATTCCCTTCGCCAACCGGATCCGGAGACAGTCGGGAGCCTATCGGGCGCCCCTCACCTGCCCCTCACCGCCGGATTGGCGGGCCGGGCGATGGGGAATCCGCGATCCTGCGCCAAGCCCGTTACAACCTTGACGACGTCGGCGTTCTAGTGTCCACGGCAGCGAGTCGCAGGAGCTCCTCGGGGGAGGATTCAATCGATGGCCACGCCGGCGCCGGCGCCACGGACGATTGCTCCGGCTGTCCGCGCGACCGTCAGCCGTCATCGACGTGGCGTTCGCCTCATCGCCGTCGCGTCGGCGATCGTCCTCGCGGGCTCGGTGATGCAGGCGTCGGTCCCGTCCCTGTCCGCCTCGTCGTCGCGTCCGGTCCCGGCGGCTCCTGTCGCCGCGATCTCAGCCGCCCAACCGGCGGGTCCGACGCCCGGCCAGCCCCGCCTTCGGGCCGACCCGCTGGAGCGGCTCGTCGCGGCCGTCACCGCAGGCGGCGCCAGGCCGCAGCCGCTGGGACCTCCGGCCCGCGTCGTCTACCGGGTCAAGACCAGCCAGAAGGTCGTCGCGCTGACCTTCGACGACGGCTGGAGCCCGGCGGCCGGGAGGCTCATCGTGGACACGCTCCTGCGTGAGCACGTCGCGGCGACCTTCTTCGTCAACGCCCGCTACGTGCACTGGGACCCGGCCCTGTGGCGGACGATCGGCGCGAGCGGGTTCGCGGTCGGCAACCACACCTACGACCATCGCGACCTGACGACGATGTCGGCGACCGCGATCGCGGCGGACCTCGCGAAGGACGCGGACGTCTTCCGCCAGCTGACGGGCTACGCCATGGCGCCGATCGTCCGGCCGCCGTACGGCGCCCACAACCGCCGGGTCGACGCCGCGATCCGCGCTGCCGGCTATTCGACGGAGATCCTGTGGGATGTCGTCGCGGGCGACACGAGCGCCTCGCGCTCCGATGCCGCGCTCATCGCCTCTGCGATCCAGGGCCGTGCCGGCTCGATCGTCCTCATGCACATGGGCCCGAGCTCGACCCCCCGGATTCTTGCCGCGGTCATCGCGTCGTACCGCGCTCGCGGCTTCCGGTTCGTCACGATCCCGGAGCTGCTCGCCTTGGGCGGTTAGCCCCAGAACATCGCCGTTGGGGCGGCGAGCCCGGATTCGGACACGGCGATGAGGATCGCGTTGAAGGCGGCGTGCAGGCCGATGCTCGACCAGATCGTGCCCGTCCGCACGTAGATCCAGCCGAGCGCCAGCGCGACGGGCAGCCTGGCGATGCTCGCCACCACGGCGAGCCCGAAGGCCTGGCCGAACGACTGGCCGGTGATCCCCAGGGCGTGAGCGACCGCGAACAGGATCGCGCTCCTGACGATCGCCTGGTTGGGCCCGACCGTGCGCAGCCACGCGGTGAGGGCGGCGCCCCGGAAGACGACCTCCTCGGCGAACGGGGCGATCCCCGCACCCGCAACGAGGTGCAGCCCGAGTCCCGCAGCCGTGCCGGTCGGTGGCAACGGGCTCGGCGGGGTCTCGCCGACGATCTGGACCAGGGCGTAGGCGACGATGCCCGTCAGGAACACGACCGGCAGCGCGAACGCGGCGCCCGTGATCAGCCCGCCGAGGGCGCTCCCCGGCTTCGCCCGCAGGCCCATCTCGGACCAGCCGATGGCGCCCGTTCCAACGACCATCAGCCGGACGACGCCGAGGAAGACCGCGGCCTGGAGCGCGACGCTCAGGAGGTCGCCGATCGGCCTGTCCAGCGTGACGCCGAGCAGCTCCAGGATCGTCCCGACGATTCCCGCTACGAACAGCGTGACCGCGACGATCGCGAGGAACAGGAGGACCGGCGACGGTCCGGCGTAGGGCTCGTCGGCGGCCCGTCGCTCGATCGCCTGTGATCCGCCGAGGAGGACCAGCCCGGCCGAGAGGAGGCCGAAGCCGACCAGCAGGAGCGCCCCGGCGGCGAGGCCCGTGCCGCTCAGCAACCCGACGAGGACGAGGGCCACGCCGACGATCGTGCCGAGCCAGCCGCCGACGAACAGGGCGGGAGCCTGGCGGCCCTCCAGCGCGATTCGGAACAGGCCGGGGGGGCGCGCGGCGATGGGGCCGGGGAGGGTCGGTGTGGGCTCCGGTGCCGGCGCGACCGGCCGGGTCAACGCTCGGACGCGCCGTCCGCCGCGCGCGACGTGCCGCGCACCGAGGTCCGGAAGCGCGCGCCGATGGG
>JACQEG010000022.1 GCA_016200665.1 Chloroflexota bacterium | reverse complement strand
GTCGCCGAACTTGCCGGTGAGGACCACCGGGTCCCAGATGTAGTCGCCGTAGACGGTCTTGCTCGCCGAGGTCACGAGGACCGCGATGAGCGGGAAGAGCGTCATGGTCGTCGGCAGGCCGAGCGCCTGGCCGACGGCCTGGGTGCGCTGGCTCTTCCCGAACCTGGTGAAGTCCGGCATGTTCAGGGACAGGGTCGACCAGAACGCGATCATGCCCATGAGGGCGGGGAAGAACAGCAGCCAGAAGTTGGAACCCCAACCGAGGGTGCCGTTGTCCTGGACGAGCGGGCCGAAGCCGCCCGCCTGGCTGGTCATCCAGATCAGCAGGAAGAACGCGACGACGAGGACGAACGGGGCGGCCCAGTTCTCGAACCGCCGGACCGCGTCCATGCCGCGATAGATGATCAGGATGTTGAGGGCCCAGAAAACGGCGAAGCTCAGCCACAGGGTCCACGGCTGAGCGTCACCGAGGCCAAGCTGGAGCTTGCTCGCGGTGGTCCACCAGGAATCCTTGCCGAAGATCGCGCCCATCACGGTCCAGACCGCCTCGCCGCCGATCCAGGTCTGGATCCCGAACCAGCCGCAGGCGATGCCGGCCCGGAGCAGGGCGGCCAGGTTGGCGCCATAGACGCCGAATGAGGCGCGCGCGAACACCGGGAACGGGATGCCGTACTTCGTCCCGGCGTGGCTGTTGAGCAGCATCGGGATGAGCACGATGACGTTCGCCAGCATGATCGTGAGGATCGCCTGGTACCAGGCGAATCCAATGAAGACCAAACCGGCGGCCAGGCCCCACGTCGGGATGTTGTGGGACATCCCGATCCACAGGGCGATGTAGTTGTAGGTGGTCCAGGTGCGCTTGGTGATCGGCACGGGGGCCAGGTCACCGTTGTGGAGCGGAGAGTCGCCGAGGGCTGCGTCGACCTCCGGGTTCAGCTCGTGCCGGCCATCCGCCTGCACGATCTCTTCCATAAACGCTCCGGTCATGGGCTTCCTCCGTTGCAGCTGAGTTCGCTCAGGCTGCGATTGACCGAATTCCTCCGACCCAATGTCGCTCGGTTCCGGTGAGGCCTCCCTCTCCCTCTCTGGCTGGGCGGGTGCCGCGGCGCGGTGGGGCGCAGCCACGCGACACGCGCTGGTACGAGTTTGCCCATTCGAGCACGCCCAGCGCAACCCATGGGAGGGCCTAATGGCCCAATTTCCTGTGGCACGACGCGATGGCTCGCCGGTGGCCGGCGTCGCGGTCGTCGGCGGCGGTCCGGCCGGGACGGGAGACCCCTGCGCGACGGGCCGACTGGCCTGCCGCGACGGCCGGTGGAGTCCGGCTATCCCGGCCATTTCGTGGCTTCCGGCCCTGAAAGGCCGGTTCCGGCAGGACCACCGTGGACCCACATTCGCGGAGCGGGGAGGCGCCGCGCCATCGCACGAGCCCCAGCCACGGGAGGTCACGAGGAACCATGACCCGCATCGTCCGAGGCGCCCTGCTGCAGGCGACCTGGACCGGCGACAAGGAATCCATGATCCAGAAGCACGAGCGGTACGTCCACGAGGCGGCCGCCCAGGGTGCCCAGGTCATGCTCTTCCAGGAGCTGTTCTACGGCCCGTACTTCGCCCAGGTCCAGGACAAGCAGTTCTACTCCTACACCGAGCTCATCCCGGACGGCCCGACGACGAAGCGGATGCAGGATCTCGCTCGCCAGACCGGCATGGTCCTGGTCGTGCCGATGTACGAGGAGGACAGCCAGACCGCCGGGATCTACTACAACACCGCCGCGGTCATCGACTCCGACGGCAAGTTCCTGGGCAAGTACCGCAAGACCCACATCCCCCACGTCCAGGGCTTCTGGGAGAAGTTCTACTTCCGCCCCGGCAACCTCGGCTACCCGGTGTTCGAGACGGCCGTCGGCAAGATCGGCGTCTATATCTGCTACGACCGGCACTTCCCGGAGGGCGCCCGAGCCCTCGGCCTCAACGGCGCCGAGCTCGTGCTGATCCCGTCGGCGACGAGCCGCGGCCTGAGCGAGTACCTGTGGCGAGTCGAGCAGGTCAGCCACGCCCTGGCCAACGGCTACTACGTCGGCACGATCAACCGGGTCGGCATCGAGCCGCTCGGCGACGACGACTTCTACGGCCAGAGCTACTTCGTCGACCCGCGCGGGCAGTTCGTCGGCGCGATCGGCGACGCCCACAACGAGGAGCTCCTCGTTCGCGACCTCGACATGGACAAGGTCCAGGAGGTCCGCCAGACCTGGCAGTTCTACCGGGACCGCCGGCCGGAGGAGTACGCCGACCTCGTTCGGCTGTAGCCCGCGAGTCCAGCTCCGCCGCGGCGGCCCGGCCTCGAGCCAGGCCGCCGCGGCGCGACGCTTCGGCCAAGCGCGTCCCGTCAAGCGCGTCCCGAGGAGAGGCAGCATGCGCACCCTCATCAAGGGCGGCACGATCGTCAACGCCGACGCGATCACCCGCGCCGACGTCCTGATCGACGGCGAGGAGATCGCCCTCATCGGGCTCGACCTCGACGTCCCCGCGGACCAGGTCATCGACGCCACCGGCAAGTGGGTCATCCCCGGCGGGATCGACGGCCACACCCACATGGAGCTGCCGTTCGGCGGCACCTTCGCCAAGGACACCTTCGAGACCGGCACCCGGGCGGCGGCCTTCGGCGGCACGACGACGATCATCGACTTCGCCGTCCAGCCGCGCGGCGGCACGTTCCACCAGGGTCTCGATGCCTGGCACGAGAAGGCCGACGGCAAGGCCTGCATCGACTACGGCTTCCACATGATCGTCTCGGACATGCGCGACGAGCTGCTGCCGGAGATGGACCGCCTCGTCGAGGAGGGCATCACCGACTTCAAGCTCTTCACGGCCTATCCGGGCGTGTTCCTCAGCGACGACGCCGCCATCTTCAAGGCCCTCAGGCAGACCACGAAGAACGGCGGCCTGATCCTCATGCACGCCGAGAACGGCCCGGTCATCGACGCCGTCGCGGCGGATCTCGTCGCCAATGGCATGACCGATCCGATCGGCCATGGCCTGGCCCGCTACCCCGTCTTCGAGGGCGAGGCGACGAACCGCGTGATTCGCCTGGCGAAGGCCGCGGGCGCCCCGGTCTACTTCGTCCACATGTCCGCGGCCGACGCCGTGAACGAGCTTCGGCGGGCGCGCGACGAGGGCCTGCCGATCTACGGCGAGACCTGCCCGCAGTACCTGTTCCTGTCGCTCGAGGACCTCGGTAACGGGTTCGACGGCGCCAAGTTCGTCTGCTCGCCGCCGCTCCGCGACATCAAGGGCGGGCACCAGGAGGAGCTCTGGAAGGCCCTCGTCTCGGACGACCTGCAGCTGATCGGCACCGACCACTGCCCGTTCGACTTCCATGGCCAGAAGGAGATGGGCCGAGGCGACTTCCGGAAGATCCCGAATGGCCTGCCGGGGGTCGAGGAGCGGGTCGATCTCATGCATGACGGCGGCGTCGTGACGGGCAAGCTCAGTCCCAGCCGCTGGGTCGAGCTCGTCTCGACCGCGCCGGCGCGGATGTTCGGTCTGCCTCGCAAGGGCTCGGTCGCCGTCGGGCTCGATGCCGACGTCGTGGTCTACGACCCGAACCGCAGGCACGTCCTCAGCGCCCAGACCCACCACATGGCCGTCGACTACTCGTGCTACGAGGGTCGCCCGGTCCAGGGTGGCGCCGATGTCGTCATCTCGCGTGGCAAGGTCATCGTCGATCACGGCACGTGGCTCGGCTCCGCCGGCCACGGCAAGTTCCTCCGCCGCGAGCCGCGTGGCTTCGCGGAGGCCACCCGCACGAAGCTGGCGCAGCCGGCCCCGGCCGTCGTCGGCTAGCTCAGATCCTCGCAGCGCGGGCCCGCCGGCAACGGCGGGCCCGCGCCGTCCTCGGACCTGCGGGGGTACCGATCGTCCGGGTGCCCGGTCGGTAACCGCTCCGGTCCGATCCGGGTCACGGCCGGAGGCACGCTGTCCGGCTCGCCGTTTCGGGACCATCGGCACGCGTCCGGAGGGGGTAAGAGCCCGAGTGTCATGGCCATGACCCAGCCGTCGTCCCTGCCGCGCGTCGCCCACGAGCATCACGAGGTCATCGCCGTCCACGTGGATCGGCTGCCCCAGCTCGCGGCGATGATCGGTCGCGTCGATCGCGCCGAGTTCGCGGCCGTGTTCGAGCGGGAGTGCCGGTTCGTCACCGGCCAGCTCGTGCCGCACATGGAGGCGATCGAGGTCGCCCTCTACGACGAGCTCGAGCGGGTCATGGCCGGGCGCCACTCGATGGCCCCGATGCGTGACGAGCACGACCTGCTGCGGCGGCTGATCGGCTCGCTGTGCGCCTACCGCGCCCAGTCCCTGGCCGGCGGCCTGGGTGACGCCGACGAGATCGGCCTGCGGCGCGTCCTCTACCGGCTCTACGCGATCCTGAAGGTCCACCTCGCCGAGGAGGAGGAATACCTCGGCGTTCTCGATCACGCCCTGACCGAGGCCGAGAAGGACCACCTCGCGCAGGGCCTCGAGCACGCGGTAGCCGAGCCGCTCTGACCTCGCCCGGCGAGCAGGTCTCGCCTCAGGTGTCGGCGCCGCGCCGCGTCGATCCGGCTCGCCTCGGGCGGGCGACCCACTCCAGGTATCGCGCGTCGAACTCGGCGACGAGACGGGCACGCTCCTTCATCACCGCCGCCCACTCGTCGAGGGCGGCGTAGCCGGCCTCGGTCAGCTCGTAGTCGCGGCGCTGCGGCCCGACCGGCTCGTTCGACCAGCTCGACGTCACCTGGCCGCCGGCCTCGAGGTCGCGCAGCGTCCGGTAGACCTGGCCGACGTCCACGGCGCCGCCGGTGATGCCGAGCCCGCCGAGCGGGGCCCAGCCCCGGTGGACCGGGATCCCGCGAGCGTCACGCGCGGATGCGACCGGCTCCGCGCCGGGCGGCGGCAGGCTGTCCGAGGCAGACATGTGTCCCGAGCATACGACCGCGGCCCGAGCGTCGGCGCGGCCTGGCAGGGCTCCGCCCTGGCAGGGGCTCCGCCCTGCCAGGGGCTCCCCCTGCCGTGCCCGACCGGCGTCCGTCAGAGGGCGGAGCTGCCGGCGTGCTCCATGGCGGCGCGCAGGGCCTCGGCGGCGTCGGCCGAGAGGCCGTGCTCGACGATGTCGGCGTAGAGCTGCTCCTCCGCCATGTGGATCTTGAGGATGGCGTGCAGCCGGTACAGATCGCGTCGCAGGCTGATGGCCTTGCCCGTCGCGAGGTGACCCGTCCCGAGCCCGGCACGCAGCGCGTCGAGATCGGCGACGAGCGCCCGGATGGCGGCGTGCTCGGCCCGCATCGGCGACATCGAGTGGACGTTCTGGAGGCGCCGCTCCAGCTCGGGGTAGATGGCCTGCTCGACCGCGGACATGTGCGGCAGGAGCAGGTCGTTGAGAAACGCGCTCGCGGTATCGAGCTGCTGCCGGAGGTCGTCCGTCGACGCCGAGCCGATGAGCTCGGCGGTGGCCGCGAGGTGGTCCACGCCGGGCCCGAGGCGGGCGTGATGCTCCGTGGCGACGCTGCGTGTATCGATCATCGGGATCCCTCCCCGGCCGGTTCGGCCGAGCTTGTGGCCAGCGCGAGGAAGAACAGCGCGACTGGCCGGTAGATGGCGTGGGCGAACTTCGAGAACGGCACGAGGAGCACGAGCTCCAGCGCGACGGCGACATGGACGAGGAACACCGCGTAGCCCCAGGCCGGCGCACCCGGCAGGTATAGCGCGAGCTCCAGGACGAACCCCGTTGCCCCGGCCAGCCACAGGAGGACGAGGAACATCCAGTCGCCGACCGTCGAATGACGCAGGGAGCGCTCCTCGGCCCGGGCCCGCCGGAGGATCAGGAGCGTCGACCCGTACAGGAGCGCGAGGCCCGCGACGGTGCCCAGGAGCCGGACCGGGTACCAGATCGGGACGGGCGTCCCGGTGGCCTTGATCCCGAGGAGCTCGAGGCCGTAGTCGAGGAGCGTCGCCCCGAGGAGGCCGAGGAAGCCCCACATCGTCGCGGCGTGGACGAACCACCGCTGCCGATACCAGGGCCGGGTCTCGGTCTCGCATTCGCCGCGATAGCGCTGCTGGCCGAGGGCCTCGACCGCGATCGCGCGCCAGGCCGCGGCCAGGACCGCCCGTCCCGGGCGAGCCGGCGGGACGACGACGGACCGCCGCAGCGCAAGGACCATCGCGGCGAGTCCCGCGCCGCCCGTGACCAGGACGATCGCCATGACCGCGATCCCGAGGTTGTGGATGAGGTCGGACGGGATGAAGCCGAAGAGCTCGAGCGACGACCCGCCCATCGGTCCGTGGGCGGTGTACATGAAGGCGGCGAGGATGACCGCGAGAAGCACGGCGATGACCGATCCGGCGAGGGGCCGCGTCGCGAGCGTCCGCGCCAGGCTCGTGCGGTCGTAGGACGCGACGGCCCAGCGCCGGGTCGCCGCCATGAACTCACCCGGCTCGGCCTGCTGCGGACACTGCTCCGAACACTGGCCGCAGGCGTAGCACGTCCACAGCTCGCGGCTGGAGAGGAGCTTGTCGCGCAGCCCCAGCTGGGCATACCGGATCATCCGCCGGGGGAACGTTCCGTCGTTGGTGACGAGCGGGCAGGTCGCGGTGCAGACGCCGCAGCTGAAGCAGGCGTTGACGTCTGCCGCGCCGAACCGCCGGATGTCGGCGAGCAGCCCGCCGTCGACCCGAGTCGCCGGCGTGGCGGCCGGGACAACAGCCCCCGGGATCGTCGTGGCCGTCATCGAGCCACCCGGCCCGCGGGCTCGTACCGGAAGTAGCCGTCGGCGTCGGAGCCCTTGATCTCACGGAGATAGCCGTACCGACGCATGCCCATGACCCACACGAGGGCCTCATGGGCCGGCACCCCGATCGCCGCGGCGATGTCGGGCACCGTCCGGGCTTCGGCCTGCACGGCCTCCAGGATCCGGGTCCGCATGACGGGCTCCTCCCGGATGACCTCGCGCGGGTCGCGATTCGCGGTCATGCGACGGCCTCCCCCACGAGCCCGTCGATGAGGGCCGTGATCTGATCGTTGGTGTAGCCCCGAAGGTCGATGGCGTCGGTCGGGCATAGCGGCACGCAGCCGCCGCAGCCCTTGCAGGCCGTCTCGCTGATCGTCGCGACACCGGCGGACAGCTCGATCGCGCCGTAGGGGCAGGCGTCGAGGCACTTGCCGCAGCCGTCGCAGGCGACGGCGTCGACCGTCGCCACGAGCGGGTCGAGCTCGGCGTAGCCCTTCTTGAGGATCACCGCGCTCTGGGTCACGGCCGCCAGCGCCGAGGCGACGCTCTCGCTGGAGTTCCGCGGCCCCTGGCAGGCCCCCGCGATGTACACCCCGTCGACGGTCGTCTCGACGGGCCGCAGCTTGGGATGGATCTCGTTGTAGAAGCCGTCGCGCCCGATGGGCAGCTTCAGGAGGCCGGTGAGCTCGGTGTTCGACCGCGGGACCATGGCCGTCACGAGGACCACGAGGTCGGCCGGGATCGCCACCCGCTCGCCGCCGGTGAGCAGGTCGCGGACGGTCACGAGCAGGCGGCCGTCCGGCTCGAGGGCGACCTCCGGCGGCTCGGCATCCGGGAACTTCAGGTAGATCGAGCCGAGGTCGCGCGAGCGCTCGTACAGCAGCTCGTACTTGCCGAACGTCCGGACGTCGCGATGGAGGTGGTACTGGCGCACGCCCGGGTCGGCCTCGCCGAGCTGGATCGAGGCGAACGCCGTCGCCGCGCAGCAGTACCGCGAGCAGTAGGCGTTGCCGTCGGGCTTGGTCGGCGTCTCCCGGCTGCCGACGCAGTAGACGTAGGCGACGTCGTGGACCGGCCGGCCGGCGTGGCGCAGCGGACCGGCCGATGCGTCGAGCATCGCCTTGAACTCCGGCAGCGTGACGACGCCGTCGATCCCGTAGCCGTACTCGCCGACCTCGGGCTCGTAGGTCTCGAAGCCGGTCGTGACGACGATCGAGCCGACCTCGACCGTGAGGGTCTCCGAACCCGGTCCGCCGACCCGCAGCCCGACGCTGAACTTGCCGAACGAGCCGGACTTCTCGATGACCTCCGCCCCGGTGAAGACGCTGATCGACGGGCGAGCCTTGATGGAGGCCGCCAGCTCGTCGATGAGCCGCCCGCCATCGCGGCCGTTCGGGTACATCGCCCCGATGCCCCGGACGTGGCCGCCGAGTGCCGCCGCACGCTCCACGAGGAAGACGCCGAGCCCGAGGTCGGCCAGCCCGATCGCGGCCCGCATCCCGGCGATCCCGCCGCCGACGACGAGGGCCTTCTGGGTCGTCTCGACGACGATCGGCTCGAGCGGCTCGGTCAGGCCGGTCTTCGCGATACCGCCCCGGACGAGCGCGATGGCCTTCTCGGTGGTCCCCTCGGCATCGGCGGTGTGGATCCACGAGGCCTGCTCGCGGATGTTCACCTGGCTGTACTCGTAGGGGTTCAGGCCGGCCCGCCTGGCCACGCCGCGGAAGGTCGTGACGTGGAGCTTCGGCGAGCACGACGCGACGACGAGGCCGTCGAGCTCGAGCTCGCGGATGTCGCGCTCGATGTCGCCCTGGGTGGCATCGGAACAGGCGAACATCGCCTGCCGCGCGACGACGACCCCGGGCTCGTGCTCCACGGCGGCGATGACGCGGTCGACGTCGACGTAGTCGCTGATGTTGCCGCCGCAATGGCAGACGTAGACCCCAATACGACGAGCGTTGGCCGCGGCAGACGATCCCGTCATGCCGGCACCGCCTCGGGCTCGGGCTCGCGGAGGCGGGCCCGCTCGAGATGGGCCGCGACGAGCGCCGCAGTGGACTCCGCATGGACGATCGAGTCGGCGATGTCCTTGGCGCCGGACGCGGCGCCGGCCACGAACACCCCGGCGATGCTCGTCGCGCCGGGGTTGAGGTCCTCGTCGGGCTCGGCGACGTAGCGGTAGTCGTCGAGCGTGAGGTCGCCCTCGGGGAAGAGCGCGCCCGGCTCCAGGTTCGGCTGGACGCCGACCGCCAGGACGACGAGGTCGTACTCGGCGTCGACGATCGTCCCGCTGCCCTCGATGTCCTCGTAGCGGAGGACCAGGTTGCCGTCGGGCTGCTCGGTGATCTTCGCGACCCGTCCCTTGACGTACGTCGCGCCCATCGCCTTGGCCTGCTCGTAGAACTCGTCGTAGCGCTTTCCGGCGGCGCGCATGTCCATGTAGTGGACGGTGATGTCGGCCAGCGGGAGGGCGCCCATGAGCAGCTGGTTCTGCTTGATGGAGTACATGCAGCAGAACCGCGAGCAGAGCGGGTTGCCGACGGTCTCGTCGCGCGAGCCGGTGCACATGACGTAGGCGATCCGCTCGGGGACCTTGCCATCGCCGGGCCGGAGGATCGTGTTGAACGGCCGGGTCGGCGCGAGCAGGCGATCCATCTGCATGCCGGTGATGACGTTCTTGAACCGGCCGTAGCCGTACTCGGGCTTGAGGTCGGCCGCGAAGAGCTGGAAGCCCGTCGCGAGGACGACGGCGCCGGCATCGATGTCCTGCTCCTCGTCCCGGGCGTGGAGGTCGATGCAGCCCTCGACGGGACAGGCTGCGACGCACTCGTTGCAGCCCGAGCAGACCGCGCAGTCCAGACAGCGGCCGGCCGCGACACGCGCATCGACCTCGGTCAGGGGCGCCTCGACCTCGGTGAAGTCCAGCGGCGCGGGGCTCAGGGTCGTCGCGTCGGCGGCCGGCCCACGCCACGCATAGCCCGCCTGGCGGGCCAGCACGGCGGCCTTGTCGACGGCCGGCAGCCGGAGGTCGAAGCCATCCATCGGCCGGTCGTCCAGGAAGCGGTCGATCATGTGCGCCGCCCGGCGCCCCTGGCCGACGGCCCGGGTGATGTCGGTCGCGCCGTGCACCACGTCGCCGGCCGCGAACAGCCACGGGACGCCGGTCTGGAGGGTGTCCGGGTCCGGCCGAAGCGTGCCGTTGGGGTTCGCCGTCGCGAGGGTCGCGAAGGCCGCAGTGTCGGGCGCCATGCCGATCGCGCCGATGACGAGCTGGCAGGCCAGGGTCGTCTCGCTGCCCGGGATCGGCTCGGGCCGCCGACGGCCGGACGCATCCGGCTGGCCCAGCTGCATCCGGACGCAGCGCAGACCGGCGACCGCGCCGGCCGCATCGCCGAGCACCTCCGCCGGAGCGACCTGGAAGGCGAACCGGACGCCCTCGCGCTCGGCGTCCTCGGCCTCGACGTGGTGGGCCGGCATCTCCGATCGACCGCGGCGGTAGGCGACGGTCACGGACGCGGCGCCGAGCCGACGGGCGACACGAGCGGCGTCCATCGCGACGTTCCCGCCACCGACGACGACGACGTCCCTGCCGGCCACCTCGACGGGCTCGTTGAGCTTCACGCCACGCAGGAACTCCGGACCGCCGACGACGCCGAGGCGGTCCTCGCCTGGCACGCCGAGCGGCGCCGAGCGCGGCGTCCCGGTCGCGACGAGCACGGCGTCGAAGCCGTCCTCGTGGAGCGCGGCCAGGTCGCGGACCGGGCTGTTCGTGACGATCTCCACGCCGAGGGCTCGGACGTTGTCGATGTCGCGCTCGACGACCTCGGTCGGGAGGCGGTACGACGGGATGGCGAGGCGCAGGAAGCCTCCGGGCTCCGGGGCGGCCTCGAGGATCTGCACGGCGTAGCCGAGCCGGGCCAGCTGCCAGGCCGCGGTGAGACCGGTCGGACCCGAGCCGACGATCGCGACGCGGCGGCCGTTCGGTGGCGCGACCTCGATGCCCAGCTCCTCGCCGGAGGCTGCGTGCTGGTCCGCGATGAACCGCTTCAGGCGCCGGATCGGCAGCGTGCCCTCGAGCGACCCTCGGGTGCACTGGGCCTCGCACGGCGCGTAGCAGGCCCGCCCGAGCGTCCCGACGAGCGGGGTCGCGTCGAGCACCAGGCGGTGGGCCTTCTCGTACTCGCCGCTCCGGATGAGCGACACGTAGCCGTGGGCCTCGATCCCGGCCGGGCACTCGAAGGTGCACGGCGAGGAGCCCTGGCGGTCGATGACGGCCTTCTTCGGAACGGCCTGCGGGAACGCGATGTAGGCCGCGCGGCGGGCGACGAGGTCGGCATTGAACTGGTCGGGGACCGCGACGGTGCAGGCGCTCTCGCAGAGCTGGCAGCCGGTGCACGACGCCTCGTCCACGAACCGGGCCTTCCGCCGGATCCGGGCCCGGAAGCGGCCATCGGCCCCGGCCTTGCCGATCTCCTCGACCTCGGTGTAGGTCAGGGTCGTGACGTTCGGGTGGTGGATCGAGGCCGCCATCTTCGGGGTCGAGATGCAGCTTGCGCAGTCGAGCGTCGGGAAGACCTTGCTCAGCAGGATCATCTTCCCGCCGACGCTTGGCTCCTTCTCGACGAGCAGGACCTTGTAGCCCATGTCACCGAGCTTCAGGGCGGACTCCATGCCGCCGATGCCCGCACCGACGACGAGGACGTCGTACTGCTCGGCTGCCACGGTCTGGTCCATCACGCGACGCCCGCCTCGACCGGCCGACGCTGGGCCGGGCCGAGCGTTGCCAGGGCTTCCGCGAACCCGGTGATGTGCTTGGTGAACGGCTCGGCGCAGACGGAGCAGATGGCTGCCAGGCGGACCCGCTGTGGCGACTCGCCGGCCTGGCGCAGGCGCCGCTGGGCCTCGGCGATGATCGCCGACGCCCGCTTCGAGCAATCCGGCAGGAAGGCGCACTCGTCACCGTCGGAGGCGATGAACACGCCGTCGAACCCGGCGTCGATCGCGTGGAGGATCCAGGACGGTCGGATGCCGCTCGTGCAGGGCAGGCTGATCACCCGCACGCCTGGCGAGTAGCTCATGTGGGCGCTGCCGGCGAGGTCGATCCCGGGATCGGAGATCGTGTTCGTGGAGAACACGAGGATCCGCGGGTCCCTCGTGGGGCCGTCGGTCGGCGCAGGCGAAGCGATCGTCGTCATCGGATCGGGGTGGTGGCGCGGGCGGGACGAGGTCGCCCCACCCGCAGCCTCGTGTCCTACTTCCCGCGGCGGATGAAGACGCGGTCGTAGCCGTCCGCCTCGACCGCGCCGAGGAACTCGTGGCCGACCTTGGCCGACCAGGCGGCGATGTCGGTCTTCGTGATCGGATCGGTGGACCACAGCTCGATGACCGAGCCGAGCGCGACCGTGGCCATGCCCTTCTTGGCCTCGAGGAGCGGACCGGGGCATGCGGCGCCGCGGGCGTCGACGATCTTCTCTGCCGTGATGGTGTCAAGGTCCGGGGTGGCGACGGCGTTCATGGTTCGGTCTCCTGTGGTCGACGCTCGATGCCTGGTGGATCTCAGTAGGTGACGCAGCTCGTGGCCGACGTGATCTCGGCGACGAACCGGGCCGCCGCGACGATCTCCGCGCCGCCGATCAACGAGTCGGCGGTGATGCCGCGGCTCTTCGCGCAGGGGCCGCAGACCAGGCCCTTGCCGCCGAGCTCGACGAAGTCCGCGACGAGCTTCGCGAGCGGGGGGAACTCGGGTGCCTGGACGGTGTCGGCGTCACCGGCATGCGCCAGCCGGACGCCATCGACCTGGAAGCCCATGACGACGTCCACGTCGGACGCGAGGGCCGCGCAGGCCATGACGAACGGGACCGTCGCCCGCTCCGGGTCCTCCGGCCCATGCGTGACCAGGATCACGAGCTTCTCGACCGCCATGACGCAGCGCTCCTCTCGCTAGATGAACGTGATGGAGCCGTCGCCGGCGTCGGCGAAGAACGACGCGATGCCGCCCGCGCTGTCGACGAGGGCGTCGAGCTCGGAGACGTCGAGCTTCAGGTAGTCGAGCGAGCCCGCGCATGCCCGGATCTGGACCTCGCCGAGCTCCTTGGCCATGCGGAGGGTCTCGACCCAGGGCAAGGACGCAGCATCGGCCGGAGCTCCCGGCTCGGCCTCGCACGCCAGACGGTGACCCTTCCCGATCTGGCCGGTGCGGAAGGCATCCAGCGCCCAATACTGGAGCAGGATGTTGACGGGCCGGCCCATGGCGGCGGCTCCGGCGGCCAGGGTTGCCGCGGCGTGGAGCTTGTCCTCGGTGCCGGAGAACAGGACGATCGAGAGCGGGCTGGTCATCGAGGTGCGGCCTCCGACGTCATCTGGACGGTGGGTTGGACGGCGGCGAACGCCGCGGCAGGCTCGGCGGCCGCGGCGAGCAGGCCGAGGCGCGAGAGGCGCCGGACCAGGACGGTGCGCATGAGGTTGCAGGCGGTGGCGATGTCCGGATCGGCGAGCCGGTAGGAGACGCTGCGGCCGTCGCGCGTGGCCTCGACGAGGCCGGCGCTGCGCAGGGCGGCGAGGTGCTGCGACGTCGCCGTCTGGCTGAGATTGAGCCCCGCCGCGATGTCGCGAACGTCGCGCGGACCGGCCGAGAGGAGGTGGACGAGCCGCACCCGATGGGGGCTCGCCAGCGTTCGCAGGGTCGAGCCCTGGATCGCGTCGATCTCCTCGTTGAAGCCGATCACGCTGGCGGACCTCCCGGTGCCACCGTCGAACGTTCGTCGATGGCTTATATGCGCGTAGGGCTTATATATGTCTTAAGCACCTATCCATGCCAATGGGCCGAATGGCCCGTTTGCGTGAGTCGTCTGGAGCAGGGCGTCTCGGGCCCGGCTCAGGAGGGGCCGATCGTCACCCCCCCGGCGGTGCCGGGGCGCCCTAGAAACGGCCCCGCGGCGAGCAGACCATCCCACCGGAACCCACCACAGAGGTGTGTTCGCGCGTGCATGCGCGAACGCCGCCCAGGAGGCCGCGCCACATGACCATCGAGCTCGAGCCCCGCGGCACCGAGACACCGCCGACGCCGCTCCCGATCCTGTCTCACTGGATCGACGGTCGTCCGGTCGAGGTGCTGCCGGAGCAGACCGGCCCCGTCTACAACCCCGCCACCGGCCAGGTCATCGCCCGGGTGCCGCGCGGCGGCAAGCCCGAGGTCGATGCTGCCGTCGCCGCCGCCATGAAGGCCTTCCCGGCCTGGCGCGACACGCCGCTCATCGCCCGCAGCCAGATCTTCTTCGCCTTCCGCGAGCTGGCCTGGAAGCACCGCGAGGAGCTCGCCGCCCTCATCACGAAGGACCACGGCAAGACGTTCGCCGACGCGCTCGTCGGCGTGACTCGCGGGATCGAGACCGTCGAGTACGCCTGCGGCCTGCCGGTCCACCTGTCGGGCATGAACACCCCGAACGTCGCGACCGGCGTCGACACGGTCACGCTCCGCCAGCCGCTCGGTGTCGTGGCGGCGATCACGCCGTTCAACTTCCCGGTCATGGTCCCGATGTGGATCCTGCCGATCGCCCTCGCGGCCGGCAACGCGGTCATCCTCAAGCCGTCGTCGCACACCCCGAGCGCGACCCAGCTCCAGGCCGAGCTGTGGAAGGAAGCGGGCCTGCCGGACGGCATCCTCAGCGTCGTGTACGGCGGCCGCGAGGCCGTCACCGCGATCGTCGAGCACCCCGACATCAAGGCCATCCAGTTCGTCGGCTCGACGCCGGTCGGCCGCTACGTCTACGAGGAGGGCACGAAGCGCGGCAAGCGCGTCGGGGCCTTCACAAGCGCCAAAAACATGATGGTCGTGCTGCCCGACACCGACCTCGAGCTGGCCGCCGACGCCGCCGTGGCGTCAGGCTTCGGCTCCGCCGGCGAGCGCTGCATGGCCCAGACCCTGCTCGTCGCCGTCGGCGGCGTCGCCGACCAGCTCCGGCCGATGATCCTCGACCGGATCTCGCGCCTGAAGGTCGACGACGGGATGAAGCCCGGCACCGACATGGGCCCGATCTACACCCGCGAGCACCGCGCCTCGATCATCAAGTGGATCGACCGCGGTGTGGAGGAGGGCGCCGAGCTCGTCGTCGACGGCCGGCCGTTCGTCCATCCGACGAACCCGGAGGGCTTCTTCCTCGGCGTGTCCCTGTTCGACCACGTCGTGCCGGGCATGGACATCTACAACGAGGAGATCTTCGGGCCGGTCCTCGGGATCGTGCGCGTGGACACCTATGACGAGGCGATCAAGCTCGTCAACGGCCACAAGTACGCCAACGGCACCGCGATCTTCACCGCCGATGGCGGCGCCGCGCGGCGCTACCAGCTCGAGTGCGAGGTCCCGATGATCGGCGTCAACGTGCCGATCCCGGTGCCGGCCGGCTTCCTCTCGTTCAGTGGCGCCAAGGAGTCCGCACTCGGCGACCTGCCGATGCGCGGCCTCGACGGACTGAAGTTCTTCACCCGCCAGAAGGAGGTCACGATCCGCTGGCCCGAGCCGGGCAAGCGGCCGGCCCTCAGTCTGGTCTTCCCCGCGAACAGCTGACCCTCGAACAGTTGACCGCGATGCCCGACCTGGGCACCGCGGACCGAACGAACGGCCCCCGGCGGATCGCCGGGGGCCGTTCCATGCACGCGAGCTCGGTACGGGACGTCGTCCCCGCGCCGGCGCGCGCCTCGGACGTGCCCGCCTGGATGGGCGTCGCGACGTCCTTCACCGCGCCGGATGCAGCGGCGCCGTAGTAGACCGGGTAGGGGATCGGGGCGACGGTCTCGCTGATCGAGGCGACGCCCATGATCGACACGCCCGCCGCGGTGGCGAGGGTCTGGGCCTTGGTCTTGGCCTCGGCCATGGCCGATTGGCGAGCCTGGTTGGCCGCGCCGGTCTCGTCGGCGACCCGGAACGACACGCTGTCGAGGGTCGTCGCTCCGGCGGCGAGCGCGTTGTCGATCGCGTCGCCGACCTTGTCGAAGTCTCGGATAGTGACGGCGAGGCCGTTAGTGAACTGGTAGCCGGTGAGACGCGGCGGGTTCGTGCCGGCCGAGTAGTCGTACGTCGGCTGGAGCGACACGGACGAGGTCTGGATGTCCCTGTCGGCGATGCCGAGTTTCTTGAGCGCGGCGATGACCGCGGTCATCCGGGTGGCGGCGTCGGCGCGGGCCGCCTTGACGGTCGCCGCGGTGACGTTGACGCCGAGCCGCAGGTCCGCGGTGTCCGGCGTGAGCACCACCCGACCCGTCCCGCTGACGGAGATCGTGTGCTCGTTGGCCGTGGGCGTCGGGTTGGACGCGAGCAGCCGCGGGGTCGAGAACAGGGGGCTCGCCAGGCCGGCGACGAGGAGCCCGGCGGCGAGGCCCGCCGCCAGCCAGCGGCCGCGGGAGCCGGGCATCGGCAGGCTGATGGTGACGGTGTTGTCGGACATCGGAGGCTCCATTCGGATCGAGCCGGCGCATGGGTGCGTAGTGCTGCCCGCCAGACGACATGTCCGGCACCCCGGTTCCGCGGCACTCGCGGTGACTGGCAGTCATCAATTGCGGGTCGAGGGCCGAATTCCCTCCTGCGCCCTCGCGGACTTGTCCCGGCACACGCTCATGTCGGGATGAGTTCGCCCGGCCCAGGCTTCTCGAGCGCCCTCTCGGAGGAATTGGTGACTGGCAGTCACCGCCGGCCGCCCAGTGACGCCGAACGGGCCGTGGCCTCGTCAGCGCGGAGTCAGGTCATCCGGGGCGAAGACGGGGCCGTGGCCGGGCACGATCCGGTCGGCGATCGCGATGACGCGCGCCCGGCCCGCGTGCAGCGCGGCGGGATCCTCGGCGACGGGATCGTCGGCGGGGCCCTCGGCGGTCCACCACAGGTGGGTCAGCACGAAGACGCCATCAGGCGTGCCGACGACGGTCGCGACGTCCTCGGCGGTGTGGCCGGGCACGAGCAGCAGTCGGACCGATGGGGTGAGCTCGCGGCGATCGTCCTCGGCGTCCTCCCAGACCGTGCCACGGTAGGTTGCCCAGAAGTCATGAACGGCGGCGTTCGGGAAGAGCCCGACGTTGATCGTGTGGTCCGGGTGGTGGTGGCTGATCACGACGTCCGTGACGTCGCCGGGCTCCAGGCCGAGGGCGCGAAGCGGATCGAGGATCGCGGCCTGGCTCGCGGCCATGCCCGGGTCGACGACGATCGCCCGGCCGGCCTCGCGGATGAGCGAGCACGAGCTGGCGACTCCGCCGCCGGTGCTCGTCAGCGAGCCGACCTGGACCACGTCGAGTCGGGCCGATCGGGAGCGGGGCAGATCCGGGCTGGCCATCGCCGCGAACGATATCCCCGACTGCGCCCTCCGGCACGGTCCGGGCGGGCACTTCGGCCGTGTGCGCGCCGCCGGGGCGCAACCACCATGAGGCCTTGCGTCCGAGTTGTCGCCGCCCGCCGGCGACCGACCGAGGGTCTGAACCAATGACCGTCGAAGCGTCGGTTGGGCGCGTGCCCGACCCATTCCTGCCCCTGCCCCTCCTGACGGCCGCGGCCGCTCGCACGGAGGCCGACCGCTGCCTCTACTGCTTCGACGCGCCCTGCGCGCGCGCCTGCCCGAGCGACGTCGACGTCCCGTCATTCATCCGTAAGATCGCCACCGGCAACATCGAGGGCAGTGCCCGCACGATCCTCACGGCGAACCCGCTGGGCGCGATCTGCGGGGCGGCGTGCCCGGTCGAGAAGCTGTGCGAGGGCGCCTGCGTCCGCACCGGCATGGACCACCCGATCGCCATCGGCCGGCTGCAGCGCTTCGCGGTCGAGACCGCGGCGAGGCCGGCGCCCGCGACCACGACGGAGCCCGCCCCCGAGACCTCGACCTCCGCGGCCACGCCGAGCGCTCCCAGCGTGGCGATCGTCGGCGCCGGACCGGCGGGTCTCGCCTGCGCGGCGACGCTCCGCAAGGCCGGTGTCGCCGTGACCGTGTACGACGGCCACGAGCGGGCCGGCGGCCTGGGCGACCACGGCATCGTCCCGTGGCGGCTGCCACGCGAAACCGTCGCCTGCGACGTCGCCGCGATCGAACGGGCCGGGGCAGCGCTCCGACTCAACACGACGGTCGGCAAGGATGTCGCCGCCACCGCCCTGCTCAAGGACCACGACGCCGTCGTCCTGGCGATCGGGCTGGGCCATGGCAAGCGGCTCGGCATCCCGGGCGAGGACCTCGAGGGCGTCGTCGACGCGCTCGACCTCATCGGCAGCGCCATCGCCGGCGCCACGAGCCACGTCAACCTCGGCAGGCGCGTCGCCGTCATCGGCGGCGGCAGCACGGCGTTCGACGCGGCCGCGGCCGCGGTCCGCCTCGGCGCCGAGGAGGTCACCCTCTTCTACCGCCGGAGCGCGGTCGAGACCCCTGCCTATCCCCACGCGATCGAGCTGGCACGGAGCCTCGGCGTCACGATCCGCTGGTTGACGGCCCCGGTCGAGATCTGCGGTGACGGCTCCGTGTGGGCCGTCGAGTTCGAGCACATGCGCCTCGGCGAGCCCGACGCCTCCGGTCGCCGCCGGCCGGAGCCCATCGAGGGCTCGCGGTTCGAGCTCCCGTTCGACACCATCGTCCGCGCGGTCGGCCAGGCCGGCCCGACAGACCTCCTCGAGGCGCTCGGCGTCGCGCTCAACAACGGCACGGCCGTCGTCGCCGACGCGACCGGCCGGACCGCCAATCCCAAGGTCTGGGCGATCGGCGACATCGCCAACGGCGGCGCAGAGGTCGTCAACGCCGTGCAGGCGGGCAAGGTCGCCGCGGCGGCGATCATCGGTGCTCTCGGGCTCGCTGCCCGGGTCGTGCCCGTCCGGCCGACCGACTCGACGGTCCCGGGCGTCGACCTGTTCACCGACATGGCCGGGATCCGCGGCCCGAACCCGTTCTGGCTCGCCTCCTGCCCGATCACGAACACCGGCGAGATGGTCGCCCGGGCCTTCGACGCGGGCTGGGGCGGCGTCGTCTGGAAGACGATCGGCGAGCCGATCACCAACGTCACGTCCCGCCTCGGGGCGCTGAACATGGACGGCCGCAAGCTCGTGGGCCTCTCGAACATCGAGCTCATCAGCGACCGCCCGATCCAGACGAACCTCGACGAGATCGCCGAGATCAAGCGCCGCTACCCGACCCAGGCGGTCGTCGCGTCGCTCATGGTCGAGTCGAAGCCGGAGGCCTGGTACGACATCGTCAGCCGGGTCAACGACACGGGCGCCGACGGCATCGAGCTCAACTTTGGCTGCCCCCACGGGATGAGCGAGCGCGGCATGGGTGCCGCGGTCGGCCAGGTCCCCGAATACGTCCAGATGATCACCGAGTGGGTCATGGAGAAGACCCGCGTACCGGTCCTCGTCAAGCTGACCCCGAACGTCACGGACATCCGGTTGCCGGGTCGCGCCGCGAAGGCCGCCAGGGCCGACGGCGTCGCGCTGATCAACACGATCAACTCGCAGATCGGCGTCAACCTCGAGACCTGGGCGCCCAATCCGGACGTCCGCGGCCGTGGCAGCCACGGTGGCTACTCCGGCCCCGCGGTCAAGCCGATCGCCCAGTTCATGACCTCCTCGATCGCGGGCGACCCACAGATCGGGCTCCCGATCTCCGCGATCGGCGGCATCGGTGACTGGCACGACGCGGTGGAGTTCATGCTCCTCGGCGCCTCGACCGTCCAGGTCGGGACGAGCGTCATGCACTGGGGCTTCCGGCTCATCGACGACCTCGTCGACGGCATGTCGATGTACCTTCGTGCGAAGGGCCTCCACAGCCCGGCCGAGCTGGTCGGGAAGGCCCTGCCGAACATCGGCGACTGGGGCCAGCTCGACCAGTCGTTCAGGCTGCTCGCCCAGATCGACGAGGCCACCTGCGTCCACTGCAACCTGTGCTACGCCGCCTGCAAGGACGGCGCCCACCAGGCCATCAGGCTCGAGCGGACGAACGGCACGTCCCGCCTGACCGTCGACGGCGACTACTGCGTGGGCTGCCGGCTGTGCGCCTACGTCTGCCCCGCCGACGGCTGCATCACCTTCGTGGAGCTGGAGGGCGCCGCCGCCGTCCACTGACCCACGGTCGTCCCGCGGTCGTCCCGCGGCCGCGGGTTTCGCCCTCGCCTCAGCACGTTCGAAGCCCGGCCTCGCGGCCGGGCTTCGAGCTTCTCGTGGGGCGTCGTGCCGCGGCCTCGCCGCGACGACGACGAGACCTACTGGTAGGTGACGCTCACCGAGACGCCGTCGAGGTAGAAGCTCCGACCGGTCGAGTTGGCGAGGTCGGTGATGCGGAGCTGGAAGCTCGACCCGAAGCTCGCCGCGGTCCAGGTCTTGGCCCACAGGTCCGTGGTGGTCCCGAGGGTGTAGGTCTGGAGCGACGTCTTCAGGTTGGAGGTGACCCGGCCGGCCGACCACGTCGAGCCGCCGTCGCTGGAGAGCTGGACGCAGAACTTCGGCGAGCTGCCGGTCGAGCTGGCCCGGCCGCGGGCCTGGACGCGGATGCCCAGGATGGAGGCGCCCGACGGGACCCCGAGCGAGACGCCCGAGAAGACCTCCTGGTCGCGGGTCGACGCACCGCAGGTCTGGCTGCTGGCCGTCCCGCCGCTCGCGTCGGTCCCGACGTTGCCGTCGAAGGCGGACCACCACGAGCCGGACCCGCTGTAGCCATTGTTGTCACCGGCCAGCGTCGTCACCGCCGCCGCCGTCGTCGGGAAGATGAACAGGGTGCTCACGACCGGCTTCGCCACGAGGGCGAAGTCCGAGGTCGTCGAGACCCCGGCGCTTACCGCGACGCCGGAGTTCGTGGCGGCGTTGTAGCCGAGCTTCGAGGCCGTGAGGCTGTGCGGGCCCGGGCTGACGCCCGAAAACGCGTACGCACCGGTCGCATCGGTCGACGCGGTCGACCCACCATCCAGCTGGACGGTCGCGCCGGAGATCGCGGCGTGGGTGGCCGAGTCGGTCACGTGGCCGGAGATGCTGCCCAGCGTCGAGGTCAGGGTCAGGTTCGCGGTCGACGTGGTCCCGGCCGTGACCGGCACCGTGACCGACGAGCCGGCGCCGGCCGAGTAGGTCGTCTTGGACGCGCTGACCGTGTAGCTGGGGCTCGGCGTCAGGTTCGTGAACGAGTAGTTGCCCGAGGCGTCGGTCGTCGTCGTGCCGGTGCCGCTGCCCGAGAGGGACACGGTCGCGTCGGCGATGCCGCTGCTGGTGTTCGTGTCCGTGACCTGGCCCGAGATGGAGCCCGTCGTCGGCGAGGAGCCGCAGCCCGTGAACTTGAACGAGCCGATCCGGGTCCGCCAGTTGAACGACGAGACGCCGGACGGGTAGTACTCGCTGGTGAACCAGAACGTGCAGTCGTCGACCGGGTCCACGGTCAGGTCGGCGTAGTCGCCCCAGCGGCTGCTCGTGCCACTCTGGCTGCCCGAGCCGCCGAACAGGACCGCCTCGCCCTGGGCCAGGCTGCCGAGCGGATCGCCCGCGAGGCGGCCGGCGTAGCGAAGCGACGGGACGACGGAGCTGCTCGAGGCGCTGAATCCGACGGCGATGTCACCGTTCTGGTCCATCGCCGCGCTGCCCATCCAGCGATAGGTCGAATCGGGCTGGTAGGTGCTCTCCTGGAAGACCGTCTCCGGGCCGTTCGTCACGTTCCGGATCTCGAACCACCGGACGCCCGTGACGCCGCCCGACTGGACGGTGAAGTTCCCGACGACCGATTCGTGGTCGCCGAAGTTGCGGTAGGCGAGCCGGAACATGAGCCGGTCGCCGAGCGTGTCCAGGGTGGACGTCGTGCCGGGCTGCGCGACACAGGCACCGCAGGCCGCGCTGAACGGCGCCGCGGCCGGGGAGGCGAACGTCGTGAATGTCGAGCTCGCGGGCGTCACCCAGTCCGCGTGGTAGTGGTACGTCTGATACGTGCCCAGCCGCGGGTAGCGGATGAACGTCGCGGGCGCGCCCGCGGGCGGCAGCGTCGAGCCGTCGACGTCGGCCGGCAGGATCGGATCGCTCGTCGAGCCGAGATTGCCGGTCGTCTGGAAGGTCGCCGCCTGGCCCGCGAGCATCTTCGCGCGGTCGAACACGAATGGCTGCGCGCCGAGGTACGACGTTCCGGCCGAGTTGAAGACGTTCATGCTCATGTAGTAGCCGTCGGGCCAGACCGCCAGGTGCGGGTAGTCGAAGAAGTTCGATCCGAGGTGGAAGTCGTAGCGGTACCAGCCGCCGGTCGCATCGCTGGTCTGTGACACCGCGACGCACTCATCGGTCGGGACGCTCGCGCCGGCGAACTGGCTCACCAGCCAGCGGTTCGCGAGCTGGTCGTACAGGACCACCGGGTCACCGTCGCCGTTGGCCTCGCAGACGCCGCCGAAGCCGCTCCAGATCGTGGTGATCCCGACCGGGCCGTAGACCGAGGCGCCGGTGGACTTGTTCCAGACCTGGTAGCCCTCGTTGACGATCTGGACGTACTGCGTGGCTCCGACCTCGCCGTTGGTGTCGGGCGGGGCGCAGTTGCAGGCAACCCCGGGGAAGCCGATGCCATCGAAGCTCAGGCTCGTGGCGGGCATCGCCGGGCTGGCGAGCGTCGACTGGACGACGGTGTCGACAGCCTGCGGCGCGGGGCGGTCCGCGGCGGCGTGCTCGGCGCCCTCGCCGTCCCGGGCCTCGATGGGATGGGCCGGGTACTGCTTCAGCTCCCGGAGGGGCTTCGAGGCGTCGTGCTTCAGGGCGGCGCCCATGAAGACGCCGTTGCCCATCGCGACCGGTCCGTTGGCGGAATCCGCGACCGACACCGTGGCGTGATTGCCCGGTGCGGCGAGCTGGGGCCCGCCGCCCTTCGGCGATCCGATGAGGAGGGCGCCCACGAGGGCGAGGCCGGCCAGGCCGGCAGCGACGATGGCAACCCGCGAGCGGCCGGTCACGGACATCTTCTGAACACTCCCCGGTGATCGAGACGGCTGGAAGACGCCGCGGATGATCGCACGCCGCCGGAGAGTACGCGCACAGGACTTTCGGGTCACGGTGCGGAGTCGCACCAATGGGCGCGAGCGCCGGCGCGAACGCGACAAACGACCCGGTGGGGCAGGACTGTCAGGCCAGTGACCGCGAGGGCCGCGATTCGTAGGGTCGTGGTTGCGCGAGGCGCTGCGCGCCGTCCACCACCCGCAGCCCCGCGAGACGAGGCCGATGAACCGTCTGACCCACCGCCGCTCGGCCCCGGTCGCCCTGGGCCTGTCACTGCTCGTCGCCATCGTTGCGCTTCCGGCGCTCGCGTCGCCGGTCGCCGCCGGCTGGCGTGACTACACGGCCAACTGCGACGTCAACCTGCGCGCCTCCGCGTCCACGTCGGCCGCCGTCCTGAAGGTCATCCCGGCCGGCACCACGGTGACGACCTCGTCCGAGGTGTCGGGCGACTCCTGGTCGGCGGACTGCAATGGCACCGTCGCGGGCAAGCGCTGGTACGCCATCGTCCGGATCGGCAACACGGACGTCTCGACGCTGTTCGGCGTGACCCAGGTGTACGCCGCCGCGGGCCTGTTCCGCGCCACCGGCACCCTCGCCGGCATCGACGTCTCGCGCTGGCAGGGCCCGATCGACTACACGAAGGTCAAGGCTGCCGGGATGAGCTTCGTCGTGGCGAAGGCCACCGAGGGAATCGGCTATCTCGACAGCGCCTGGACGACCAACCGCTCGCAGGCACAGAGCGCGGGCCTCGCGGTCACCGGCTACCACTTCGCCCGCCCGGATCTCAACCCGACCGATCCCGTCGGCGAGGCGGACTGGTTCGTGAGCCAGCTCGGCCTCAGCCCCGGCATGCTCGTCCCGGCCCTCGACATCGAGCGGGCGGGGTCGATGACCGTGGCCGCGCGGCAGGCGTGGGTCGAGGCGTGGCTCGCCGAGGTCTACGCCAAGACCGGCGCACGGCCGATGATCTACACCAGTCCGGCGTTCTGGAAGACCTACCTCGGCGACACCCGGCAGTTCGCCGACGAGGGCTACACGGTCCTGTGGATCGCGCACTGGTTCGTCAACAGCCCCACGACGCCCGCGAGCAACTGGGGCGGCAAGGGCTGGACGTTCTGGCAGTACGACGACTGCGGCACCGTGCCGGGCATCGGCGGCTGCGTCGACATGGATCTGTTCAACGGCCTCGACCTGACCCGCGTCACGTTCGGCGCCGACTTCAAGGTCGCGGCCGGCCCGGCAAGCCAGTCGGTCGAGCAGGGCGGCAGCGGCGGCCTGTCGGTCTCGATCGACCGTGACTACTTCACCCTGCCGATCAGCCTGACGGTCTCCGGCCTGCCGAGCGGCGTGACCGCCACGACGACGCTCGCGCCCGTGTCGGGCGGGTCGACGAGCTACTCGTTCAGCGTCGGGTCGACGACGCCCGTCGGCACCTACCCGGTCACGGTCAGCGGGACGGCCAACGGCCTGACCCGGACCGCCACGACCAGCCTGGTCGTGACCGACGGCAAGCCGCCCACGGTCGTCGCGCCGTTCCCGCGCCTGTACGCCGGGTCGGTCATCGGCAGCACGACGCCGGTCCGCAGCTCGTGGTCGGCCACCGACGCGAGCGGCATCGCGGGCTATGCCCTCCAGCACCAGGTCGACGGCGGAGCCTGGAGCTCGGTGAGCCTGACCGGGCCGCTGGCCACCTCCGCGGTGGAGTCGCTGTCCTTCGGGCACACCCAGCGCGATCAGGTCCAGGCGACCGACGGGGTCGGCAATGCCAGTGCATGGACCGCCGGCCCGCGGATCACGCCGCAGCTCACCCAGCAATGGAGCACGGCCGTTCGCTACACGAGCGGCTGGCGGACGGTCAGCGCGACCTACGCGTCCGGGGGCAGCCTGAAGTACGCGACCTCGAAGGGCGTCTACGCGACCTACACGTTCAGCGGCTCGGCGGTCAGCTGGATCACCTACCGCGGGCCGAACCGCGGCAAGGCCGCGGTCTACATCGACGGGAGCTACAAGGGCACGATCGACCTCTACGCGACCAAGTACCTCGCCCGGCAGGTCGCCTACGCCTACAACTGGACGGCCAACGGCACGCACACGATCAGGATCGTCTGCCTCGGGACCGCCGGCCGGCCCCGGGTGGACATCGACGCCTTCGTCCGGCTCGTCCGCTAACCCGCGGCCCCCTCCGATCGGCCGTCGGCGGCGCACCTATAGTGGCTGCGTCACCCACCGACGGCGTCCGCGGGAGGTCCTCCCTGATCCGGCTGCACGCCGCCGATGCCTCCGTCGCGCTCGACCCGGACCGTGGTGGGCGCCTCGCCTCCCTCCAGGTCGGCGGCCGCGAGCTGTTCGTCGGTCCGTCGTCCGACGAGGACCGCTCGACGCAGTGGGGCTGCTTCCTCATGGCGCCCTGGCCCGGCCGGCTCGCGGGCGGCCGCGTGCGATGGGACGGCCACGACGTCCAGCTCGCCCGGACGGGCGGCGACCATGCGATCCACGGCGTCGTCCATGACCGGCCGTGGACGGTGACGCACCGGGGGGCCGATGTCGTGGAGCTGGCGTGCCCGCTGGATCGCGCGGACTGGCCCTTCGGGGGCGAGGTCCGCCAGCGGATCGCCATCGAGCCCGGCCGGCTCTCGCTGCACGCGGAGGTGATCGCCGGCGAAGCGATGCCGGCGGCCCTCGGCTGGCATCCGTGGTTCTCACGCCGCGGTGGCGATCCGTCGGTCCGCCTGGCCGCCGGCCACGTCCTGGCGACGCGCGACCAGCTGCCCACGGGCGAGCTGTGGCCGGTCGATTCGATGACCGACCTCCGCACCGGACCCGCCCTCGGCGGGCGCCGGATCGACGCCGTCTACCCCGACCCGAGCTCGCCGGTCGACATCGACTGGCCCGACCTGCATCTTGCCATGGAGTTCGGCGCACCGCTCGGCGTGATCGTCGTGTACACGCCGCCAGAGGGCTTCTGCGTCGAGCCGCAGACCGCCTGGCCGAACGCGCTGGGAATGCCCCCTGACTCGGCCGGTCGAGCAGGGGTCCGCTTGCTCGGGGCAGGAGAGTCGCTGGCCGCGAACGTCCGCATCAACTGGCGCTGAGGGGAGCGCGGCGATCCGCCCGAGGAGCGAGTGGAGCGGGAGACGGGATGCGAACCCGCGACATTCTGGTTGGGGAGCAGGACCTCAGCTCAGGGGCTCTTCTCGACGTATTCCTGATGGTGTCGAGACCCTAGCGGGTACGGCTGGCAATATCAAGATGGGATTACCTATCTTCCGGTCGGGCGGGCTGGGCGCCTGTCAGCCGCCAGGGCTCGCCACGAGCGAGGGACGCCCGACCGCGCGCGGAAAGAGAGGCCGGGCCTTGGCAACCGCCGCGTGTGATGCGGCGGGGGATCGCCTCCGGAGGCCGGTAGCTGGGGAAAACCCTTGGGCGGTTCGGGACGGCGCTCGCCGGCATGCAAGGCGCATCCCTCGGCGGTCACGGTGCGCCTCATCACTGGGAGGCCTCGGCTTCCATGAGGGTTCTCCCCAATTGTTGCCACCGCAAGCGGCGCGGAGAGTGGCCGTGCCACCGGGATTCGCCCACCGGTCGGGGGCCGGACGAAAGGGAGGAGGCCATGGCCGAATCTGTGCGACGGAGCGACACTTCGCTGACGTCTCCGAGTCGGCGGATCTTCGGGGCACGCTGCCGTCTTATGAGTTTCCCGGCTCCACGCGGCGCCGGCATCGTGGCCCAGCCTGCCGCCCGAGCGTCGGCTACTTCACCCGCCCCGCTGTCGGCCAAGCCTGACTCGCCCGGCATCGTCCGGCTTGCCATCGTCGATGACCACCCGGTTGTCCTGAGTGGCCTGGAGACGGCGCTTGGGACCGTGCAGGACATCGCCATCGTGGCGCAGGGTCAGACCGTGGCCGACGCTCGGGCGATCGCGGCTCGCGAAGACGTCGACGTGCTCTTGCTGGACGTTCGGCTGCCGGATGGGAACGGACTCGATCTGCTCTCGGAGCTTGGCGGGCGCGGGCCGAGCGTGCTGGTCCTTTCGACCTTCAAGACCCGCCAGTACGTGGCGGCGGCAATTCGTTTTGGGGCCCAGGGATTCATGCTCAAGACGGCGCCTCTCGAAGACCTGATCGCTGCGATTCGCCAGATCGCCGATGGCGGCAGCGCGTTCAGCCCCGAGGAGTTGCGGGAGGGCCGCGGGGGCTTCGTGGCGTTGAGTACCCGGGAGCGCCAGATCATCGCGCTCGTCATCGCCGGGCGGTCGAACGACGAAATTGCAGCCGAGCTCAACACCTCCCGCAAGACGGTCGAGGTCCATCTCTCGCGCATGTACGAGCGCTTCGACGTCATGACCCGGCTGGAGCTCGCGATTCGAGCCGATCACGAAGGCTGGCTGGACGT
>JACQEG010000021.1 GCA_016200665.1 Chloroflexota bacterium | reverse complement strand
CTCGTCATGTTCGTGCCGATCGTGATCGCCCAGTACGCGATCTGGTCCCACGGCAGCAGGTAGCCCGAGAAGCTGAGCAGGATCGTCGAGAACAGCAGGATGATGCCGACGACCCAGTTGAACTCGCGCGGCGGCTTGTAGGCCCCGTGGTAGAAGACCCGCATCATGTGCAGGAAGACGAAGAACACCATCAGGTGGGCGCCCCACCGATGGATGTTCCGGGTCAGCAGCCCGAAGGCGACCTTCGTCTGGATGTTCAGGATGTCCGTGTAGGCCGACGTCGCCGACGGGACGTAGAAGAACATCAGGTACACGCCGGTGATCGTCAGCACGAGGAACAGGAAGAAGCTCAGCCCGCCCAGGCAGAAGGTGTAGGCGAACTTCACGGCGTGCTGGCGGACGCGGACCGGGTGGAGATGCAGGAAGACGTTGTTCATGACCGCGTACGCCCGCGACCGCTCGTCGTTGGGGTACGGGTTGCGGAAGAGCGAGCGCCACGCGGGACTGCGGCGGATGGCCAGATCCACCCGCTCGAGGAAACTCACCGGGCTCCTCCTGCCACGCCGGCCGTCCCGGCAAGCTGGGCGTCACGGTACGACTCCTTGTAGAGCCGGCCGTCGCTCGAGACCTCCTGCAGCTCGAACCGCTCCATCGTAATGGCGTCGAACGGGCAGCGCTTGACGCACAGCGCGCAGCGGATGCAGCGCTCCTCGTCGAGGATCATCGCCCCACCGTTCTCCCAGCCGTAGGCCTCCTCGAGCTCGGTCAGGACGCCCTCGGCCTTGAGCTGGTTGATGTCGACCATGTGGATGACGCCCTCGGGACAGACGTCCGCGCAGGCGCCGCACAGGACGCACCGGAACGGGTCGAACCAGATGTTGTAGTTGCACATCAGGCAGCGGGTCGACTCGGCGACCGCGCCGGTCGCGTCGTAGCCCTGCTCGACCTGGGTCGTGAAGTTGACCTCGGGATCGGCGGACGGCATCCGCAGCTCGACCGGGGTCATCGGGATGTGCTGGCGCGGCAGGACGTCGTACAGCTCCGGCATGTCGTGGCGCCACGAGCTCGTGATCTTGACGTTCGCGGCCACGGTGATGTCGGTCCGGCCGGCGAGGTAGCGGTCGATCGCGTAGGCGCACTTCTTGCCGTGGCCGGCGGCCTCGATGAGCGTCGTCGGGCCGGTCACGAAGTCGCCGCAGGCGAACACGCCGCGGACGTTCGTGGCGTAGGTCGCGGGATCGACCTTGACCCGGCCGCGATTGACCTCGAAGTCGGCCTCGACGGGCAGGAACGTCAGGTCGGCCGCCTGCGACACCGCCGGGATGACGACGTCGGCCTTGATGACGAACTCGGAGCCCTCGACCGGGACCGGCGACCGGCGGCCCGAGGCATCCGGCTCGCCGAGGCGGTTGCGGATGAACCTGACCCCGGTGACGTGGCCGTCCTCGCCGAGGACCTCGATCGGGCTGGCGAGGAACTCCATCCGAACGCCCTCGCGCTCGGTCTCGCCGAGCTCCTCCTCATCGACGACGAGCTCGGAGCGGGTCCGGCGATAGACGATCGAGACGTGCTCGGCGCCGTGGCGCAGCGCGGTTCGCGAGCAGTCCATCGCGGTGTAGCCACCGCCGATGACGACGACGTCGGCCCCGATCGGGATCGGCTGGCCGAGGTTGGCCTTCTTCATGAAGTCGACGCCGTACTCCATGCCCTCGAGCTCGGCGCCCGGCACGTCGAGCGCGACCGCGTTCATCGCGCCGGCGGTGATCGCGACCGAGTCGAAGTCGCGCTGGAGCTCGTCGAACGTGATGTCGACGCCGATCGTCGTGTTGAAGTGGAACCGGACGCCGAGCCGCTCGACGAGGTGGACGTCCATCTCGATCGCCTCGCGCGGCAGGCGGAACGCGGGCACGCCGATGAGCATCGTGCCGCCGCCGTAGGGCAGGCTGTCGAAGACCTCGACGCCGTAGCCCTTGAGGGCCAGCTCGCGGGCCACGGAGATGCCGGCCGGACCCGCCCCGACGACCGCGACCCTCTCGGAGCGGGCCTCGATGTAGGGCATGACGTCCGGGATGCCCGATGCCTCGTGCCACTCGACCAGGAAGCGCTTCATGGCGCGGATCGCGAGCGGCCGGTCGATGTCACCGCGGCGGCAGGCCCGCTCGCACGGCGCCGAGCAGACGTACGAGCACATCGCCGCGACCGGGTTCGGCTCGCGGGACAGGATGTAGCCCTCCTCGAACCTCCCCTCGGCGGCGAGGTTCAGGTAGCCCCGGCAGTTCGTCCCGACGGGACACGCTTCCTGGCATTCGATGTTGCACTGCAACCAGGAGGCGTCGACGGGCTGGACGAGGAATTCCTGGCGAACGTCGAGCTGGCGGGCTTCGAGAGCCAAGGACGCGGTCGAACCTCGGTGCGAGACGAGTTGGAACCGGTCCGGCGGGACGTTCCTGCGGTTGCCGACCGGCGCGGGGAATCTACCACCGCCACACGCTCATGGCAGGCGCGCCGGGCGCTCCCGTCGCCCGCGCGAGGGAGCGCCGAGCTACGGGTTGACTCGGCCCCCGGTCGCAGCTACGCTCGGGCCGGGGCACCGACCCCTTGACGGTGACCGGCAGCGAGGTTGCGGACGGCGTGACGCAGAGCGAGCTTGCCTTCCTGGCACTCGGTCTCCTCCTCGGCATCGCCACCGGCGCGGCCATCGTCATGGTCCTCAGGAGCCGCCCTCCCACGCACGAAATCCGCGTCACGGTGACCCGCGACGCCATCCCCAGGCGGGCCACGACGCTGGCGGCCGATGTCTTCCGTGGGCCCCATGCAGGGCCTGCCCCGGGTGGCCCCGGCGACCGCCGCTCGGTCGACCGCGACGACGGCTCGGATCGAACGACCGTTCGACCAGACGGGCGGCCGGTGGTCGCGTCACCGAGCCTGCCATGGCAGTCCCAGCCGGCGGCGAGCCTCGTGCCCGTCCTGGGTCCGGAGGCGGCTCCAGCACCCGCCGGCGGCCATGCCGGCGCGATCCGGATCCACCCCACACCCGATCCGATCCTCGCGCGCCTCGGCCTCGCCCCCGCGGCGACCGCGACGGCCGTGGCCGCGTCCGCCGACCCGGCCGCCCACCCGGTCGCCCCGCCCGAAGCGGCCGAGACGTCGCCGACGAGCGAGGACGGCGGCCCAATCCTGCCCGGCCTCCTGGCCGGCGACCACCAGGCGATGCAGCGCCTCATCGACGCGATCGGCGGCCCGGACGACGAGAGCCGCCGCGCGTGGGACACGCTCCTGACGCGGTTCGTCGGCGCGGTGCGCCAGCGGGCGATCGACATCGGGCTCATCGACCTGCCGATGGGCAACCCGTTCTGGGACACCTTCACGATCGACCAGTGCCGTCAGATCGTCGTCGCGCTCGCCTCGACTGGCCGGCGGTTCGACGGCCGCTCTGAGTGGCTGGATGGCAACGTCCCGACGTATCGCGACCTCAGCCGGGCGCTGGCCGAGTCCGGGATCGATCCGCGCCGGGTGCGAGCGTGGCCGAACAGCCTCGAGATCGCCGACCTGTTCCGCGGCGCCGGCGTGGCCGCCCTCGAAGCCGTCGGGCGCTGGGCCCCGGACGTGGACGAGGCGTCGCTCCGGGCCTTCCTGGGCGAGCGGGATCGCGGGCTCGACGAGCTGTGGCCGGTCTGGGACGCGGTCCGGGTCAGGCTCGACGAGGACCTGGCGGGGGCCTGACGCCCGTTACTCGAGCTCGCCTTCGGGCGAGGGCTCCTTCGGCGGCTCGACCGTGGTCTCGTCGCTGTCCTCGTCGATGACGATCACCCGGTACGCCTCGCCGGCCGCCGCACCGATCGCGGCCCCCTCCTCGGCGGCCCACGCTCGGATGTGCTGCTCGAGCGTCTCCGGGTGGCGGATCTGCGACGCGTGGGCCCGCAGCGCGCCGATCTTCCGGCCGATCGTGGCCGAGACGTCCACCCGGGCCGTGGGCGCGTTCGACCAGAAGAGGTACAGGCGCCGCACGCGGTGGGGCTCGAGGCCATCGCGGGCCAGCCACGGGAAGGCCATCGCGTTGCGGGCCGCGGGGTAGACGGCGTCGACCGCGGCCATGCCCGCGGCGCGATGATCGGTGTGGTTGACGCCGCCGTCGCCGTGGAAGAGCACCTCGGGGTCCGTCGCGAACACCGCGTCCGGCCGGAACGTCCGGATCTCCCGCACGAGGTGCTCGCGCAGGACGAGGTCGTTGGCCAGCGCGCCATCGGGCTGGTGGAGGAAGGTCAGGCCGGCGTAGCCGATGACGGCCGCGGCATCGCGCTGCTCGCGCTCCCGGAGCGCCGCCAGCTCGAGCGGATCGGTGTTCGGGTCGTCGGCCCCGGCGTCGCCACTCGTGCAGCACACGAGCCAGCCCTGCGAGCCTTCGTCGATCCAGCGGGCTGCCGTCGCGGCCGGTCCGAAGTCGGCGTCATCCGGGTGCGCCGCGATGACCATGAATCGCGCCGGACGCCAGGCGTGCGGCGCCTCGGTCGGCGTGGCGGGATCGCCGGGCTGCGCGTCGCTCACGAGGCGTCGTTCACGAGCCGGCGCTCACGAGCGTCGCTCACGAGCCGCGCGTGGCGCGCTCCTCGGCGAGCGCCTCGAGGACGGCTGCTGCGTGGCCGTCGGCCCTGACCGTGGGCCAGGCCCGCGCGATCCGCAGGTCGGGATCGATGAGGTACGTCGAGCGCCCGATACCCATGTAGGTCCTGCCGTAGTTCGTCTTCTCGCGCCAGGCGCCGTACCGCGTCGAGACGTCCTTGTCGACGTCGGACAGGAGGGTGAACGGCAGGTCGAACTTCTCGCGGAAGCGGCGGTGGCTCGCGGCGCCGTCGGGGCTGACGCCCCAGACGTCGGCGCCCGTGTCGGCGTACTGCTCGTTCATGTCCCGGAACTGGCAGGCCTCGGTCGTGCAGCCGGGCGTGTCGTCCTCGGGGTAGAAGTAGAGGACGGTCCAGCGACCCTGCTGGTCGGCGAGGCGATGAACCGTGCCGGACTCGTCCGGCAGCTCCACGGCGGGGGCGGCGTCGCCCGCCTGGGGCGTCGTCGGTGTCTCGGCGTTCATGGCGCGAGCGTACCCGGAATCTCCACGACGACGAGGCGGCCCGAGCCGATCGCGACGCGCGCCTGCGTGGCCGCTCGGACGTTGGAGAGGCCGCGTGCCGGGCCGGCTCGAAGCGGCTCGTCGTGGAGCGGGTAGCGGAGGCCCTCGGTCACGACGCCCTCGACGTCCTCGCCGAGCGGCAGCAGCGACACGAGATCCCCGACCCGGCCGCCGAGATCGAGCTCGCCGGGGCCCGCCAGCAGCCGGACCCGCGCCTCGGGGCCGAGCAGGCAGGCCGCGCAGCCGGCCTGGGCCGGCAGCGCCAGGAGGGCGACGTTGGCGAGCGCGTGATCGAACCGCTGGCCGCCGAGCGCGCCCAGGATCGTGACATCCGATGCGCCGGCATCCAGGGCCGCCCGAACGGCGAGCTCCGTGTCGGACTCGTCCTTGTCGGCGCTCGCCCGCTCGACCGGGATGCCCGTCGCCCGGAGCTCCGCGAGGGCCGCCTCGCCCAGCGAGTCGCCGTCGCCGACCCAGCGATCGATCCGCAGGCCCAGCGCGGGCCCGAGTCGCGCGCCGCCATCGGCCGCGACGACGAGCTGGATCCCGTCCGACCAGCCCGGCCACGCCGCATCGAGGGCAGCCCGCGTCGGCGCGGTGCCATCGGCGAGGACGAGGGCGCGCATCGCGGCGCGGTCAGCCATTCGGGGCGGAGGCGGCCGCCGCCGGGATGCCGAGGAACGCGCCCACCCACTCGACCACGGACACGTGGACGTGGACCGCGCCGACCCGGCGGAGGTCGTCCTCGGAGGCGAGCGCCCCGACGATGCCCACGCCCTGGACCCCCACGGCCCTGGCCATCCGCATGTCGTCCGGCGCGTCGCCGACGTAGATCGCGCGCTCCGGCAGGTCGGCGGCATCGAGCTCGGTGAGCGCCTTGATGAGCGGCTCGGGATCGGGCTTCGACGCGACCGGATCGTCGCCGCAGACGAGGGCCCCGAACAGCTCCCGGAGGCCGAACTGCTCGAGCTGCTCGAGGACCACGCCCCGATGGCCCGCGGTCACGAGCCCGAGCCGGTGGCCGGCCGCGACGAGCCGACGGAGGGCCGCGTCGATGCCCGGGAACGGCAGGAGGGCGCCGGCCTCGCGATAGAGGCTGAGCCAGCGCGTGCCCGCCGCCTCGAGCGCGTCCTCCGGCAAGCCGAGCCGGCGGTACATCAGGCGCCAATCGGGCGCATACGCCGCCCGGTAGCGCGCCTCGTCGAACGGCACGCCGTACTCGCGCAGGACGGTGATGTTCGCGCGCAGGATCGCCGGCAGGGTGTCCACCAGCGTCCCGTCCCAGTCGAAGACGATCGCGCGCATCGGCCGATCCTACCCCGGCCTCGATGTAGACTCCGGGACGTGACCGAGCGCCCCGACCACCCCGCCATCCAGCGGGTGCTGGAGGCCGCCGGGCGGCGCGGCGTGACCCTCGAGCTGCGGACCTTCCCCGAGTCGACGCACACCGCCGAGCAGGCCGCCCGGGCGGTCGGCGCGAGCCTCGGCCAGATCGTCAAGTCGCTCGTCTTCGTGACGGCCCGTGACGACGGCAGCCTCGAGCCGATCCTCTGCCTCGTCTCGGGTCCGAATCGCGTGGACGTTGCCCGGCTCGGTGCCTTCGTCGGCCGGTCCGACGTGCGGCGGGCGTCGGCCCGCGAGGCGAACGAGCTGACCGGCTTCGTCATCGGCGGGATCCCGCCGTTCGGCCACGAGCGCCGACTGCGGGTCGTCATGGACCCCGACCTCGGGCGATTCGCCACCGTCTGGGCCGCCGCGGGCCTGCCGAACGCCGTGTTCCCGATCTCGCCCGCCAGCCTGCGGCTGCTCTCGGACGCCCAGGTCGCCCCGATCGCGGAAGACCAGGAGCCGCCGATCCTGCGGGCGTCCTGACGCCCCTCGTGACGGCGACGCCCCACGACGCGACCCTCACCTACCCGGGCGGGCTCCGGGCCCGCTGGCGGTGGGGCGGCTCCGGCCAGGCGGCCGCGGTGTTCGCCCTGTCGGAGGCCGGCGGGAGCCTGACGGACCTCGGGACCATCGTCGGCCCGAATCCCGACGAGCGCTGCCGTGCCGAGCTCCGGATCGACGGTCCGGCGGGAGCGTGGGCGGTCCGCCTTGCCTCGACCCTCAACGACGAGCCGGCAGCGGTGCTCTGGGACACGGCCGGGCTGCTCGTCGTGAAGTACGGCTTCCACACCTATGGTCTCGACGCGCGCACCGGCGAGCTGCGCTGGTCGCATCGCTCGGCGACACCCGTCCTCGTCGTGCTGGCCTCGTCACGGCTCCGACACGTCCTGGTCCAGGCCGAGCTCGAGACCTTCGCCATCGAAGCGGACGGAACCGTCGCCTGGCGACTCGCCCACTCGGACGTCGTCATCTCGGCGGAGCTCGTCGGTGGCCGGCTGGTGCTCGGCAGCTATGCGGGCTCGAGCAACGTGGTCGATCCCGCGACGGGCCGGGCCTCGCCTGCCTGACTCGAGGCCGGTGATCGGCTCGGGAACGGAGTGCCGCGTGGCCGGGTGCTGTGGACCGCTGGTGGACAACTCCAGCTCGGGCCCGGGATTTGGTGGACAGGTCGGGTTGACCCGCCGGAGCGGCGGCGACTAGCGTTGATCTCAGCCCGGAGGGGCCGAGCGACACTAACGGCGGCGATCGCATCAACGCCCACGTGTCGGGTAGGTTCCTCCGGGCCCTTCGATTCTCCGGGCCCCTCGATTCTGCGGGGCCCGTCAGGACCACGGCCGGCGGCCGCGGGCAGGGTCGATCGGGGCCCCTATGATCCCGGCCGTGACGCCCCTCATCGTCCTCATCGGCGCCGCCGTCGCCCTCGTCGCCGGCACGGCGACGCTTCGGAGCCTCGGGCCCGGCTACCGGATCGGGCGGCTGCTCGCCACCGCCCGCAAGGTGCCCGTGTCAGACGCCATCGCCATCGCCGACGGCCGCGCCCCCCGCCGTTACGTCGCGATCGAGGGCCGAATCGACAGCGACGACGCGTTCGAGGACGCCCACCAGCGACCGCTCGTGCTGCGGCGGACCCGCATCGAGGTCCGAACCGGCGCCCGCTGGCGACGGGTCGAGGATTCGGTCGAGGCCGTGCCGTTCGAGGTCAACGAGGGCCTCGAGGGCATCGGCGTCGACACCGCCGCGCTCGGCGACGGCCTCGTCGTCATCCCCAGGATCAGTGAGGGCCGCGTCGCCGATCTCGGCGACCGCGTGCCGCCCGGGTTCGCGGCCGACGCTCCCGCCCGGGCGACGATCGACCAGGTCTCGAGCATCGAGCACGCCACCGTCATCGGCTGGCCCTCGCTGGGCGAGAGCGGTCGCCGGGTGATGACCGCCGGTGGCGGCCGGCCCCTCGTGCTCAGCGTCCTCGAGCCCGACGAGGCGATGCGGGTCCTGGCCCACGGCGAACGGCTCCGGCCGCGGGTGGCCGCGGTGCTCCTCGTCGTCGGGCTCGCTCTCGCAGCCCTGGGGCTCGCCTGGGCCGGAGCCCAGGCGGCGGGATTCGCCGGGACGCCGGTCGCGTTCGCGGCCTCGCCGAGCGACCCGGCCTCGCCGAGCGGCGCGACGCCGAGCGACCCGGGATCGAGCGGTCCGGTGCCGAGCGGCCTTGCCGGCGACACCCGCAGCTCGGGCGAGGGGCCGGGGCTGGTGGGAACGCCCGGCCTGGCCGTGGCCGGGGTCCTGCTCGTGGGCCTCGTGGCGGCCGGCGGAACGCTGATCTACGTGCGGCTGACCGGCGGCTCGCGCCGCCGCTGAGCGGCGGCTCGCTCCGCGCCTGAGGCTCGTCCGGCGGGCCGCGCGAGGCGGCCGTTGATCGGCCCCGGTGCATCGGCGCACGCGCGATTCCGGGGCCGGGATGGTGCCTCGCCGCCACGACCGTACTTTCGTCCCAATGGGTTGTGTACTTGACACAGGGCTCCGTTCGGACTAGAGTTCGTTCATGGAATCGGGTTTGACCTCTGGCTCGCCTTTGCGTCGAGGCACCGCGTTCGCGTGGCGCTTGGCGTGGTCGATGACCGGCTTCGGGAATAGATGCTCGATGGCTTCCTTCGTCGTCATGTCTCGCGCCGGTTTCGGGGCCTTCTGAGATGGCATCACGCCGCCCTACCTTCGCTCAGGACATCAACCTCGTTGACCTCATCTCGGAGTTCGGCTCCGAGGATAAGTGCCGCTCTTATCTCGAGAGCCTGCGCTGGCCCGAGGGTGTCCATTGCCCGAGGACGACGCCGAGCTCTTGACCGGCATCATCGAGGCTGACGAGACCTACACCGGCAACGCCCCGATGCGGTTCGGTCGCCACATGCCCGGTCGGTCGGTCGGCGGCAACAAGACCGCCGTCATCGGCGCGGTCGAGCGCGGCGGCGCAGTCCGGCTGAAGGTCTCGCAGCGCGTCAATCGTGCCGCCCTCCACGCCTTCCTGAAGGCCGTCGTGTCCGACGATGCCGAGGCGATCTACACCGACGACTACACCGCGTACCACGGCATCGCGGACGAGAACACCCGCCACGAAACGATCAACCACGGTCGGCGGCAGTGGGTCCAGGGCGACGTGCACACGCAGACGATGGAGGACGTGTGGAGCCTCTTCAAGCGCTCCATCATCGGCTCCTACCACCACCTGTCGGTCAAGCACCTTCAGGCCTATCTCGACGAGTTGGCCTTCCGCTACAACAACCGGGAGAACGCTTACCTGTTCCGCGACACGCTGCTCCGACTCATTGACTCGGAGCCGGTCGAATATGCGGAGCTGATCGCGGGCTGACGCAAGCCTTAGGTTCATGCTGGTGTTCCGGTGCCCGACGATAGGATCTGATTGAAGTCACCTAGAAGCTGCTTGATCCCTTCGGCATCCGCCATCAAGCCGATGTTCACGAACCGGCAGCGTCGAAAGACGCAGTTCTCGACGATGATCGGCCCCATGACCTTCCGGCCCGGCTCCAAGGTGAACAACATGTCGCTGGGCCGTTCAGCCATGACCGTTACGCCAAGCGCCACGTGTTCCGATAGAACAAGGACCGCCGGCCCGAAGATCGCACAATCCTCAAACACCTTGTCGCGCAGGATCGGCTCTCGGACCGCGAGGTCCGTAATCCGAAAGTGGAGCCCTTTGAAGTAAGTCTGTGTCTGATCCAACACCTGAACGGCAGGAGGCGCTTCAGTAGTTGGGGCATCTGCGAGCTTCAGGGATGGCCGCGCAGGAAACGCTCGCCGCAGCAGAACCAATGTGAGTGCGAGTACTACCGCGAACGTGCCGATGAACAGGCCGACCAGCAAGGGCACGGGCACTGCCGAAGGAATCAATGAAGCGAGACCTGTAATCACCGACGCGACCAGCGTCGGTGCGCCCACCGTCGACAGCGCAATGATCCAGGCCGACCAGTCGCGTAACGACCTGATCCTGTCAGTGATGGGCATCGGTGCTGTCCCTCCGAATCCGTTGTCAGGTGGCACCCTGCCAACGGGCCGAAGGGTCGTCGGCAGAACGCAGTAGGCATCCTACTACTGTCCTGCGTCATGTATACAACCCATTCGTCCCATTGGCAAGAAAAGTGGGGTACCTAGAGTGCGGTCAGGAGTTCACAGATCCTCCTCGGGGGCCACGTGGCAGACACGCTTCTCCTCCCCACGCGACCGACGGACGCGACCCTGACCGTCACGCGCGCCGCGCAGGTGCTCGGGGTCCACCCGAACACCGTTCGGGCGTGGAGCGACGCCGGACGCCTGCGCTACTACCGGATCAACCCCCGGGGCGACCGTCGCTACCGGCTCGGCGACCTCCAGCGCTTCCTTGCGAGCTCCGTCGGTGTCGGCGTGCCGAGCGACCCACTCGAGGCGCCCCGCGCGAGCCGGCGATCGGCGTCCGACCCTGGCCAGCCCGCCGGCGACGACTTCCTGGTGGAGGTCCCCTCCGGGGCGATCGTCGGCGCAGGCCAGCCATCTCTGCCGGCCCAGCTGGCGTCGGCCCTCGGCGAGGTGACCGCCACGGCCCTGCGGACGGCGGTGACGGATGCCGACGCCCCGATCGCCGCGGCCGTCCAGGCGATCCGCGCGGCCACCGGGGTCCTGCTCGTGATCGCCTGGCGACTGGTCGACGACCGCCTCATGCCGGTGGGCGTCGCCGGCTCGCCACGGAGCCGGCTCGTGGAGCTGCCGCGGACCTTCGGCGTGCTGGGCGAGGCGCTCGATCGGGCGCCGGCCATCGTCGACGCCGGCTCCGCGACGGCCATGACGATCTCGCTCCACCAGGGCCGTGAGCTGGCGTGCGTCATTCCCGGCGCCAGGGGGCCGTGGGGCGTCCTGCTCATCGTCACCCGCGGCACGGAGCCCATCACCGCAGCCGACGAGGAGCTCATTCGGGTGGCCACGGCCGGCCTCGGACAGGTCGTCCGCGCGTCGGCGACCGCGGGCGAGATCGCCCACCAGCTCCATCGCGCCGAGGCGCTTCGCCGGGTCGCCGCCGACGTCGGCAGCCGGCTCGACCTCGAGCAGATCCTCGCGGGCGTCGTCTCGCACGCAATGGTCCTCTTCGGTGGCGATCGCGCGGCCGTCTTCCTCTTCGACCCGGATGGGCGCCGCCGTGTCGTCGCCGCCCGGGGCCTCTCGAAGGCCTACCAGTCGGCCGTCGAGCACCTGCCGGGCCAGGGCCTTGGCAACACGCTCGCGGCCGCCGCGGTGCAGGCCCGCCGGCCGCTGTTCTCCGTGATGTATCGCGACGACCCGCGGGCCGGGGAGATGCGCGAGGCGATCATCCAGGAGGGCTTCGACACCGCCTGCCTGGCGCCGCTGCTCGACGGCGACGAGCCGTCCGCGCTGGGCGCCCTCGGCGTCTATCACGACCGGCCGCACCAGTGGACCGACGACGAGCTCGAGACGATCGGCGCGCTGGCCACCCAGGCGGCGGTCGCGATCAAGGCGGCACGCACCTACGACCAGCTCGCGACGTGGGCGGCCCAGCTCCAGTCCATCCAGCAGCTGGGCGCGCGCCTCAACCGCCTGACGCGCGTCGCCGAGATCGGCAACGCCATCGCGACCGAGCTCCGCCAGCTCATCGACTACCACAACGTGCGCGTCTACCGGCTCTACGGCGAGGACCTCATCCCGGTCGCCATGCAGGGCCAGGTCGGCGAGTACGTCGACGAGACCCCGGAGATGCTGAGGGTGAAGTTCGGCAACGGCATCACCGGCTGGGTCGCCAGGGAGCGCGTGGCCCAGTACCTCCCCGACGCCGGCAGCGACCCACGCGCGAACACGATCCCGGGCACGGACGACCAGCTCGACGAATCGATGCTCCTGGCCCCGATGCTGTTCGAGGACGAGGTGCTCGGGGTGCTCGTCCTCTCGAAGCTGGGCCTCCGCCAGTTCCAGCCGGACGACCTTCGGCTCCTCGTGATCTATGCGAGCTTCGCCGCCCAGGCGATGGCCAACGCCGACGCCACCGAGCGGCTGCGCGAGCAGTCGGCGGCGCTCGAGCGAAAGGTCGGAGCGCAGCGCGAGCTCCTCCGGCTGACCGAGTCGATGCTGACCAAGTTCGACGTCCGCGACCTGCTCGAGACCACGGTCGAGCGGCTCGGCGACTTCGTCGGCTCGGACAACGTCGCCATCGCGCTCGTCGATGCCAAGACCGGGGCCCTGACCCCGCAGACGGCCCTCGGGACGGACGCCGAGTGGTTCCTGAAGCCGTGGACGCCCGGCCAGACAGGCCTCGGGCCGTGGGTCGTGGAGCACAACGTCCCGCAGCTGCTCCTGGACGAGTTCGACGACGCCCGAGTGGCTGTCCGCGCGGGCGGGCGGGTCCATGGGTCGCTGATCTGCGTGCCGCTGCGTGGTCCCGATCACGCGATCGGCGTCCTCACGATGGAGCGGATCGGCGAGGGTCGAACGTTCACCGAGGACGAGTTCGAGCTCGTCCAGCTGTTCGCGGCCCAGGTCTCCGTCGGGCTGCAGAATGCCGAGGTCCACCAGGCCGTGGAACAGCGCGCCCAGACCGACGTCCTGACCGGCCTGCTGAATCACGGCACGTTCGTCGACCGGATGAACCGGCTGATCGCGGCGACCGAGCCCTTCAGCCTCGTCATGCTCGACCTCGACCGGTTCAAGGGCGTGAACGACGGCTTCGGGCACCAGGCCGGCGACCGCCTCCTCCGCCAGGTCGCCGAATCGATCGTCCAGGCCAGCCGCGAGACGGACGCGGTGTTCCGCTATGGCGGCGACGAGTTCGCGGTCCTGCTGCCCGGCACCACGAAGGGCGAGGTCCAGACGATCGCCGAGCGGATCCGCGCCGCGGTGGCGACCACGGTTGGCCCCGGGACCGGCTGGCGCGGTCGCGCCCGCGCCCTGGAGGCCTCAGCCGGGACGGCCTCGTTCCCCGACGACGGCATGACGCCGGAGGAGGTCCTCCTCGCGGCCGACCGGGCCTGCTTCGTCGCAAAGCGCGCCGGTGGTGGGCGCGTCGCGAGCGCCGCGGAAGGCCTCGCGATCGCCGGTGAGCTCACCCTCCAGACGCCGACGCCGATCGATCCACTGCCCGTGGCGGTCTGAGGACGACGGCGCCGGACCGGAGGCGAGGAGGCGCCCGAATCCCGGTCGTTACGTTCGGCCGTTTCGCTTTGGATGTGGCGTTCGTCACCATCGCACCATGACCAGCCCAGTCCGCTCGCTCGGGTCCCCTGCCGTCGCGCTCAGCCTCGTCGTCCTCCTCGCCTCGCTGAGCGTCCTCGCGGTCGCGAGCGGCCTGCTCGGCTCACCGGGCGCCACCTCGAGCCCGTCCCATGTCGCGGCGGCGACGGCAACCCCGTTCCCGACCGCCACGGTCGTGCCGACCCTCGGCTACCCAACCCCCAGCCCCGAGCCGACCTTCGCCGCCTACCTCGTCCAGCAGGGCGACACCCTGACCTCGATCGCCAGGGCCTTCCGGACGACCGCGCGCAGCATCGCCTGGTGGAATCGCGGCACCTACCCGAGCCTCGACCCCGAGTCGCCCGCCTACGACCCCAACGCCATCAAGCCCGGCTGGGTCCTCGCGATCCTGCCCGGCACGACGGTCGATGAGGAGAACCCGCCCTCACCCAGCCCCGGGCCGCCGACCCCGGAGCCCTCCGCGATCCCGACGCTCGGGCCCAGCCCAACCTCGACGCCGAAGATCCCGGCCACGCCGGCGCCCACCGCGAAGCCGGCCCCAACGCCCACGCCGACTTCCAGCCCGACGGTGGCGAACGTCATCAGCCACGGCTCGCGGACGAGCGGCCGGATCGCGCTGACGTTCGACATGGGCGGCCGCCTCACCCCGGCCGTCGACATCCTGACCTGGCTCATCGACCACGGCGTCCACGCCACCATCTTCCCGACCGGCAAGGCCGGCTCCACGACGACCGAGGGCCAGGCCGCCCTGGCGCTCGTGAAGGCCCACCCGGAGCTCTTTGACGTCGGCAACCACTCGTGGGACCACCCGTCCTTCACCGAGCTCACCGCCGCCCAGATGGCCGATGAGCTGACCTCGACCGAGGCCGCGATCGCCCCCCTGACCGGCCAGACGACCAAGCCCTGGTTCCGGCCGCCGTACGGCGCATGGAACGCGGCGGTCCGCGCCGGGGTCGGGGCCGCCGGCTGGCTCCACCTGGTCATGTGGGACGTCGACACGATCGACTGGAAGCTCGAGTCGGACGGCGGGCCGACGACCGCGGACATCGTCGCGAAGGTCAGCGCCAACGCCCAGGGCGGGTCGATCGTCCTCATGCACCTGGGCGGCTATCACACCCTCGAGGCGCTGCCGGGCATCCTCGCCGCGATCCAGGCCAGGGGCCTCCAGCCGGTCACGCTGCGGGGGATGTTCGGGCAGTAGGGATCCGCGTCGGGGCGGCCGCCGGGGCCGCCGGGGTCAGAGGCGGCCGGCGGCCGTCACCCGAGCCAGGAACTGGCGAGTCCGTGACTCTCGCGGTTCCAAGAACACATCGGCGGGACGCCCGATCTCCAGGATCCGGCCGCCATCGAGGAAGCCCACGCGCGAGGCGACATCCCGCGCGAAGCCCATCTCGTGGGTCGCGAGGACCATCGTCATGCCGCCATTGGCGAGCTCCCGGACCAGCGAGAGCACCTCACCGACGAGCTCCGGATCGAGCGCGCTCGTGATCTCGTCCAGCAGCAGGAGGCCGGGCTGCATGGCCAGGGCCCGGACGATGGCGACCCGCTGCTGCTGCCCGCCCGACAGCCGATCCGGGTAATCACGTCGCTTGTCGCTGAGCCCGAAGCGCTCCAGGAGCGCGTCGGCCTGCTCGCGGGCCTCGCGCGCCGGCGTCCCCAGGACCTTCCGAGGGGCGAGCGTCACGTTGTCCAGGACCGACATGTGGGGGAAGAGGTTGAACGCCTGGAACACGATCCCGATCCGCCGCCGGATCCGGTCGGCGTCGGCGGCAGGGGCAGTGATCTCGTCGCCGAAGACCTCGATCCGGCCGCTGTCGATGGGCTCCAGGAGGTTGATGCACCGGAGCAGGGTCGACTTGCCCGAGCCGGACGACCCGATGAGCGCGACGACCTCGTGCTGATCGACCTCGAGATCGACGCC
>JACQEG010000016.1 GCA_016200665.1 Chloroflexota bacterium | reverse complement strand
CGTCCGGCCCGAGGTCATGAGCCGCGCCGAATCGCGCGGCCTCGAGGTCATCGACGGCACCTGCACCTGGGTCATCCAGGAGCAGAAGGAGCTCCAGCGCCTCGTCGAGGAGGGCTACACGATCGTGCTCCTCGGGACGCCGAAGCACCCCGAGGTCGTGGGCCTGCTCGGCTTCGCCCCGGATGCGGTCGTCGTCGACGAGGAGGAGGACTGGGATCGCATCCCGCATCGCAAGAAGATGGCCCTGATCTCGCAGAGCACCCAGCCGCCCTGGAAGTTCGAGAAGCTCGCCGCCTACATGGTCTCGCGGAGCCACGAGCTGAAGATCGTGAACACCGTCTGCCCGGTCACGATCCGGCGCCAGGAGGACACCCTGGACACGGCCCGCGCGGTCGACCTCATGGTCGTCGTCGGGGGACGCTCGTCGGCCAACACGAAGGAGCTGACGCGGCTCTGCGGCATCGCCGGGACGCCCGCGATCCAGATCGAGTCCGTCGCGGATCTGGCCGACGCGGCACCGTTCGAGGGCGCCCGGATCGTCGGCGTGACGGGCGGGACCTCGACGCCGATCGAGGACCTCCACGCGGTCGCCAAGCGGATCCTGGAGCTCGCCGGCACGAAGGCTGCCGCGGCGGATGCAGAGCGCCTCGCCGACGAGGCCTTCGCCGAGGCCGCCACGCCGGCCGGCCGCACCACCTCGCTCACCGCCACGCCCGCCGCGCCGGCGGCCTGACCATCATGGCCAGCTCGCTGCCGGTCGTCGCCATCGTCGGCCGCCCCAACGTCGGGAAGTCCACGCTGTTCAATCGAATCGTCGGCGAGCGGGCGGCGATCGTCGAGGATCGCGCCCGGACGACGCGCGACCGGCTGTACGGCGACGCCGACTGGAACGGCCGGCGGTTCCTCGTGGTCGACACCGGGGGCCTGGAGGTCGACCCGGACGACCCCATCGAGGAGAAGGTCCAGGAGCAGGCCCGGCTGGCCATCGCCGAGGCCGACGTCATCGTGTTCCTCGTCGACGCGATCTCGGGTCCGACGCCGGCCGACCTCGAGGCCGCCGAGCTCCTGCGGCGGGCGAAGGCGCCGGTCCTCCTCGCCGTGAACAAGAGCGACAACGCGAGCCGCGAGCTGGACGCGGCCGAGTTCTGGGCATTCGGCTTCGCGACCACGATGCCGATCGCGGCCAACCACGGCCGCGGCGTCGCCGATCTCCTCGACGAGATCGTGCTGGCCCTGCCGCCCGCGGAGCCCGAGCGGCCGCGCCGCGACGCCCACGACCTGCTCATCGACGAGCTCGAGCCGGGCGAGTCCGGCGGCGAGCCGGAGCTGCCCGACGACGAGGCCTTCGACGCCGAGGCGATGACCCCGAAGGTGGCCCTCGTCGGACGCCCGAACGTCGGGAAGTCGAGCCTGCTCAACGCCCTGCTCGGCCAGGAGCGGATGATCGTCTCGGACATCCCCGGCACGACCCGCGATTCGATCGACACGACGCTGGCCTGGGGTCAGGGCGAGCTCGTCCTCATCGACACCGCGGGGATCAAGCGCCGCGGCAAGGTCGCCTCCGGCTCGGCCGCCGAGCGGTTCTCGACCCTCCGCTCGCTCCGGGCGATCGGCCGCGCCGACGTCGCGGTCCTGCTCATCGACGGGATCGACGGCCTCACCGCGCAGGACGCCCACATCGCCGGCTACGTCGTGGAGGAGGGCCGGGGCCTCGTCATCGCCGTCAACAAGTGGGACGCGGTCGAGGACAAGACCGGCAAGACGTTCGACCAGTACATCACCTGGATCCGGGCCGACGCGCCGTTCCTCGACTTCGCGCCGGTCGTGAGCCTCTCGGCGAAGACCGGCCAGCGCGTGGAGCGAGCACTCGAGCTCGCGGTCGACGTCTGGGGCGAGTGGCGACGCCGGATCCCGACCGCCGAGCTCAATCGCGTCGTGACGGCGGCGGTCGCGCGGCAGGAGCCGCCGGTGACGAAGGGCCGCCGGCCGAAGATCTTCTACGCGACGCAGGCGTCGGTCTCGCCGCCGACGTTCGTGTTCTTCGCCCGCGACGCGGCGTCGGTCCACTTCAGCTACCAGCGCTACCTCGAGAACCAGCTGCGCGAGGTCTTCGGGTTCCTCGGGACGCCGATCCGGCTCGTGTTCCGGGAGCGATCCTCGATCGACGACGGCCGGCCGCGCCGGCGCCGGACCGCCTCCGCAGGCCGGCGCGGCCACGCCAGGGCCGGGGCACGACGCTGACCGAGCCGATGGCCGGGCCTGGTCCGCGCGCCGAGGCCGAACCGCGAGCGGCGGCCGAACCGCGCGCCGCCGCCGTCCCGCGCGCCGCGGTCCTCGGGACCGGGGCCTGGGGCACGACGCTCGCCGTCCTCGTGGCGCGCTCCGAGCCGGTCGTGCTCGTGGCACGCTCGGCGGCCTCGGCCGAGCCGATGGCGAAGGATCGTCGCAGCCCGCACCTCGCGGGGATCGAGCTCGGCCCGACGATCCAGGTCACCTCGGACCCCGCAGCCGTCGCCACCGCCGACCTCGTCATCGTGGCCGTGCCATCGGCCCACGTCCGCGAGACGCTGGAGCGCGTCGCCCCGTTCATCTCCGCGGGCGCCGCCGTCCTCTCGGTCGTGAAGGGCCTGGAGGCGGGGACGCTCATGCGGATGACCGAGGTCATCGTGCAGGCCGGCGGGATCGATCCCGACCGCATCGCCGCGCTGTCCGGACCGAATCTCGCCCTCGAGATCGCCCGCGGCCTGCCGGCGTCCGCCGTCGTGGCGTCGACCTCCTCGGAGCTCGCCGATCGGGTCGTCAGCCGGCTGGCGCGCCGTGAGTTCCGGCTCTACACGAATCGCGACGTCCTGGGCGTGGAGCTCTGCGGCGCGCTCAAGAACATCGTCGCGATCGCCGCGGGCGCGGCCGACGGCCTCGGCTTCGGCGACAACGGCAAGGCCGGGCTCATCACCCGAGGCCTGGCCGAGATGACCCGGCTCGGCATCGCCGTCGGGGCGAACCCGTTGACGTTCGCCGGCCTGGCCGGCATCGGCGACGTCATCGCGACGTGCGGGTCGAAGCTGTCCCGGAACCATCGGCTCGGCGACTATCTCGCCCAGGGCCGAACCTGGAAGGACGTCGAGGAGCACCTCGGCGGCGTGGCCGAGGGCGCGTACACGGTCGATGCCGCGCTCGCGCTGGCCGCCCGCCACGGCGTCGAGATGCCGATCGCCCAGGAGGTCCACAACGCCCTGTTCGAGGGCAAGAGCGTCCAGCGCTGCCTGATCGACCTGCTGTCGCGCGAATCGAAGGACGAGCTCGCCGACTTCCAGCGCTGGATCGACCGCCTGCAGGGCTAGGCGGCGTCGCGAGGGGTAGACTTCGCGGCGCGTCGGGGCGTGGCGCAGCCTGGTAGCGCACCAGTCTGGGGGACTGGTGGTCGCCGGTTCAAATCCGGCCGCCCCGACCAAATCTCCCGATCAGAACGGTCCGAGCCGGTCGGCTCAGGTCGCCGCCGTACCATCTGCTCGCGTCTGTCGAATGACAGAAGGGCGCCCCTCCAGCTGCCCGTTCCTCGCCTAGGCCGGCCAGAGGATGCGGCGGGCGACCGGGGCCGTACCCTGTGCGGCATTGGACAAGCCCCGGCACAATTTCGTGCGCGACCTGTTGGTCATGGTGGGCCTCGCGGCGTTCGTCGCCTGGTACGGCATCCTCCGACTCGGCGGTCCGCTGTTCGTCGATGCGAAGGCGTACTGGTCCGTCGATGCCTTGCGGCCATACGCGGGCGACCTCGGACAAGCTGGCGTGTTCGCATACAGCCCGCCGCTCGCGGTGGTGTTCGGGCTGCTCGGCCACATCCCGGAGCCCGTCTTCCTCGCGGCCTGGCTGGCGATCAACCTTGCCGTCTTGGCATGGCTCGCCCGGCCCTGGCCGCCGATCCTCGCGATCCTCGCCGTGCCGATCGCCGACGAGCTGCTGAGCGGCCAGATCGAGCTCCTGCTGACAGCCGCGATCGTGCTCGGGCTGCGCCGCCCGGCCCTATGGGCTTTGCCGCTGCTGGCGAAGGCGACGACCGGTGTCGGGTTGGCCTGGTTCGCGATGCGCCGGGAGTGGGGCAGTCTCGCCGTGGCGCTGGCGGCAACCGCTCTCGTTGTGGCCCTGTCGTGGCTCGTCGAGCCAACCTGGTGGCCCGACTGGCTGGCGTTCGTCGGCCGGACGCCCGGCAATCTCGCACTCCCGCTCCGGCTGGCCGCGGCCCTCGCGTTCGTCGTCTGGGGCGCCCGGACCGATCGCCGCTGGACGGTCGTCGCGACGGCGACGCTGGCCCTGCCGGTGGTCTACGTTCACTCCCTCGCGATGCTCGTCGGCGTGAGCTATCTCAAGAGCAACGACCGCTACCCCTCGAACCCTACGGAGAGCTGACCCGGAGCGGATCTACCAGGCGTAGCGGGCCGGCTTCCTCGGCCGGATGGTGGAGGCCGTCAGAGTCCCGCGGGACCGCGCTGGGGCCGTCCTAGATGCCCTCGAGGCCGAGTGCGCGAGTCTCGGGCTGGAACGGGGATCGCCGGAGTTCTGGCGGGAGGCCGAGCGGCGGGCGAGCTCGGCCGCGTAGCGTCGCGCACCGGCGCCGGGTGACCGGCCTCATCGGTCCGCGCGGGCGATCGTTTCAACCAGCTCGAGAACCTCTCGGCCCAAGTCGCCCCGCGCGATGGGCGGATCTGCCGGATCGAGCAACCACGCGGCTCCGCGGCTCGGCACCAACACCCAAAACGGAATGCTGTCGCCCGGCAGCGCGTTGCGTTCGTATCCCTTGGGCTGAAGCTTGGCGAGGTGCTCGTACTTCGCCAACGGGACACGCACCTGCGCGAGATCATCGCGAACCTTGTTCACCTTCTCGGCGACCGGCGAAACAGGCTGCCAGGAGCCGGTTCGAACCATTGCCCCGAGCAGCCGCACGAGCTCATACGCGTCGAGAACCCACAGATGCGAGAGATACAGGTAGTCCTGGACTCGCAACGCATCATCGATTTGGGACAGGCCGGCGATGCAGCGCGCGTCCCCATACGGTTCATCGAGCCGGTCCAGGTAGGCCGATAGCCGTCCCACGGACTGAATCCGGAGCGCGACGTGGACGCCGATACCGACGCCGAGCTGCGCGGCGACGCCGTGCTGAGCCGCGACCCACCGTCCAAACGTCGGGCGGTCGAGATCATCGAACATCGCGCATCGCCGCCTCCGGGTGGGATCGCGGGTGGTATCACGGGCGCAAATGGGCGGACGGTCGGACCGACTTAGAACGGTCGGCCCGATCAAATCGAACGCTCGCGGACGCCAGCGTACCCCACGGCCTACCCTGGGGGACTGGTGGTCGCCGGTTCAAATCCGGCCGCCCCGACCAACTCCCGAACGTGAAATGGCCCGACGTCCCGGTCAGGCCGCGCTCGACCGCCCGGATCGCCATTCCGAGACCAGCTCGGTCCGGCGGCGCCACGGGGCCGTATGCTCCGGCCGTGCAGACGAACGCCCTCGACGACGGCTGCAACCGCGGAATCCCCGGCAACCATATCCCCGACGCTTCTCGATCGACCTCGTATACCTCGCTGTGACAGCCGAGCTGTCTGTAGACAGGCGTTCGGTCTGGCGCGCGCTCGACCTCGCGGGCCTCGTCGTCCTCGCGCTGGCCTGGGCCTACTTCGCCTCGCAGGGCCGCTCGCCGGGCTATGTCGGCGACGACCTCACGTACTGGCAGGCGTGGCACGGGCCGATGTACACGGGCTCGTGGCTGGTCCAGGGCGCCTACTCCTATTCGCCGGCTGCCGCGCAGGCGTACTGGCCGCTTGCCCAGCTCTCGTTTCCGGTCTTCCACTCGATCGTCGCCGCAGCGCAGCTCGCCGCTCTCGCCTGGATCGCCCGTCCGGCGCTCGCCGTGGTGATCCTCCTGGTCCCGGTCCTGACCCTGCCTAGCTACGGCAACCCGGTCTTGTCGACCATCCAGAACGGGAACATCCAGATCCTCCTCGCCGCGGCGATCGTCGCTGGGTTCCGATGGCCGGCGACGTGGGCGTTCGTCCTGCTGACGAAGGTCACGCCGGGCGTCGGGCTCCTCTGGTTTGCGGTCCGGCGGGAGTGGCGTTCGCTCGGGGTGGCCCTCGGAGTGACGACCGCGATCTCGCTCGTCTCATTCGCCCTGGCTCCTGACCTGTGGCGTGAGTGGTTCGGGCTCCTGATGACGGCGTCGGGCACGGACACGCTCGGCCACGAGCCGTTCGTCCCCCAGTCGCTCGCTGTCCGGCTGCCGATCGCAGCCGTGGTCGTGATGGTCGGCGCCATCCGAGGCTGGCGCTGGACCGTGCCGATCGCCGCGATGCTGGCATTGCCGGCGATCCAGCTTGGCGGACTGGCCCTCGCTGTCGGAGCGGTCCCTCTGCTCCGGTCAGCTGCCGGTCTTCGTCGAGCGGACGGTCGCCTGGTAGGACCCGTTGGTCCGCTCGATCGATTCGAGTTCACGAAGCGATGACCGCGGCCGCGGCCGCCCCGCCGGACGTCTCCGCGCGTGAAGGCTCGTGCGGGGTCACTCTCTTGGCCCCCTACGAAGGGGACACCCCCGCCTGAAGCACGGTGCTGGCTTCGGTGGTCGCCCTACTGCGGCGGTGCCTGAACGGTCTTTCGATCCACCGATCGCTCGCCATTGCCGCCAGAAGAACGATTGCGACGCCGGCGACACGCGGCCAAGCCACGACGAATACGAGCGGGTGCCAGAGGTAGATGCCGTAGCTGATCGTCCCGATGTAGACGACCGGTCGCCACGTGAGGGCCGAGGGCGGAGCGGGCCTGCTCACAAGCGCCGCGAGCAGGACGAATGAGAACAGGTCCATCGCGAGAGCCTCAGGGGCCGTCACGCCCGGGGGGACCATCGAAAGCAGCACGAGTGCGACTCCCGCGACGACCAGCACCGCACCCGGCATCGGGCGAAGGCGCGGCGCCGCGAATGCCAGCACGCACCCGGCCAGAAGCGCCGCCGTAGAGGTGGTCAGGAAGAGCAGGGCGATCGCTCCGGTTGCGACGAGCAGGACGATCCCAACGCGCCCGCTCGGCATGGCGAACAGGAGGAGCGGCGGCCACAGGAGGTAGAGCTGCTCCTCGAGCCCAAGGGTCCAGGTGTGCACGATGTAGCGCATGTCGACGTGCCATCCCGAGGCGAAATCGCCGAGGTAGACAGAGGCGAGGAGGACGGGGACCGCCATCTCCGCGAGGATCCCGATCGTCGCCGCGATCACGACTGCGATGACGATGACCGCACCAAGGGCCGGCATCAGCCGCCGCACCCGCCGGACGTAGAAGGCCCGGAGGTCGATCGTCCCGCTCCGCCGCCACTCCGCGAGCAGGAGGGACGCGATCAGATACCCGGACAGGACGAAGAAGAGCCGGACACCGACCTGACCTGCGCCCCCAGAGAGAGGGAGGCGTAGGTGATTCGCGATCACGAGCGCGACAGCAATCGCTCGCACGCCATCGAGCTCGGGTCGGTAGGCCAGACGAATCCGGCGGAGTGTGCGATCTACAACCAGACCGCGCCATCCCCAATCAGGCAGCCCGACTTGTCCCTCGTCTTAGTGGCGACGACGCCATGTGCGCCTGGCCCACCTCGATGGGGCTGATGCTTGTAGGGGATCTGCCGATCCAGCCGACAAGCCGCGGGAGCGATAGGAAGACGATCGCGACACTCGTGGTCCACATCGCTGGGACAGCGAGCCAGATCGCGAACGGCACGATCCAATAGCGGTCGAGCCGTGCGGCGATCGCCACGAGGGCGACGGCGATCGGGAGGCGGATGAAGACCGAGGCCGTCGTCCACAGCACAGTCGGCGAAATCGCGACCGGATGCTCCGTTGAGTCGACGAGCATCCGAAGCCAGGCGACCCATAGGCCCGGCGCAAGGAGGAAAGACACCGTGGCGATCGCTGTGGTCACGCCGAGCGCAATGGCAAGGTGCCGCCACTCGCGGCGCGCGGCAAACCACACGATCCCGATCCCGGGGGTCACCTTCGTGAGCAGCCCGAACGCCCACGCCTGAGGCCAGCGCCGACCGAGCACGATCATCAGCGCGAAGAGGACGTGGATGTTGCCGGTGTTGAGCTCGAGGTGCACGGGCATCGCGAACGCCAGGTACGCGAAGAGCAGGACGGGCCCGACGAGCCACAGGGCCACCGCAAGAAGCAGACCCGTCCAGAGGGTGTAGAACGCCGGAAAGGGCAGGCTGATCGGCCCGGCGAGCAGCTCGTGGAAGACGGGCGAGTATGGCGACGGGCAGAGAGGACACCGCTGTTGATAGAGCGAGTCGAGGTGCGCCGACCAGTAGTAGCCCGCGTCATAGACGATCGCCGCGTGCCCTTGCCACCCCAGCCACGCGGCGACGACGACGCACAAGGCGACAGCGTTCGCGACGAGCCAGCCGCGGCCCGCGACCCAGCGCCAGTCCAGCTGGAACATGGCACGCCCGAAGCGCGACATCGCTCTTGAGGCGACGGCGTCCATGGTTGGTGAACCTAGCCCTCGCCGCGGCGACGCAGAACGGGCGCGGCACGTTGGACGGGTCCGTTTGACCGATCCCGGTGGGGCCACCGTGCCCGCGTCCCCCGGCCAGAGGAGCGGCGGGCGACTGGGGCGGAACCCGGTACTGCGACATTTCGAGCCACGCTCATTTCTACGCCTCCCACTCTTGCCCGTGGCGGCAGTGGGCTTCCCCGGTCAGGCAGCCGTTGACACGAACGGGCGGGCGTGAACGTGCCAGCTCGACGCGCCGCTGGTAGATCCGCTCCGCCTGGTAGTTCGCGCAGACGGGATCGCGGCCCGGCCTGATCTCGAATGGTGGAGCCGTCGATCCAAGCGCCGCGACGTGCGAAGGCATCTCTCGCGCCAGTTCGTACTGCTCGACGGCGAGGGCGGGTAGGGCCACTCGGACCGGGCCGAGTTGTCGCCAGGAGGCTCGCGTGAGCACTCGCCGTCACCAGGAGCGCCCTCGACCAAGCCCATGGCTGAACCCGTTGGTCCGAACGCCTTCCGAAAGAGGGGCACCGGCGTTGCGGTGCCGGCCCGGTCTACGGGATGACGGTGACGGTCACCGTGTCGAACCACTCCTGTCCCGGGCCACCCATGAGATCGGCAATGCCGTCGCCGTCGTAGTCGCCGCCGTCCGTGAGCGCGATCCTCGTCGTCATCGAGGCGGCGATGACGTACACGCCAGGTGTCGGGAAGCTCGTCGGTGACTGGCCGTAGGCGTACCACCCGGTCGTCGTGCCGCTGACGCAGGGACTCGTCCCCTCGATGACAACTGGCTCCGGCTTCGTCCACTTCGTCTTGGTCGGGAAGTCGATGCCGTCCACGGTCCACGCGACATCCGCGAGGCCGATGAACCGCTGATCAAGACTCTTCGAGCAGGCGCCCCAGCGGACCTCGAGGATCACCGAGTCGCTGGTCGTGACCGTGACCTCGTCCATGTGGAACGGGTTGATCCGGATCGGAGGGGCGGCGGCGGTGACGGGTGCCGTCATCGTGAGGGCGAGCACGAGCCCGCTGGCGAGCGAGAGGATCCTGCGCATGACACGGCCTCCGGACGCGCATGCGGGGCGGTCTCGCCAGTAGCTCGGCGCGGTCCCGGCGGCGCGATGCCGAGACCATGCATCGGATTCGGCACTGCCGACAGAGGCCTGAGGGAGCCGTCGGGCGGGCCAACCAGCCCGCCGCGTTCCGGTCACGGAGCCCGGTGTCCGACGGGCGTCAGCCCGTCTGGAACGCCGGGCGGCGGCCTCCGAGGGTGTGGGGGCGGGTCTCGAGCTCGGTGAAGACGGCGTCGATCTCACGCCGGTAGACGCGACCGATCGGGACGCTCCGCAGCCAGCGCAGGAACTCCGGGTCTTCCCGGGCGATCTCGCCCAGGGACCAGCCCGCATAGCGTCCGAAGTCGAGCACGCTCCCGAAGCCCTTGCCCGGCGGTCGGCCGGCGTGGGTGGGACCCATCGACACGACGACCGTCTCGTCGCGGAAGGCGGCCGCTCGCTCGCGGTCGTAGGCGGCGCGTCGGTCGGGGTGCCGCAGGACGTCCCAGGCCGCGTTCAGGCGCTTCATCGCCGTGTCGTCGCCGATGACGTCGGGATGGACCCGCCGAGCACGCTCGCGATAGGCGACATGGAGCGTCGCGAAGTTCGCCCTCGGGGTGACGTTGAGCTCGGCGTAGTAGTCGGGGATTGGGTCGATCATCCTTCAGCCTGTGGTGAGCGCGGTCAACCTCCTCCGCACCGCCACCGTACGTGTTAGGCGACCTGAGCGCCACTGGCCCAAAAGTCCGCCCCGTCTGGTCCACTGCGGCACACTGCTTGCAGCCGCGTTGCAGACCGGTACGGAGGTCCCACGAACGGTGCATCGACGCCATCGACCATCGCCGAGCAGGATCGCGACCATCCCGTCATTGCCCGTGTCCGACGGCGCGGCCTATGGTTCGGGTACGCCAGACGCGGCGAACCGGGGGCAATCGGGGCGTCGGCCACGGGCCATCGAACAGACGCCGGTGCTGAGGAAGTCGGGCACCGGGGATCCCGATCGAAGGTCACGAGCCGAGCAACCATGATCCGTCGGCCTCGATCCGGCCTGCGTCCGGCGGGACTCATCGCTCGCGATCATTCGGTCACCACCGCTCGGCTCATCCTCAGGCCGATCCCGCTTCGCGCCGCGGCCGCCCTGCCCGCGGACCGCGCCACGGCCACCGGAGCGCTCGAGGCCGAGCTCTCGCCGGAGTGGCCCCTCCCGGACCTCCTGGACATCCTGCTGCTGCAGTCGGCCGCCGTGCCCTGGCAGCAGCGCCACGGGATCCACGCGATCGTCGAGCGAGCCTCGAACACGGTCGTGGGCGACATCGGCTTCCACGGCCCACCCGACGAATCGGGCACCGTGGAGATCGGCTACAGCGTCGTTCCCGATCGACGCGGGCGGGGCTACGCGACGGAGGCGGCGACCGCCCTCACCGCCTGGGCGCTCCGCCAGCGGCGGATCAGGCGCGTCGTGGCGCGCTGCGACGCCGACAACCTGGCCTCGATCCGCACGCTCGAGCGGGCCGGCTTCGAGCGGACCGGGGAACGCGACGGCGTCATCGACTGGCGGGCAGATCGGCGACACTGACAGGCCGATGACTCCGGCTCGCGCTCGCATCGACGCCGTCCTCCGGGGCCCATGGCCGCGCCGGCTGTGGCTCCTCGCGAATCTCGCCGCGCTGCCGGCCCTGGCGCTGATCTGGCTCCACGTCTTCCAGCGCCCCCACCAGACGGATGCCTACTCGACGTGGCATGCCTGGGCCGACGGCCGGCTCTACCCGCTGCAGTGGGAGCCGGTCACCGAGTACCCGTACGCGCCGCCGCTGGCCCAGCTCATCACGCCGCTGACCCACCTGTCGTTCAAGCTGTACAACGGGTTGTGGGCGGCACTGCAGCTCGGCGCGCTCGTCTGGATGGTCGGCCCGGTCGGCGCGCTCGTCGCGCTCGCCTGGCCGATCCCGAACGTCGCCGGCTACGGCGATGCGGCCTTCGGCGGGCCGGTCTACGCGTCGCTGTTCAACGGCAACCCGCAGATCCTCGTGGCGGCGTCGATCTCGTTCGGGCTGACCCGCTGGCCGGGCTGGTTCACGTTCGTGCTCCTGACGAAGGTCACGGCCGGGATCGGGGTGCTGTGGTTCGTGGTCCGCCGGGAGTGGCGCAACCTCGCGATCCTCATCGCCGCGCTCCTCGTGATCGTGATCCCGAGCTTCATCATCAACCCGGAGACATGGCCGCAGTGGTTCGCGCTCCTGGCGGGCGCGGCCGGCCACAGCTCCGCCCCAGACGTCGTCGCGAAGGAGACGTTCCTGGAGGTCCCGCTCCTCGTCCGCGGACCGATCGGCCTCGCGATCGTCCTGCTCGCGTCGTGGCGCGGCTGGACGTGGGCGGTGCCCATCGGCTGCTTCCTGGCGTTGCCCGACGTCCATCTCTCGGGCTTCGCCGTGCTCGTCGCCGTGCCGGCGGTGTGGTGGCGGACGCGGGGCCTGCCGACGGGGCCGGTCTCGCTGCCGTGGACCGGCGCCGGCGCGGTTCGCGGGTGACGCGGCCGGCGCGGCTATGATGCGGCCGTGCCACCGATCGATGAGCTGACCCGGATCGAGCCCGTCCACCTCGACCGCCTCGCACGCCAGGGCGTCTTCACGACCGGCCTGCTGCTCGAGGTCAGCGAGACGCCGACCCGGCGCCAGAACCTCGCCGACCAGCTCGACGCGACGATCAACGACGTCGCCGCCTGGCGGGACGAGGCCCTCATGCTCAACCTCGCCAGCTTCGGGCCGACGGAGCACCGCCTCCTCATGCAGGGCGGCATCGAGGGCATCCACGACGTCCTCGCCATCGACCTCGACGAGCTCCGGCGACGCGTCCAGCGCGGGGCCCAGGAGCTCAACCTGGAGCCGCCGTCCGACCTCACGCTTCGGGGCTGGTGGGAGCAGGCCCGGACGCTCGAGGAGGAGTAGGGGCCATGGCGTCCCAGGCGGCGCCGTCCTCGATCCCGGCACGCCTCGGGTCGGCCCTCGTGTCCGCCGCGGCGGCGCTCGTCATCCTCGGCGTCTCGATCCTGCCGTTCTTCACCCCGGCGTGGATCCACGGCGAGCAGGACCGCGCCGGATCCGCGGCGTTCGCCCAGGCGCCGGCGGACTACGTCCACTGGGCCTCCGACCAGATCGTCGGCCGGTTGCTCCTCGGCGGGTCGTTCGAGATCGCGACGCCACGGCTGATGCTGCTCCTCGATCCACGCGAGCAGGCCCACATGCAGGACGTTCGGGCGGTCTTCGATGCCCTCGCGCTCGTCATCCTGGCGGGCGCGGCCGTGCTCGCGATCGCGACCCTGCGGAGCCGTGCGGCGGGGGCTGAGCGGCGGGCGCTGTGGCGCGCGGTCGGCCGCGGGGCACGCTGGTTGGCCGTGCTGATGGCCGCTGTCGGCGTGCTCTCGGTGGTCGCGTTCGATGCGGCGTTCCAGGTCTTCCACGAGCTGCTCTTCCCGCCCGGAAGCTTCAGCTTCGATCCCGCGACCGAGGTGCTCGTCCAGCTGTACCCCGATCAGTTCTGGTCCGACACCGCGCTCGGCGTCGGGCTCGTGGCCCTCGCGCTGGCCATCGGCGTGGCGCTGATCGCCGGTCGGCGAGCCCACGGAGCGGCAGCCGATGCGTCCCCGGCGACGAATGTAGAGGCTAGGTCGACGCTGAGCCCGCGGAGCGTCCCGTGATCGGGGTGCCCGTCGCGAGGATCCTCGGCATCGAGATCCGGGTCCAGCTCGCCTGGATCCTGCCGCTCGCCCTCGTGGGCGTGCTCGCCTACGACCAGATCCACACGGTGAGCCCGGACCTCGAGGCCGCGACCGCGTGGGGCCTCGGGGCGGCGGTCGCCGCGGCCTTCTTCCTCTCGTCGCTCGTCCACGACCTCGTCCACGCCGTCGTGGCGCGGTCGCGCGGCATCCCGGTCCAGTCGATCGCGATCTCGTTCTTCGGCGGCGCGACGCCGCTGGACCCGACCGCACCGAACCCGCGTGACGACCTCGCGATCGCGGCGTCGGGCCCGCTCGCGAGCCTCGCGATCGCGGGCGCCTGCGGCGTGCTCGCCGGCGTGACCGCGGGGCTCGGCGGCGACCTCGCGTTGCTCGCCGTCCCGCTCGCCGCGCTGCTGGTGCT
>JACQEG010000148.1 GCA_016200665.1 Chloroflexota bacterium | reverse complement strand
TCGCCGCCGCCGTGCATGCCCTTGTAGGTGAACGTCGGCTCGGGGCCGCCGGACATCTGGGAGTAGCTGTCGAGGAGCTTGATCGAGTTCTCCATGTTCAGGCGCTCGCCGGACTGCGGCCACTCCTGGACGAACTCCGGGGCGCCGTACTTGTGGGCGATCCGGGTCATCTGGCCCATGTCGCCGGACTTGTAGGCGGCCTCGAACTCGGCTGCCATCGCCTGGGGGTCTGCCATGGGACGCCTCCTGTCGGGTTGGTTGTCCGAAGCATCCGTCGTCGCCCGTTGCGTGGCAAGCGACGCAGGCGCCGCCGGCGAACCGCCGCGATCGCGTTCGGGCGCGTCGGCGACTCGTCCGCGGGGCGACGGCTAGCATCGCTGGCATGATGACGACGAAGACGCCCTGGTTCGGACTCCACCTCCCCAGCTACACCTTCCCCGATACGCCGCCCGAGCACCTGTTCGACCGGGTCGTCGATCAGGCGAAGGCGGCCGAGGCCGCCGGGTTCAGCCTCGTCACGGTCATGGATCACCTCTACCAGATCGGTGGCGTGGGGCCGGAGACCGATCCCATGCTCGAAGGCTGGTCGGTCCTGAACGCCCTTGCCCGGGAAACCTCGCGCGTCCGCCTCGGGACCCTCGTGACCGGCGTGACCTACCGCAACCCGGCGATGCTCGCGAAGATGGCCACGACCCTCGACGTCGTCTCCGGTGGGCGGGCCATCCTCGGGCTGGGCGCGGCGTGGAACGAGACCGAGCACATCGGCTACGGCTACGACTTCCCGCCGATCAGGGAGCGAATGGACCGCCTCGAGGAGGCGCTGACGATCGCGAAGGCCATGTTCACCGAGGACCGCCCGTCGTTCGCCGGCCGGTACTCCCGGATCGACCGGGTGCTCAACGTGCCGAAGCCCGTCCAGGCGGGCGGGCCGCGGATCATGGTCGGTGGCGGCGGCGAGCAGCGGACGCTCAAGATCGCGGCCCGCTTCGCGGACCTGACCCACTGGTTCCCGCTCGGGCTCGACGTCCTCAAGCACAAGGACGAGGTGCTCATCCAGCACTGCGAGGCGATCGGGCGCGATCCGGCGACGATCGAGCGGACGATGGCGACGCCGGTGGTCGTCGCCCCGAACGAGGCTGCCGTCCAGGCGCTGATCGATCGACTGCCGCCCGAGCGTCGGCCGCACGTCCGAGGCGGGACGCCGGAACAGGCCGCGGAGGCCCTTCGGCCCTATCTCGACGCTGGATTCACCGGCTTCACGTTCAACAACACGAGCTACCGGACCGCCGAGCAGATCGGCGCCATCGGCGAGCTGTTGCGCCTGATCGGCGGCTGACCCGGACGGCCGTCAGGCGCGGCGTCGAAGCCCGTCGAGGACGATCTCCATGATCTCGTCGCGAACGGCCTCGTCCGGAGCCTCGCCCGTCGCGAGGTAATGCCCGATGTGGGCGCCGGTCACGAGATCGATGACGAGGGCCGGGCTGACGTCGTCGCGGAAGCCCTGGTCGGCGGCCAGCCGGCCGTAGACGTCGGCGAGGACGGCTCGACCCGGGGCGATCAGGTCGTAGCTCACCGTCGCCTCGTCCGGGCCGTCGCGGGTGAGCGCGGCAACCAGGGCCGGAAACACGCTCCGGAAGCTTCGCGAGCTGAAGATCTCCCGCACGCGCTCGGCGCCCGCCCGGAGGTCCCGCTCGACGTTGTCGGTGCCTTTCAGGATCGGGCGGCCCATGGATCGCCGGATCGCCGCCGCGACCAGCGCCTGCCGGTTGGGCCACCGGAGGTAGACCGTCGCCCGCGCCACCCCACTCCGCTCCACGACGGCGGTCATCGTCGTCCCGTCGATCCCTCGCTCGGCGAGGAGCGCGATCGCGGCGTCGAGGACGTGGTCCTCGACATCGGGTCGGCGCGGCCGGCCGGGGGCCCGGGTTGCTGCCTGCTGCTTCGGCATGGACCGCACCATAGCACAGATCAGATACTAGACATATAGTATGGATACTGCTGAGGTTCGAGCATGTCCAGCGTGCATGACGTCCCCCAGCTCGGCCAGGGCTACTGCTCGGTCGGCCGGTCAGGGTGGAGGCACTGTCAGCCGCGCCGGCCTCGGTCCCGGCGGCGCGGCGGCGCATCCGTCGGATCGCCTGAGGCGAGCCGCGGCTAGGCCTCGATGCGGCGGAGGCGGATGACCGGGATGGTCCGATGCCCCCGAACCTGGTCCTCGTACTTCCCGAAGTGCGGCAGCTCGGCGACGTGCTGAGCCCACAGGCGATCGCGCTCGGCACCGTCCCGCAGGACCGCGGCGTCGGCCTCGAACGTCTCGTTGGCAGCCTCGACGCGGACCGTTGGATGAGCCTCGACGTTCGCCACCCAGAACGGGTCGTCCGGGGCGCCGCTCTTCGTGCCGGCCACGACGTAGTCCGCGCCGTCGCGCGAGTACGTCAGGATCGAGCGCCGTTCCAGGCCGCTCTTCGCCCCCGTCGACCACATGAGCAGCAGCGGATGGCCGGCGAGCGGACCGCCGCTGGGGCGCCCGCCGTTGGCGCGGACGTCGGCAATGAGGGAGTCCTCCCATGGATTGGCGGCTCGGTCGGGCATGTCGGACCTCGGGGACGGCGTGGGCACTGGCAAGGCCGTTGCGTGTGCAACTACTGCGGCAGCATACCGCAGGAGCGTCCCGGGGAGCCTGAGCTGCGGCTCGCGCCCGCAGCCGGCGACGATCGCCGCCGGGGTCAGGCGACGGTCGTGTAGGCCCGCCCACGCACGAGGTCGATGAGCCGGTCGAGCACGCGCTCCCCGTCCGAGCGCAGGGCGCTGTGCTCGTACTCGTTCGTGATCCACGATCGGAGGCCACGGATCTGCCGGGCGGTCTCCTCGGCGAAGGCCCGTTCGACGTACAGGTCGTTCACGTAGATCGTCGCGGCCACGGGAACCTCGTTGCGGGCGAGGCGGTCGGCGTCGTAGAGCTTCGGCCAGGGGTACTCGGCGAGGAGCATCGCCGCCTCCTTCTGGGGACGAAGCGCGCCGAAGTCGTCCCACATCCAGCGGAAGACGTGCTCGGCGGTGAAGCAGCCCTCGGCCTCGATCTCGTCGGGCAGCAGCCGCTCGGCCGACCAGCGCGTCGCGACGCCATCGGCGTATGACGACTCGTGGAGCGTCGCGTACATCGGGTTGCGATGGAAGCGGACCCCGTTCTCGACGTCATGGACGAAGGCATTCGAGCCGAATGGCAGCTCGAGGACGTGGTGCAGGTGCTCGAAGCCGTGGTCGTCGCCGAGCCACAGCCCCAGCTGCCGCAGCCGGCCCGGGGTGAGCCGGTCGCCGGACGGCAGCCGGATGTCCTCGCCGGCCAGGCGCCGGAACAGCTCGCGGGCGCGCGCCCGGTCCTCCGGGTAGCGGGCGAAGTAGGCGCGGTTCTTCGCCAGGGTCCGGAGCCACGTGGCGCCATAGACGTCGTCCGCCGACCGTCCGATCGGCGACAGGCCGCCGGTGATGAACGCCTCGCGCAACCCTTCCGGCGCGATCGAGAGATAGGTCATGGAGGTGAAGCCGCCGAAGCTCTGGCCGAGGACGCTCCACGGACCGCTCCCGAGCTCGGTCCGGATCCGCTCGGCGTCGCGGACGATCGAATCGGCCCGGAAGTGCGTGAGGTAGGCCGCCTGCTCCCGGGGCGCGGCACCCGGCAGGTGGCTGCCGACCGGTGTCGAACGCCCGGTTCCGCGCTGGTCGAGCAGGAGCACGCGATAGTCCTGCAGGGCTCGCTTCATCCAGCCCGAAGGCGGGCTCGTCGGCCGGGTCGCCTCGAAGCCTGGACCGCCCTGGAGGAACAGCAGGTAGGGCCGCTCGAGGCCGCCGGGATCAGCGACCTCGCGGGTGAACACGGTCAGGGTCGGGCCGGACGGATCGGCGTGGTCGAGCGGGACGACGTGCTCACGCTCGGTGAGGACGGCCCCCGGGACACGGTAGGTGTGGGTCATGCGGGAACGATACCGGCGCAACGGCCCATGCGGGACGGGCAGGTCGGCCGATGCGCCGGCCCCGATGGGTCCGCTTCGATGCCACCGGGAGCCACAGGGAGGAATGGAGCCATGACGTCATCGATCCAGCCAGGACGGAGGGGTTCGGCCATGCCCGCGGGGATCAGCTTCGCACTCGGGACCGTCACGGTGGTGGTCTGCCTAGCCCTCGCCTACGTCGCCGTGACGAGCAACTCCGTGCCCGTGGTGGGCACCGTCCGGACGGCCCTCATCGCGATGGCGGTCATCGGCATGGCTGGCTGCGCGGTGGCCGGGATCGGCCAGGCGCCGGTCATCGGCTGGACCCATCCGATCTCGATCCTCGGCATCGTCCTCGGCGTGCTCGCGCTCGCCATCGTCGCGGCGGGCCTCGCGGGCTGGGATGGGTTCTTCTCGCCGATCGTGGACTTCGTGCCGCAGCAGGACGCGGTCGTGCTCACGACGGAACGCCTCGCGATGGTCTCGCTGGCCCTCGTCATCGCCGTGAAGTGGCTGGTCGGGCTGGTCATGACCTTCGGGGTCCTCCTTCCGCGGTAGCCCCACCCGCGGCATCGCGGGCCTGGGCCAGGGGCGTCGTCGGGGCTGGCGCCGCGATCCGCGCCCCGCGCTGCCCGTGGCCGATTCTCAGACTCCTGTCATGAGCGGCGGCATGCTGAAGTCCCTCAACGTCCGGCCACTGCTCTCAGACGAGGTGCCCGCAGAGGGGTGACGAAACCCACGGTCTCAGCGATCGCGCTGCTCCCGATCCGGCTGTTCTTCGGGGCGACGTTCCTCTATGCGGGACTGGACAAGCTCCTCGACCCGTCGTTCTTCGACCCGTCGGCGCCCGGATCGCTCCATGCCCAGCTCGAGGCCTTCGCTCGGCTCTCGCCGCTGTCGGGCCTGATCAAGGTGAGCCTGCCCCTGGCCGAGCCCATCGGACTGCTCATCGCCATCGCCGAGATCGGCATCGGAATCGGGGCCCTCACGGGCATCGCGTTCCGGGTCGCGGCCGTCGGCGGGGCGCTGCTGTCGCTGCTGTTCTTCCTGACCGCGTCGTGGTCGACGCACCCGTTCTACCTCGGGGCCGACCTGCCCTACGCGCTGGGCTGGATCACCCTCGCGATCGCCGGACACGGCGACCTGCTCGTCGCGGCTCGGATCCGAGATCTCTTCCTTCACGAGGCGGCACCGTCGCCAGCCACGCTTCGCGCCGCGGGAAGGCGGGCAAACCGTCGCGCCAGGCTGGGCTACGGCCCGCCGTCCGGCGGGCGACGGTCGTCGATGCCGATGCCGAGCGTCCGCCAGCCGGCCACCGGACAGGCCGATGTCGTCGTCTCGCCACAGCGACGCCTGCTGCTCCAGACCGGCCTCCTCGCCGGGTTGGCGGCCATCGCGACCTCGCTTGCCTGGCCGCTTCGGGCGCTGGGCATCTTCACCGAGCCGCCACCCCCGACGCCGACGCCGTCATCCGCGCCCCTGGCCGCGCAGTCGTCCGCGCCGCCCGCCGCGTCACCTGGTGCGTCACTCGGCGCGGCCGGTTCCAGACCCGCCCCTGCCGCCGGACGGACGGTTGTCGCGACGCTGGCGGACGTCCAGCAGGGCGGCGGTGCCGCCGCGTTCACGGTGCCGCTCAATGCCCCGGCTCCCCTGCCCCGCGGCGACCCGGCGATCGTCGTCCAGCTGTCTGACGGCTCGTTCGTCGCCTACGACACGGTCTGCACCCACGCGGGCTGCACGGTCGAGTGGGACGCCCCGGACGGCGTGCTCCTGTGCCCGTGCCACGAGGCGGCCTTCGACCCGTCGCACGGCGCTGCGGTCCTCCAGGGACCCGCGCGGCGACCCCTCGCGGCGATCCCCATCGTCGTCGATCAGGCCGCGGGCACGATCACCCTCGGATCCTGAGGCGCTGCCGGCCGGTCCCCCGGGCCGGCGGCGCTGGACGAGATGGTGGCCGTCGCGATCCCGGCGAGGACGAGCCCCGCGCCGATCAGCTGGATCGGCGAGGGCACGGAGCCCAGCAGCAGGAACGCGAGGATCGCGGCCGTGATCGGGTTGAGCAGCAGGAACGCCGCCGACCGCGACGCCGGAACGAGCCGCATGCTTGCCGCCCCGAGGGCCTGGCCGGCCGCCCCGGCGAACGCCAGCCAGCCCATCGCTCCAACCGCCTCCATCGAGAGTGGCGGCAGCGCGAGGGATGCCGGTTCAACGGCGAGGACCAGGAGCGCGAGGGCGACCGTCGCGACGGCCATCGCCGCGAGCGCGATCCGGATGCCGTCGAGCCCATCCGCCCGGCCCCACTTGCGGGACAGGACGAGGAAGAGCGCGAACGACACGGCGGCCACGAGCCCCCAGCCGATCCCGGCCGCCGTCGCATCGCCGAGGTGGAGCTCGGCCAGCAGCGCCGTGCCAAGCAGCGCCGTGACGAACCCGATGAGGGTCCGGCGCCGGAGCGGCTCCCGCAGCAGGAACGGGGCGAATGCGGCGGCCAGCACCGCATAGAGGCCCGCGACGAACGAGGCGATCGTCGGGCCGACCCCGGCCACCGCGAGGTTCATCCCGGTGAGGAAGATCGCGCCGCCGAGCGCGCCGAGCACGAGGAGGTGCGCCGCGCGCACGGCGAGCCGAGGACGGTCGGGCGGCGGCATGGCGGGCCGTCCACCACTGCGCTGGAGCAGCACGACGACGGCGAGCGCCAGCGCAGCCAGCACGCTTCGATCGACGGCCGCCGGCAGTGGCTCGAAGGTCCGGAGCGCGAAGGCCGTGGCCACGTAGGCCGAGCCGAAGCACATCGCGGCGAGCGCCGCGTAGGCCTCGCCTCGCCCGAGCCGCGTCACGTCGGGCGCGACGAGCCGACGCTGCGCCGGGTGGCCTCCGCGGCCCGGTCCAGGAGCAGTGAGCGCTCGGGCAGGTTGCGGGTCATCGTTGCGGCGAGCGCGAACGCCTCGGCCGCCTCCTCGTTCCGGTCGAGCCGGGCGAGGAGGTCGCCTCGGACGGCAGGCAGGAGGTGATAGGCGCCAAGCGCCGGCTCGTCGAGCAGGGCATCCGCCAGCTCCAGACCCGCGGCCGGCCCATAGGCCATCCCGACCGCGACGGCACGATTGAGCTCGACGATCGGCGAGGGCATGAGCTGGGCAAGGGCGTCGTACAGCGCGACGATCCGCGGCCAGTCCGTCTCGTCGGCCGATCGCGCCCGCGCGTGGCACGCGGCGATCGCCGCCTGGAGCGCGTACGGCCCGATCGCGCCGCCGAGGGCCTCTGCCCGGCCGAGCGCGACGAGGCCCCGATGGATGAGCAGCTGGTCCCAGCGAGCTCGATTCTGCTCGAGCAGCGGGATCGGGCGTCCACCCACCGCCGTTCGCGCCCGC
>JACQEG010000149.1 GCA_016200665.1 Chloroflexota bacterium | reverse complement strand
CGGCCGCAGGAAGCGGCCCGTCGTCGCGATCGCGAACGTCTCGCTCCGCCTGGAGCGCGGCGGGACCGTCGGGATCCTCGGCGCCAACGGCTCCGGCAAGTCGACGCTCATCCGGCTCGTGTCCGGCCTCCTCACGCTCGACGAGGGTCGAGTCGAGGTGTTCGGCCACGACATCGCTCGCGAGGAGATGGCCGTCAAGCGGCTCATCAACCGAGTGAGCGTGGATGCCGCCTTCTTCAAGAAGCTCAGCCCGATGGAGAACCTCCTGTTCGCCGCCCGCCTGTACGGCATCGATGCCGGCCAGGCCCGCCGCGAGACGGTGGTCATCTGCGAGCGGCTGGGCATCGCCCGGAAGCGGCTCGGCCGGCCCGTGGAGCAGATGAGCCGAGGGATGCAGCAGAAGGTCGCCATCGCGCGAGCCCTGCTGACGAGCCCGGCCCTGCTCCTCCTCGACGAGCCGACGACGGGCCTCGACCCACGGTCGAAGCTCGACGTCCAGACCTTCATCGAGGAGATCCGGGAAAGCCACGACGCATCGATCGTCCTGACGACCCACGACCTCGACGAGGCCGATCGGCTCTGCGAGCAGATCACGGTCCTCAACGACGGTCGGGCCGTCGTCCAGGACAGCCCGACGGGCCTGAAGGCCCTCGTGGCGAGCCAGGGCAAGGCCCCGACGCTCCACGAGGTGTTCATGACCTACACCGGCCGCTCCCTCGACGAGGACGTCGAGGAAGAGGACGGCACCGACGACAACGACGAATGAGCCGGTCGCGGACACCCCAAGAAAGGACAGCACGATGCACCCCGCCGCTGATCTGCGGCTCCGGCTGGCCAACGAGCGCATCGCTCGTGACCACCGCGACGCCGCGGAGGCGCGCCTCGGCCGATCGGCCCGGCGACGCCCCCGTACCACGCTCCGCCAGTCCGTCGGCCGCTCGATGATCGAGCTCGGCCGAAGGCTCGCGGCGGAGCAGCCCCTCACCCCCGTCCGGTCCCGCTAGGGCCCGGACGGGGCTCCGAAAGGCACGGCCAACTCCAATGGCGCTCCTGACCCACGAGTTGAAGGCCTCGTACGCCTTCATGGAACGGAACTTCTTCCTCAGCCGCCGGTACTGGGGCTGGGAGGTCGCGTTCCTCGTGTACTCGGCTGCCGGCGCGCTGTCGATCTCGTTCATCGGCGCGCAGGCCGGCGATCCCCGACTCCTCCTGACCCTGATGGTCGGGGCGATCTTCTGGAACTACCTGTCGGTGGTCTTCAGCTGGATCGCCGAGACGATCGCGGTCGAGCGCTGGGAGGGGACGCTCGAGTACACGATGATGGCGCCCGTCCGGAGGTCGACGCACCTCCTGGGCTCGGTCGCCTACGCGATGCTCTACGGCCTCGTCCACACGGCCGCGATCCTCGTCGCGATGGTCCTGTTCTTCCCGAACCTGGCCGTCACCGCGGCGAACCCCGTCACGGTCGTGGCGTTCATGCTGCTCGGCTCGTTCAGCTTCGTCGGGATCGCGATGATCGCGGCCATCCTGCCGTTGCTGTACGTCGAGCGCGGCGCCCAGATGACGTTCGTCCTGCAGTCGGTCCTGCTGCTGGTGTCCGGGGTCTACTACCCGGTCACGATCCTGCCGGGCTGGATGCAGGCGATCTCGAAGGTCTCGCCGGCGACGTACGCCATCGACGGGGTCCGGAAGGGCCTCATCGAGGGCGCGCCGCTGACGGCCGTCGTCGACGACATCTGGCCGCTCATCGTCATGGGCATCGTCTTCATCCCCGTCGGCCTGTGGGCCTTCGGTCGCGCGGAGCGCTACGCCAAGCGCACCGGCAAGCTCAAGCGAGTCGGGTGATGACGACGACCCGCAGCACGAACCCGGTCGGCGACGCGACCTCGCTCGCCGACCGGATCACCCTCCGGCCCTATCGCGGGCCGCAGGACCACCCCGAGATGAACCGCGTGGCCAACCTCGTCCGCGCGGCGAACGGCGACCCGGAGCTCGGCACGGTCGCCGACATGGATGGCTACTACATCGGCTTCGACCAGGACGCCCTGACCCTCGACTGTGCGCTCGCCGAGCACGATGGCCGCGTCGTCGGCTACGGCCGGATCAGCTGGGAGGACCTCGCCACCGGCGAGGGCGGCGAGATCGGCGGGGTGCTCAACGTCGACCCCGCGCTCGTCGGACGCGGCATCGAGGCACGGCTCGTCGAGCATGCGATCAGCCGGACCCGGACGCTCGTGGAGACCCGCGGCCGCACGGCGTCGAGCGTCGTCCGGATCTGGGCGACCGGTCGCGACACGGCACAGCAGGCTGCCCTCGAGGCGGCCGGCTTCCGGCGCGTCCGGGCCAGCGCCCAGCTCATCCGGCCCGACCTCGAGAACATCCCCGGGATCTCGCTGCCCGACGGCTTCGAGATCCGGCCGATCGCCGCCGACGACCGGGCGATGCATCGCCGGGTCTGGGACGCCGATGCCCGTGGCTTCGCCGGCAGCTGGGGCCAGGAAGCGCCCTCCGAGCGCCGCTTCCAGGCCTGGCTCACGAACCCGGCCTTCGATCCGCCGCTGTGGCGGGTCGCGTTCCACGGCGACGACATCGCCGGCCAGATCCTCAACTTCATGGGCGAGGCCGAGGCCGACGGGAGCCGGATCGGCTTCACCGAGGCGATCTCCGTCCAGCCCGAGTTCCGGCGGCGCGGCCTGGCCCGGGCGCTGCTCGCGGCCAGCCTCCGGGCCGTCCGCGACGCGGGCGCGGTCCGGGCGGGGCTCGGCGTCGACAGCCAGAACCCCAACCAGGCCCAGGCCCTCTACGAGAGCATGGGCTACCGGGTCGTGTCGGTGAGCTACACGTATGAGCTCGGGCCGTTCGAGCCGGGCAGCGCCGGACCGCGCCTGCCGCACGAGGCCGCGGACGGCGAGGTGGCGTCGTGAACGCCGTCCCGCCAGCCCTCGCGACGTTCGGCTGGAGCGAGGCGCTGGCCGTGGCCTTCCAGCCGCACGCCGATGCCGGCCACCAGCCGGGCCGCGTCGTCGTCGAGGAGCGCGGCGTGGTCCACGTCGCGACCGCCGATGGCGAGACCGTGGCGACCCTCGCCGGCCGCCTGCGGCACGAGGCCGATCTCGATCCCGAGGTCCGGCTGCCGGCGGTGGGCGACTGGGTCGCCGTCGCGGGCCATCCCGCCGACGGCCCGGTCGTCCACGCGGTCCTGCCGCGGGCCTCGGCGATCGTCCGCCGCGCCCCGAGCGACCACGCCCGGCCGACGCAGGTCCTCGCGGCGAACGTCGACGTGGCGTTCCTCGTGATGTCGCTCAACCGCGACTTCAACCTCCGGCGCCTCGAGCGCTACCTCGCTGTCGCGTGGGAATCCGGCGCGACCCCCGTCGTCCTGCTCTCGAAGGCGGATCTCGTCGACGACCTCGACGGCATGCGCCTTGCGGCCGAGGCCACCGCCCCGGGCACCGAGGTGGTCGCGGTCTCGGCCGTCAGCGGCGAGGGACTCGACGCGGTGCGGCGGCATCTCGGCCCGGGCCGCACGGTCGTCTTCCTCGGCTCGTCAGGCGTCGGCAAGTCCAGCCTCGTCAACGCGCTCGCCGGCGAGCCGCTCCTGGTGACCGCGGCGATTCGCGAGGACGACGCGCGCGGCCGCCACACGACCACCCGGCGCCAGCTGGTCCGGCTCGGGGATGGGATCTGCATCGACACGCCGGGCCTGCGCGAGCTCGCGCTCGTGGACGGCGACGGCCTGGCCGAGACGTTCGACGATCTCGAGGCGGTCGCGCGGACGTGCCGCTTCGGCGACTGCCGGCACGACGGCGAGCCGGGCTGCGCGGTCCGCGCCGCGATCGGCGAGGGCCGGCTGTCCGCGGAGCGCCTCGCGGCCTACCGGAAGCTGGAGCGCGAGGCGCGCCGGACGGAGCTCGCGGCCAATCCCGTCGCCCGCAAGGCGGCGCGACGGAAGTGGTCGGCGATGATCAAGAACGTGGAACGGAGCATGGACCTCAAGTACGGACGGACGGACCTGCCGCTCGATCCCTGGTGAGTCCGGCAGCGGCTTGTTCCTGGCGGCCGGGTGGCTCACGATGCCTCCAGCCGACGGGGAGATCGGCCCACGGAGGGATTCGGCCATGAGCGGCCAGCTGCCCGAGCCCGGCGCGCTGCCGGGACCCGATCCGTCCTCGGAGGCGGGCGCACCGGCCGGCGGGAGCCCGCTCGCGCCGGACGCCTCGATGGAGGACATCCTGGCCCGGATGCGGGCGATGGGCACCGCTCCGGTCGATCCCTCCGCGGAGCCCGCCCCTCCGCCCCCCGCGCCACCGGCTCCGGGCGCGCCGATCGGCGGGGCCCTGCCGCCGGACGGCCCCATCGGTTGGGCGGCTCCCCCGCGGCCAGCCGCGAAACCACGACGGACCGGGCTCCTCGCCGGGATCGCTGCGGCCTTCGCCGTCCTGATCGGGATCGGCGGCAAGCTCCTGCTCGGCTTCGCGGTCGTCGGCGTCGGCGGCCAGGTCCTGGGCTCGCTCTTCGGCGGGCCGTTCGAGAAGCTCCCGCAGTCGACCCGCGACGGCTTCGAGCAGCGCCTGAACGCGGCCCTCGGCCCGGACGCCGACAAGCTGTCGACGAAGGACTACGAGGACCGCTACCAGCAGCGGCTCGTCGACGGCCTGTCGCGGCTCGAGGACGGTCCGCTCATCGGCGAGCTCCAGGCTCTCACCTGGATGTTCGACCGCGCGGACACCTCGACGTGCGCCGAGGCGGCAAGAAGCGAGTTCAGCTCGACCAGCGCGACCTTCGCGCTCAGCGACGGGATGTGGGCCCAGCTGACCCAGGACGAGCTGACAGCCCATATCGAAACCCAGGTCCGGGCGATCGAGTCCTCGGCGGCCGGCGCTCCCGCCCAGTGGACGGTGACCGCCGACCAGGCCCAACCCGCGATCGATTCGATCTTCGCCACGATCGGCGACGACGTGAATGCCGTGCTCAGCGACCTGTCGAGCGGCGCGACCCGAACCGACGAGGAGGCCTGCACCGCCGTCCGCGCCCTGCACGATGCCGAGATCGCCCTGCCGCCGGCGGACCTCGCGCTCATCGCCCGGTACACCGCCTCGCCGTAGCCCCGGACCCACAGCCGGGATCGGAGGGGCAACCGGCGTCAGAGGGGCAGCCGGCGCTCCCGCGCGACCCACTCGAGCCATGGCCGCTCCCGCCCGATCGTCGTCGCCGGGCCGTGGCCGGGCAGGACCGCCACGGCGTCCTCCAGCGAGCGGAGCCGATCGAGCGACTCGACCATGGCCGCCGGGTCGCCCCCCGGGAGGTCGACCCGGCCGAACGATCCCGCGAAGAGCGTGTCGCCGCTGAAGAGCAAGCCGTCCTCGGGTGCGAACAGCGACACCGAGCCCGCGGTGTGACCGGGCGTGTGGAGGACGGTCAGCCGCAGGCGGCCGAACCGGATCTCGCCGCCCTCGGCGAGGTCCACCGCCGGGACCGATGGCGGGATCTCGAACGGTGCCCACAGCGGGTGCGGGTCGGCGAGCCGGTCGGCGTCGAGGGGGTGGACCGCGATCTGCGCGCCGGTGTGCTCGGCGACGCTGGCGTTGTCGCCGACGTGGTCCCAGTGGCCGTGCGTGGAGATGATCAGCCGGAGGGTCCAGCCGCGGGCGTCGAGCTCGCCGGCGATCCAGGCGAGCGACGGGATCGCGGTATCGATCGCGACGGCCTCGCGGGACGACTCGTCGGCGAGGACGTGGACGTTGGTCGCGAGCGGACCGACGGCGCGATGGAGTCGCTCCATCCGTGGCGCGTCAGCTGGCGGCCCGGTCGAGGGCAAGCGCCCGGATGCAGTCGACGGCGTCGTCGAGGCGGCGGGCGGCCTCGGACTCGATGAGCCGCGACGCCATCCCGGCGAGCGCGCCGGAGACCGCGAGATCGACCGTCCACGCGAGCGTCGTCGGCCCCTCGGGCGGGCCATGCAGCTCGAGGGAGCCATCGCCCTCGACCCGTGTGCCCGAGGCCTGGCCATGCGCCGTGACGCGCACGCGATCGGGCGCGACGATCTCACCGAGCTCCAGGGCGATGCTCACCGTCGTGGCGAAGAACCCGGAGCCGACGCTCAGCCGAAGCCGGGCGCGCCGGTCGTCCAGCCGCTCGATGGCCGCGTTGGGCGGCCCGCACGTCGCGAGCGCATCGACGTCCGTCAGCGCGGCCCAGGTGGCGGCCCGCGGCGCATCGATCGTCCGGCTGCCGCTGAGCTCCACCCGCCGAGTCTAGGCGGGGTCGCCGGGACGGGCGATCGCTCGCAGGTCCTCGGGCCGGTCGACGTCGGGGTTCGAGCCGGGCACGTCGATCGATCGAACGAGGTCCGGACGAGCCGCGATCAGCGGACCCAGGCCGCGATCTCCCAGGAGGCCGCGAACGAGGGCGTCGCCGGTCGCCTCGATGCGGACGGGGTTGCGGCCACCGCCGCCCACGTACCGCGGGGCAACGATCGGGTGCGCCGGATCGAGCTCGGGCTCCAGGAGCGCGGTCACGACCGCCGGGCTGAGGCGCGGCTGGTCGGCGAGGGCGACGAGGACAGCGGCGGCACCGGCATCGAGAGCCGATCGCCAGCCGACCTGCAGCGAGCTGGCCAGGCCGAGCTCGGGCTCGGGGTTGGTGACGATCGTGGCCCGGCGCCAGCGGAGGGCGGCTCGCACTGCCCCGGCGTCTCGGCCGAGCACGACGAACGGGTCGTCGATGCCGGCCTCGGCGAGCGCGTCCAGGACGTGCTGGAGCAGCGGCCGGTCCTCGAGCGCCGCGAGGACCTTGCCGCCGCCGAACCGCCACCCGGCCCCCGCCGCGAGGACGACCGCGCGGACCGTCGATCTCTGCATCGCTCCGCTGGCCGCCGGCGTCGCTCAGCCGCGGTCCGGGGTGATTCGCCCGCGCCCGTCGCGGAGTGGCGCGCCGGTTCCGCCACGGCGGGCGGCGACGAGCTCCGCCACGATCGCGAGGGCCGTCTCGGCAGGCTCCCGGCCACCGAGGTCGAGGCCGATCGGACCGCGGAGCCGGTCGAGCTCCTCGGCCCGCAACCCGGCGGCGAGGAGCCGCTCCCGGCGCGCCGCCTGGCTCCGTCGTGACCCGACCGCCCCGACGTACCGCGCGCCACGGCGGCAGGCCTCGAGGATCGCGGGCTCGTCGATCTTGGGGTCGTGCGACAGGACCGCCACGGCATCGTCCGGTCCGAGCGCGAGCCGGTCGAAGGCCTCGTCGGGCCAGGCGACGAGCAGCCGATCCACGTCGGGGAATCGCGCCGGCGTGGCGAACGCGGCGCGCGGATCGACGACGACCGTCCCATAGCCGACGCTCCGGGCGAAGCCGACGAGATGGCGGGCCACCTCCGTCGCGCCGACGACGACGAGCCGCGGCGGGACGGCGAAGGCCTCCACGAACCACGTCCGACGCTCCGCTGCGAGCAGGCTTGACCGGCCGGACGCGAGCGCGTCGCGAGCGGCGGCCGCGACGGCCGGCGGAACGCCCGCCCGGTCCCCGGCGAGACGGGCAGCCTCGCGCGCGGGCCCGGCGTCGGCGACGAGGATGATCGGCGGCCTCGGCGGCTCTCCGTCGCCGGCCGCGAACGGGCCGAGCTCCGCGGGCGGCACGGGCGCCGGCAGGATCGTCGCGGCAACTGCACTCGCGGCGCGGGCCGCGGCGACCACGCCCGGCGCCACGTCGGGCTCGACGAGCACGTCGATCGTGCCACCGCAGGCGAGCCCGACGTCCCACGCCTGCTCGTCCGAGATCCCGTAGCGAATCACGCGGGCGTGGCCGGTGGCCCGGGCCCGGAGGACCTCCTCGGCGGCCGCAGCCTCGACGCAGCCGCCGCTCACCGAGCCGATCATGCGGCCGTCCTCGGCCACGAGGAGGACCGCGCCCTCGGCCCGCGGCGCCGATCCGAACGTCCGGACCACGACGGCACGCCCGACGCCGAGGTCCTCGGACCGCCACGCGTCGTAGGTCTCGAGCAGCTCGCGCACGGCGGGTCAGGTCAGGCGCGTCGCGGACGTGGGATCCGGCGGCTGCGCCAGTGGCTGCGCCGCGAGTCGCGCGGCCCCCGCGCCACCAAGGCTCGGCGAGGCGTCGCCCGGCACGGCCGGGGCATGGGCCGCCGCCTCGCTCCCCCGCCGGATGTCGCCGGCCCGGGCGCCGGCAAGGACCTGGCCGAGTCGCTCGAGACTGGCGATCGTGCCGGCCGCGAGGAAGTCGTCGACGTACGGCAGGGCGGCCCGCATGCCGGCGGCGAGGGGCTGGTAGCCCGGCGTCCCGGCCAGCGGGTTGAGCCACACCAGCCGGTGGCAGCTCCGTCGCAGGCGGGCGGTCTCCACGGCGACGAGCGCCGGATCGCCGCGGTCCCAGCCATCGGACACGATGATGACCACCGCGCTCGAGCGAAGGCTCCGCCGCGACCAGCGCAGGTTGAACTCCCGGAACGACTCCCCGATCCGGGTGCCGCCCGCCCAGTCCGTGACCGCCTCCGAGACGCGCTTCAGCGCGCGGTCGCGGTCCCGATCGCGGAGCAGGCGCGTCACGCGGGTGAGTCGGGTCCCGAACACGAACGACTCCGTCCGGACGGCCGACGAGGCCGACAGGGCCTGCACGAACCGCAGGAGCAGGCGGGAGTGGCGCTCCATCGACCCGGAGATGTCGCAGATGACGGTCAGCGGGCGGGGGCGCTCGGTCGGGCGCCGCCAGACCCACTCCAGGATCTCGCCCCCGGTCGCGAGGTTCTTGCGGAACATCGCCCGCGGCGCGAGCCGGCGGCCGTGTGGATGCAGCTCGTAGCGGCGGGTCCGCCGCCGCTCCAGGCGCGGCGTCAGGAGGTCCACGAGGCGCTCCGCATCGCGGAGCTCCGCCGGCGTCATCCGGTCGAAGTCCTTGTGGCGCAGCGCCTCGAGGTGGCTGTAGGCGTCGGGCGCCATGACCTGGGCGTCGGCGTCACCGGCCTCCTCGGCCGACGAGCCCTCGGCCGGGACGGGCATCCCGCGCTGGTCGTCTGGCATCGAGCGTCGCTCGTCGCCGGGCAGCAGCGCGTCGAGCCCCGGCTCGCCCTCTTCGGGCGGCACGAGCCCGAGCGGCTCCTCGCCCTCGCCCGGGCCGAGGACGGCACCTGGCCGCCAGTAGCGCTGGAAGACCGCGTCGTAGACCTCGAGGTCGTCCTTGCGGCGGACGAACACGGCTGCGCCCGCGGCGTGGACCTGGGCTCGATCGGCGAGGTCGACGAGCTCGAGCGTGCGGGCGAAGTCGACCGCGGCCCCGACGTCGACCCCGAGCCCGGCGGTTCGGAGCGCACGCCCGAATCCCACGGCCCGGCCGAGGAGGCGGCGGCCCGCCGGCCACCGGGGCTGGGCCGGACTGCGTGGTGCCGCGCCGGATGACGTCACGGCGTCAGCCCGCCGGTGCCGGCGCCTCGCCGAGCAGCTCCCGCATCCGCGGGCCGCGCAGGCTGCGGATGTCCTCCTCGTACTTGAGGACGACGCCCATCGTCTCCTCGAGGAGCTCGGCGGTCAGGTCGTTCGCGCCGAGCGCCAGCAGCGCCGCCGTCCAATCGAGCGTCTCGGCGATCCCGGGAACCTTCGTCAGCTCGAGCCCGCGGAGGCGGTGGACCGCGCCGACCACCCGTCGCGCCAGCGCCTCGGGGGCACCCGGCAGGCGGGCGAGGACGATCTCGAACTCCTTGGCCTCGGTCGGATAGTCGATCCAGTGATACAGGCAGCGGCGCTTCAGGGCGTCGTGGACCTCGCGGGTCCGATTCGACGTCAGGATCGCCCGTGGCGGGCTCGCGGCCCGGATCGTGCCGATCTCCGGGACGGTGACCTGGAAGTCGGACAGGAGCTCCAGGAGGTAGGCCTCGAACTCCTCGTCGGCCCGGTCGATCTCGTCGATGAGGAGCACGGGCGCGACGCCGTCGTCCGACTCGAGGGCCTGGAGGAGCGGGCGCTTGATCAGGAACTCGGGGCCGAAGATGTCGTGGGCCGTGGCGTGGTCGGCCGCCCCGCGCGCCTCGAGCAGCCGGATCTCGAGCATCTGGCGGGGATAGTTCCACTCGTAGACCGCGGTGTTGACGTCGAGGCCCTCGTAGCACTGCAGCCGGATGAGCCGCGTCCCCAGGCTCGCCGCGAGGACCTTCGCCAGCTCGGTCTTGCCGACGCCCGCCTCGCCCTCGAGGAGCAGCGGCCGGCCGAGCTCCAGGGCCAGGAACACGACGGTGGCGAGCGACCGGTCGGCGATGTAGCCGCGCTCGCGGAAGGCGGCCTGGATCGCCTCGGCCGAGTCGAGGCTGGGGTGGTCGGCGCGGGCGTCGGGGGCGTCGGTCATGGCCGGACTCTACACGGGCCGGCTGATGATCCGGGCCGCGGGCCGGTTCGGGGACAGGCGGATCGGGCACCGAACACGACGAAGCCCCGGCCACGAGGCCGGGGCTTCAGTCCCGGTGGATCGGTCGGGCGCTACTCGAGGTAGCCGTTGATCCAGTCGAGGTCGGCCTGGTGATCGAGGCGGTAGGCCCCGCTGAACCCGGCGCACTGCGAGTTGTAGACGAACGAGTTCACCCCGGCGATGACGAGCGAGTTGCCGAGGAAGTTCGGGCCACCCGAGTCCCCGAAGCACGTCCCGCCGCTGCTGGCGTTGTCCGACAGGATCAGGTCGGTCCCGCCTGAGGCGAGGTTGCTGTTGATCTGGTAGAGCCAGGGATGGCCGATCTTGCGATCCTTCAGCGCCTGGTCCTTCCACCCGGCGGCGTCCGGGAACGCGGCCTGGAGGCCGTAGCCGACCGCGGTGAACCACGTGCCGTGGCCGACCCGGAGCGAGTCGAGCTGGTTCGCCGACGGCAGCTGGCCGTAGGTCGTCGTGCCCCAGTACGGGTCGTCGAAGATGACGAGGCCGTCATCGTGGAGCCAGAAGTGCGACGCGTCCCAGTTGGGATTCTCGACCGGCACGCCGCCAGCATCGCCCTGGCAGGGATAGCCCGCGATCCCGGCGCAGTGGTTCGCGCCGACAGCGGGATAGCTCGTGTCGGTCACGATGTGCGAGCCGAACCAGACCTCGACGTGGGTCGGGTTCTGGGTGACGTCGCCGCTCGGCTCGACGCAGTGACCGGCGGTCAGGAAGACCGTCGGCGACAGGAGCGTGCCGCTGCATCGCCAGAGCGGGTTGCCGGCCGCGTTCTGGGCGACCATGAGGCCGACCCACGGGTGGGCGTTGCCGTCGTTGTCGCCGTAGCGGATGGCCGCGGCGGGACTCACGACCACGAAGGCCAGGAGCAGGCTCGTGGTCAGGGCGACGGTGAGGGCGGTCCGCCGCCGGAATCTGAAAGCCATGTCTCTCCTCCTCGACTGCCGTCTGCCGGACGAGCCACCCATTGCGAGCAGGGTCCTGTGGGGCACTCTACCGTACCGATCGCGGCTTACGCGGACATTACGAACACGTCCAACGGCATCGCACGCAGCGGTCCGCCGAGCGCGCTCAGGCGGCGACGACGATCAGGCCGGGACAGTCGCTCCGGCGACATCCTCGATGGCGTTGCCGATGCCGTCGACCATCGCGTCGATCTGGGCCTCGGTGATGACGAACGGCGGCGAGATGTGGATCGCGTGTCCGCGCAGGACCCGGCTCGCGACGCCGTGCCGCAGCGCAGCCGCGACGACCTTGTCCGGCGTCGTCGGGTCCGCGGCCAGGACCTCCGGCTTGATCGCCACCGCGGCCGTGAGGCCGATGGTCCGGATCTCGCCAACGCTCGGCACGGCGGCGAGCCGCCGCACGGACGCGTCGAGGATCGGCTCGAGGCGGCGCACCCGCCCGACCAGGTCCTCGCGCTCGATGATGTCGAGGTTCGCCATCGCCGCGGCGGCCGCGCCGGAGTGGCCCTGGTACGTGTAGCCGTGGCGGAAGACGGCGCCCGGCACGGGGTCGTCCCAGAACGGCGTGCGGACCCGCTTGCCGACGAGGACCCCACCCAGCGGCACGTAGCCCGAGGTGACGCCCTTGGCGAACGTGATCATGTCGGGCTCGATGCCGAAGCGGGTCGTCCCGAACATCTCCCCCATCCGCCCGAAGCCGGTGATGACCTCGTCGGCGACGAGCAGGACGTCGTGCTCGCGGCAGAGCCTGCTGATCGCCGGCCAGTAGCCGTCCGTGGGCGGGATGACCCCACCCGCGCCGATGACCGGCTCGCCGACGAACGCGGCGATCTCGCTCCCCCGCTCCTCGAACAGCCGCGCGACGGCCTCGACGTCCATCGCCGGGACCTGGGCCACGTCGCCGACGAAGGGCGCGCCGTAGCCGGATTTCATCGCCGGGATGCCGACCAGGGCCGTGCCCATGACGTGCATCCCGTGATAGCTGTGCTCGCGCGACACGATGACCCGCTTCTCGGGCCTGTCCATGACGTCCCAGTAGCGGCGGGCGAGCTTCGCCGCGGTGTCGATCGCGTCCGAGCCGCCGGAGCCGAGGAACACCACCGGGTCCTCGAGGGCCTTCGGCGCCAGGCTCGCCAGGCGATCCGCGATCTTGATGCTCGCGTCGGTCGTGTAGGCCCCGAACGAGGAGTAGGCGTTCAGGGTCGCGAGCTGCTCGGCGACGGCGTCGGCGATCTCGCGCCGGCCATACCCGACGTTGCAGAACCACAGCGCCGCGGTCGCGTCGATGTACTCGCGCCCGTTCGCGTCGGTCAGGATCGCCCCGTCGCCGGAGACCATGACGATCTCGTGCTCGGCGACGACGTGCATGTCGGCAAAGCCGTGCCAGAAGCGGGTCTTCACGATGGTGGGACTCCTGCAGGCTCGAGGTCCGTCGGGGCTGGAGGACAAGGGTAGCGCTCGGTCCCTTCCGGCGGCCCGTCCTTCGCCTGGGTCCCCGGCGGACGCCACGGCCGGGGCTACACTCGGCGAGGCGTCCCGGGCAACCCGGTGGAGGCTCGCGTGGCTACCAGCATCAGGACGTCCAGGCCGGCGGTCGAATGCGCCAGCTGCGGCCGGGCGATCGCGAAGGACGAGTCGTACTCCCTGGCCGCGGATCGCCGTGCGGTCTGCAACGACTGCGCGGCCTCGGTGGCACCGCCGACGGAGGACGCGCTCACGGCGGCCCTCGCCGGGAGCCCGCCGACGATCGTGCGCGGCTACCGGGGTGGGGCCGAGGGCTATGCGGAGCGGGCCCTCGAGGCCGAGGGTCGTCGTCTCGCGGAGCACGGCTATCGACTGCTGTCGCAGGCGTGGGCCCCGGGCGAACGGCCAGTCATCACGGGCGTGTTCGGCGTGATGGTGACGCTCGCCGGGTTGTTCTTCCTGCTGTTCGTGGCGGACGGATTCCTGCTGGCCCTCCTGACCGTGCTGGTCGGGATCGCGCTGCTGGCCGCGTACGTCGGGAACATCCGCCCAGCCGTGCTCACGGCGACGTTCGAGGCGCAGCGGTCCGATCGGTCGGCGTCTTCGCCGTCGCCGGCGTCAGTCGAGCGCCCGGCCGCGGACCGCCTTCGCGAGCTGGAAGCGCTCCATGCCCAGGGCCTCATCACCGACGCCGAGCTCGCGACGCGGCGGGAGGCCGTGCTCGACGCGCTCTAGCGGTCGGGTCGTCGTCGGACGTGCCCCAGCGCGCCGGCGCGGGGGCTGACAGCGCGAGGATCGATCGCAGCGGCCCGTTCGTCCTCGGGCAGGGACTCGATCCGGACGGCCTCGCCGAGCACCCGAAGCCGCGCGACGGCCTGATCCCACGGGAGGTGCGCGAGGCTGCCAGCGGTCCCGAGCCCCACGCGGGCGAGGCCGCGACCCTGCGTGGATGCGGCATAGCGGGCGGCCCAGATGAGGACCTCGGGGCCTTCCGAGACGCCCGGCCGCGCCTCGAGCGCACCGGCGACGATCCCCCGGTCCGCCGGCGCCTGGGCGACGAGCCGCCAGTTGTCCGGGCCGGCGATCAGGTCGACCGCCAGCGACTGGTACGGCGGGTCCAGGATCGTCGAGACGCCCGCCTCCCAGGCCGACCCGCCGACGATCGACAGCGAGAGGTGGGCCCGGGGGACGTCGCGGGCCAGTCGCATGTGGGCCTCCCGGAACAGGCGGCGCGCGCCGTCGTCCGGGCCGATCCGGTGAGCTTCGGTCTCCTCGATCTCGACGAGCGGACAGCCCGCATCCGCCAGCGCCAGGACCTGCTCGCGAACGGCCTCGGCCCGCGCCAGCACGGCGCGCTCGCGCTCCGCGCCTGCCATCGTCACGCTGGAGCCGACGATCGATGACCAGGGCCCACGGAGCACCTGCTTGACCGCCTGCTGCGTCAGCGCCGCGGTGCCTCGCCACCGCTCGACGACGTCGTCGCGCCCATCGGGAACCACCTCGATGGCGCCGCGCCCGTCGGTCAGCGGCTCGAGGCCGGCTTCCTCCTGGGCAGCCACCCTCGCAACGAGGGCGTCGACGGCGTCGACGGCCCGCTCCACCGCGGGTGCGGGCAGCGCGCCGAGGAGCGTGGCGAACATGGACGCGACAGTAGCGGTCTTACCGAGCCCTTACATCGCGGCCCGGATCCGGCCGGGTCGGCGGGTATCCTCGCCGCCGTGAAGACGATCCTCGTGGTCGACGACGAGCGGAACATCGTCGACCTCGTCCGGCTCTACCTCGAGCAGTCGGGCTTCGCGGTCATCGCGGCCGCAGATGGCGAGACGGCCCTGGCGATGCACGCCCGCCACGACCCGGACCTCGTGATCCTCGACCTCATGCTGCCAAGGGTCGACGGCCTCGAGGTCTGCCGTGAGATCCGCCGCCGCGGCCAGACGCCGGTCGTCATGCTGACCGCCCGGTCGGACGACATCGACACGATCGTGGGGCTCGAGCTCGGCGCCGACGACTACGTGACGAAGCCGTTCAACCCTCGGGCCCTCGTCGCCCGCGTGAAGGCGATCCTCCGGCGGAGCGAGGGCGACCGCCGATCGACCCGTCCGATCGAGGTCGGCGACCTCAGGATCGACCTGCGCCGCCGCGTGGCGACGATCGGCGAGCGCCGTCTCGTGCTGCGCCCGCGCGAGCTCGACCTCCTCGCCGCCCTGGCCCGCGATCCGGGTGTCGTCCTGACGCGCGATGCCCTGCTCGAGACCGTCTGGGGCACCGACTTCCCGGGCGAGACGCGGACGGTCGACGTCCACGTCGCCGAGGTCCGCAAGCAGCTCGGCGGGACCGGCCCGTCGATCGAGACGGTCCGGGGCTACGGCTACCGGCTGGTGCCCGGCCCGGCGCCCGCGGCCGGCGCCTGATGCCGCCCGGCCGGCGCCTGACCTGATGCTCCGGTCGCTCGGCAGCCGCCTCGTCGCGGCTTTCCTCGCCGTATCGATCGTGGTGCTCATCGCTGCCGGCGGCGCGCTGTTCGTCGTGCTGCGGGGCCTGCACGCCGACGCGACGACGGCGGCCCTCGAGGACGTCGCCGGCAGCGTCGTGCCCCAGGTCCGGCAGGCGATCGGGAGCGGTGACCTGCGCGGGACGATCGCCGACATCCGCGACAACCTGGCGGGCACGCGAGGCATCGACGTCATGGTGGTCACCGTCGACGGCCGGCTGCGACCGCTCGCGGGCCTGCCGGTCAGCGATCCGATCCTCCCGGGCGCGCTCTCGGCCGGCGAGACGGCGCACGGCCGGGTCGACATCGACGGCAGGCCCTACCTGTGGGTCGCCGCAGGGATCCGGCGCGCCGCGGCGGCGGCGCCGAAGGCCCTCGCCTTCGTGACCCAGGACCGCTCCGTGGGCCAGGCGCTCGCCGACGTCGGCCGGGCCATCCCGGTCGTGCTGCTCGTCACGCTCCTCATCACGGCGCCGCTCGCGTGGCTGCTGTCACGCAGCGTGACCCGGCCGCTCCGCCGGCTCGCCACGGCGGCCGCGAGCCTGCCCTCGGCGGGCCACCAAGCCTTGCCGCTCGAGGGACCCGCGGAGGTCCGCGAGGTGACGGGCACGTTCAACGCGATGGCCGGCGAGCTCGAGGAGACGCGGCGGCGGGAGTCGGAGCTGCTCGCCAACCTGCGCCACGACCTCCGGACGCCGCTGACCGTCATCTCCGGGTTCGCCACGGCCCTTCGCGATGGGACGGCGACCGGCGAGGCGGCGACCGCTGCCGCCCGCGCGATCGAGGAGGAGGCTGCGCGGCTGGAGCACCTGATCGGCGAGCTCGGCGACCTCGAGCGCCTCCGGGCCGGCGACCGCGGGCTCCGTCCGGAGGCCCTCGACGCAACGTCCCTGGTCCAGGCCACGATCGAACGCTTCGCCGACCGGGCTGCCCGCGCGGGTGCGACGCTCACGCTCGCGACACCCGCAGGCGGGTTCGATGGCCGGCTCGTGGCCGACCGGGTCGCGCTCGAGCGGATGCTCGCGAACCTGGTCAGCAATGCCGTCACCGCGGTCGGCCAGGGCGGCAGCGTCCGCCTCGAGCTGGCCGATGCGGCGCTCGCCGGGGATCCGGCCATCTCGATCGATGTCGTCGATGACGGCCCCGGCTTCGCGCCCGGCACGGAGGCGCGCGCCTTCGAGCGCTTCTGGCGTGCCGATCCAGCGCGCGTCGGTGGCGGCTCCGGCCTTGGCCTCGCGATCGTCCGCGAGCTCGCACTCGCCCACGGCGGCGACGCGCACGCCTCGAACGTCCAGCCGCACGGAGCGCGGGTCGGGATCTCGTTGCCACGCTCACCGCGGGCTGCCTAGAGTCGGACGCCTGCCAGCGAGAGGCCGACGAGGATCGCCGCGACCAGCATGAGGATCCCGGCGCCGATGACGAGCGGCGACGTGGTCGCCGCTTCGCCGCCCGGGTGCTGCCACGCCGATCGGAGGGTGGGGACCTTGCCCGGTGGCACGACGAGCCCGAGCCAGAGGCCCGAGATCAGGCCCCCGATGTGGGCCGCGTTGTCGATGCCGCCGATGGAGAAGCCGAGCACGAGGTTGACGATCACGAGGAAGCCGAGCTGCGGGACGATCTGGCGGGCCCGCCGGTCAAGCACCGGGTGGTGGACACGGGTGCCGGCGATGAGGACGCCGACGAGGCCGAAGATCGCGCCCGACGCGCCGACGGCGGGACCCGGGGAGAACACGATGCTCGTCGTCGACGCTGCGATCGCCGTGAGGACGTAGAACAGGGCGAAGACCCGACTGCCCCAGATCTGCTCGACGACGGGGCCGATGAGGTAGAGCGCATACATGTTGAACGCGAGGTGCAGGAAGTTCGCGTGCAGCAGAGTCACGGTGAGCAGCCGGTAGAGCTCGCCGTGCACGACATCCGCCCGGAACAGGGCGAGGGCATCGAAGAGCGACTCGTCCGGCTGGCCGATCGCGACGAGCGAGACGATCGTCGTCACGACGAGGGTCGCCATCGCCAGCCCGAGCGTGACCTGGCCGCGGCTGCGGGCGAAGTAGCGGTTCGCCGCGCCGGTGTTGCCCTGCTCCTTGGCCAGCCAGCCGAGGCGGCTCGCGATCTCCGCGCGATCGTCCGCTGGCGCGCGGCGCTCCGCCTCGCGGTAGGCCTTCGTCGCCCCGGGCAGGTCACCGGCCCGCACCCGGGCGCCGGCGAGCTGGCGCCAGGCCCGGTACGTGGCGGGGTTCTCGGGCAGCTTCGTGACCGACTCCCAGGTCGCGACCGCCTCGTCGTCCCGGTCGACCCGGTACAGGACGTCCCCGAGCCCGAGGAGGGCCTCGCCGCTGAGCCCGACGTCAGCGGTGCCGATGACGCGCTGGAAGTGCGCCCCGGCCGCCGCCGGCTCGCCGGCATCGAGCAGCTCGCGGCCGCGATCCAGCAGCGCCCTGGCGACGTTGGCGGCCAGCGGCCCGGTCGATCCCAGGGCGGCGTCGAGCTCGGAGTTCAGCACGCGGCGAGATTCAGCACGGACCGGGGTTCCGCATTGACGCGACGATACTAGAGACGGCATGTGCGGACGCTTCGCCCAGCAACGACCGACCTCCGAGCTCGCCCGGATCTTCGACGCCGACGACCTCGTCGACGGGCCGGGTGGGCGGTTCAACGTCGCCCCGACCGATCCGGCCGCGGTCATCGTCCGGCGCGAGGACCATCGGGCGCTGACCGCGTACCGCTGGGGTCTCATCCCCCACTGGTCCGAGTCGCCGGCCACCGGCAACCGGATGTTCAACGCCCGGGCCGAGTCGATCGATCGGACCCCTGCGTTCCGATACGCGTTCCAGAAACGCCGCTGCCTCGTCCCGGTCGACGCGTTCTACGAGTGGCGCCGCTCGACCGACGCGCGCGGCAAGCCCGTTCGCGAGCCGTTCGCCGTCGCCCGCCGCGATGGGCGACCGATGGCCCTCGCCGGGCTCTGGGCGGGCTGGCACGACGACGACACCGGCGAGGTCATCCGGTCGTTCACGATCGTGACCACCGGGCCGAACGACCTCATGCGCCCGATCCACGACCGGATGCCGGTCGTCGTGCCCGAATCCGCCTGGGACCTGTGGCTGGACCCGACGGTGACGACGGCTCCGGCGCTCGCCGAGCTCAAGGGCCTGCTCGTCCCCGCCGCCGAGGACTGGCTGGAGGCCTATCGCGTCAGCCGCCGGGTCAATGACGTCCGCAACGACGACCCCGGCCTCGTTGCGCCGCTCGACGGGCTCGAGGCCGACGCCGAGGCGGCAGGCGCCACCGCGCCGACGCCATCGCGCCGCACGCGCGCCGCGGGCCCGCCCGTGCTCGGGCAGCTCAGCCTGGGCGACCCGGACCCCGAGCCGGATCCCGATCCGCCGGACCCCGAGCCGCCGGCGGGCTGACCTCGTCGACCGAGAGGTCGGCGCTGACGTGACGCCATGCCCCGGCCGGGTCCTCGCCCGCATCGAGCCGAACCGCGAGCGCCGCCACCAGCCCGGCGAACGCCCCGTCCGGATCGTCAGCGGGACCCTCGAGGACGATCGCCCCGGACAGGTCGATCTCGAGCTCGGCCTGCGCCACGACAACGAGGGCGGCGCCGGACCACGTGGCCGCCTCGGCCGCCGTCGCCACCAGCGTCGCCGCGTCGCTCGCCACCACGACGACCCGGAGGTCCGGCAGATAGCGCAGGGCCAGCTGGACGTCGGCCGGCTCGAGCGTCGCGGTGCCGGAGCGGAGGGTGGCGGCGTGGCCGACGTTCGCGGCCGCCAGCTCGAGCAGCCGCCGGTCTCCTTCGGGGCCCTCCCGGACCTTGGCGACGAGCTCCGTCGCCGCGCCGCGGCCGGTGGATCGTCGGGCGATCTCCGCCGCGGGCCCACTGTCCAGCCGTCCGACGACCGCGATCACGCGCGCAGCCTAGCCGCTGCGCCGGCGGCCGTCGTCGAGCTAGCTGTCGGAGCTGGGCTTCGGCGTGTCGCTCGGCCGAGGCGTTCGGGACGGCGACGGCGTGGGGCTGGCGTCCGATCCGGAATCTCCGCCGCCGTCCTCGCCATGGGTCGGCGTCGCGCCGGCGCCGTCACCCGAGCCACCGCCGTCGTGCTGGTCGCCGCCGGCGGTCTCGGCGGGGCCCGGCGTCTCCGTGGCCTCGCCGCCATCGCTCGGCTCGGGGCTCTCGACCTCGACCGGCGTGGGGCTCTGGAGCGGGTGCGGGCTCGACACCAGCTGGGTCGCATCCGGACCGCGGCTCGGGGGTGTCAGCAGCCCGAGCGCGCCGGCGGCCGTGTACGCCGCGACCCCGGAGAGGGAGACGCCGATGACGAGGATGAGCGCCACGTAGGCGAGCGCCGACGCTCGGACCGCAACGGACCCAGCGGTCAGGACCCTCGTCCACGCGAGCCCGAGGCTCTCCGCGAGGCCGGCCGGGCTGGGCCGGCGCCGAAGCGTCGCGAGGATACCGAGGGCGCGCGGCGGTGGCTCGCGGCGGACCGCAACCATGATCCGCTCGGCAAGGTCAGGCGACATGGCGGCATCGCTCGCCGGGATCGAGGACTCGAGCGCTCGGGCGGCGGCCATCGCCTCCGCGATGTCGGCGTCACCGGCGTCGGTGCCGGGGCCGGACACCTCGCCGGGATCGAAGCGTCGCCGCGGGCCCGTCACGGAAGCCCTCCCGCATCGAGGTCGCCGCGAAGGCGGATGAGGCCGCGCCGGAGGTGGGTCTTCACCGTTCCGAGCGGGCGACCCGTGATGACCGCGATCTCGTCGAGGGAGCGATCGGCGAAGAATCGGAGGGCGACGACCTCGCGATACGGCTCGTCGAGCGAGGCCACGGCCCGCCGGAGATCGCGCGCCTGCTCGCTGCGCGCGGCGAGGTGCGCCGGATCGGCGTGGGGCGCCGGGATGGCCAGGGCCGGCTCGTCGTCGTCACCGACGCGGCCGGGCTGGGTCCACGGCAGCACCCGTCGCCGCGAGGCCCGCCGAACCGCCAGCCGGACGGCGATCCGGGCGAGCCATGCCCCGAACGGGCCGTCCGCGCGCCACGAGGCGAGCGATCGGTAGGCGATCACGAATGTCTCCTGGGCGACGTCCTCGGCCTCGTGGACGTCGCCCAGGACCCGGTCCGCGGTCCGCACGACGCCGGGGAGCTCACGGTCGACCAGCACGCGGAACGCCTCGCGGTCGCCGGCGATGACGGCGCGGACGATCGCGCCGTCATCGAACACCGGCGATGGGGCGGGTGGTGGCACAGCGTGCATCGTGACCGAGAGCTGAGGCTGCCATGACGGGACCTTGGTCACGAAGGCTGGGGTACTGCCGGCCGCGCCGCTCAGTCGTGCCCGGAGCCGTCATCGGTCGACTGGGAGGCCGACGGACCGTCGCCGCTCCCGTCATGGCCGCTCTGGTCGCCGGCGCCGCTGCTGTCGTCGCCGGGCTCGGCACTCTGCTGGATGTTGTCGTCGCCGGGCTCGGCCGACTCGGCGGGCTCGGCCGACTCGGCGGGCTCGGCCGACTCGGCGGGCTCGGCGGAATGGGCAGGCTCCGCGGACTCGGCGGCCTCGGTGGGCTCGGCCGACTCGGCGGCCTCGGTGGGCTCCGCGAGCTGGCTCGCGTCCGGCGACTCGAGGCCGGCCGGAGCGTTCAGCCGCGGACCATCGCTCCCCGCCACGCGGGGGCCGAGCATCGCGTTGCCGGCGAATGCCGCGCCGGCGATGAGCAGCAGGGCCACGAGGGCCACCCCCACGGGGCGGCTGGCTCGAACGAGCTGTGTCATGGGACGTCGACCTCTCTGTCGGGCGCCGTCCGTGCGGCGCCGCTACCCCGATGAGGCAGCCGGGTGAGCGAAGGTTTCAGGCCGCGCCGGTCGCGGCTTCGCGCTCGACCGTGACCGCGCCCAGCCCGGCCGCCTCGAGGTCGGCCAGGAATGCGGAGGCGTCGCCGACGAGCAGGATCGAGGCCTCGTCGGGATGGACGTGCGATCGCGCCGCCGCGGTCACGTCCTCGGCGGATACCGCCTCCAGGGCCGGACGGTAGCGTGCCAGCTCGTCGTCCGGCAGGCCGTGGATGACGATGCTCGAGATCGCGCCGACGACGGCAGAGGGGGTCTCGAACCGCAGCGGGAACACGCCGACGAGGAAGTCGCGCGCCGCGTGGAGCTCGTCCTGGGTCACCGGCCGCTCGCCGATGCCCTCGAGCTCGGCGAGGATGTCCCGGATCGCGGGCACGGTCACGTCGGTGTTCACGGCGGCGCGCGCCGCGAACGGACCTGCGGCTCGTCGGAGCTCGAACCCGGCACTCGCGCCGTAGGTGTAGCCGCGGTCCTCCCGGAGCACCCGGTTCAAGCGTGAGTTGAACAGGCCGCCGAGGATCGCGCTCATCACCGAGAGGGCGTGGAAGTCCGGGATCCGGCGCTTCAGCCCCACGTGGCCGATCCGGATCTCGGTCTGGACCGAGCCCGGTCGATCCAGGATCCGGATGCGCCACGGATGATCGGCGGGCCGGGCCGGGACCTGGCGAGGGCCTTCGCAGCTCAGGCTCGGCGCCCACCCGCCGAACCTCGCCTGGGCCAGCCTGACGACGTCGATCCCGGTCAGGTCACCGCCGACGATGAGGGTCATCCGGTTCGGATCGAAGCGCCGGGCGTGCATCGCCCGGACGGCCCCGGCGTCGATGCGCTCGACCGTCTCCCGGGTCCCGGATGCCGGCCGGCGGTACGGGCTCCCGGGGGCGTAGATCGTCTCGATGAACCCCTCCTCGGCCCGTCGCCGGGGGTCCGCCCTTGCCTGGAGGATGTCGTTGAGACGCTCCTCGCGGAGCCGCTCGACCTCGGACTCCGGGAAGATCGGCTCGGCCATGATCTCGGCGACGAGATCGAGCGCCGGCCCGAGGCGCTCCGCGGGGACGTCGGCTCCGACCGACAGCGCGTCCCAGCCGGCCTCGGCGTGGATCGAGGCACCGAGCCGTTCGCCCGCCTCCACGAGCGCGACCGCGTCGTGGGTCCGGGTCCCCTCGGTCATCGCCCGGGCCATGAGGACCGTCAGGCCGGCCTCGTCATCGTGCTCGTCGCCTGCTCCGATCGACTCGAACAGGACGCCGGTCAGCAGCTCGCGCTCCGGCAGGTGGACGGCGATGACGTCGACGCCGTTCGACAGCCGCTCGTGGCTGAAGGACGGGAAGTGGTACGGCCGCGGCTCACCATGGCTCGGGCGGGTGGCGATCACCATCGAGCCGGGCCGCGCGTCATGCGGCGGCCTCCTCGGCCTGGCCGCTCGCCGCCGGGACGTACGTCAGGACGAGGCGGTTGTCGGGCACGAAGACCGCGGCGCAGATGTCGCGGATCTGCTCGGCCGTGACGGCGAGGTAGCGCGGCAGCATCCGGTTGATCAACCCGGGGTCGTCGAGCAGGGTGGCATACGAGGACAGGCGATCGGCCTTCTCCTCGACCCGCATCAAGGCACCGAGCTCATCCGCTTCTGTCAGGGCCTTCGCACGCGCCAGCTCGTCGTCGGAGACGAGCTCGCGGGTCATCCGCACGAGCTCCTCCCAGTAGGCCTCCTCCAGGCGCTGGAGATCGATTCCCGGCCGCGCGGTCGCCCAGCCCGAGGTCAGCGAGGCGCCGGCCACGAGGCCCATCGAGAACAGCGTCACGTCCTGGGCGAGGCGCTCCTCGCGGACGAGGCGGCGATGGAGCCGGCTGCCCTTTCCCCCGGCGAGGATCTGGCCCGCCATGTCGAGCGCGTCGAGCCGCGGATCGCCGAACAGCGGGGCGCGAAAGCCCCAGATGATTCGCGCCAGGGGCACCTGGTCCGGGACGACCTCTCGGATCTCGCCCCCGAGCGTCGCCGGCAGCGACATCTCCGGCAGCGCGACCGGCAGCGCCGGGTTTGCCGGGATCGGCCCGAAATAGCGCTCGACCCAGGTCCGGGCCTGCGCCGGATCGACGTCGCCGACGATCGAGAGGACCGCGTTGTTCGGCGCGTAGTGCAGCCGGAAGAACGCCGTGACGTCCTCCGGCGAGGCCGCGTCGAGGTCGGCCATCGAGCCGATCGTCGAGTGGTGGTACGGGTGGTCGGGCGGGTAGAGCCCGGCGAGGACCTTCTCGACCCACGAGCCGTACGGCCGGTTGTCGTACGACCAGCGCTTCTCGTTCTTGACGACCTCGCGCTGGTTGTCGAGGTTCTCCTGTGACAGGGCCTCCGGCAGCGTCGCGAGCCGGTCGGCCTCCAGCCACAGCGCCAGCTCGAGCTGGTTCGACGGCAGCGTCTCGTAGTAGTTCGTCCGATCGAGCCAGGTCGAGCCGTTGGCGGTCCCGCCCGCGGCCTGGACGATCGCGATGTGCTCGGCCTTCCCGACGTGAGCCGAGCCCTGGAACATGACGTGCTCGAACAGGTGGGCGAAGCCCGTCCGGCCCGGCTGCTCGTGCTTGGAGCCGACGTTGTACCAGAGGTTGACCGCGACGACGGGGGCGAGGTGATCCTCGGCGATGATCAGTCGGAGGCCGTTTGGCAGGCGCTCGTCACTGAACGCCACGGTCGGGATGGGCACCGCGCGATGCTAGCGCGTCCCGTCCGACGCCGGGTTCAGAGCGGCAGGACGACGAAGACGAGCGTCGCGACCAGCCCGGCCAGCGCGCCTTCGGCGATGAGCTTCAGCGCCCGGCGCTGATCGGCTTCCAGGAGCTGCGACGCGACCCGCCGCTCCTGGCCGAGCCGGCCGAAGTTCTCCAGCCCGAAGAGCCCGAACCTGACGCAGAACCGCTGGGTCACCTGGAGCCAGGTGACCCCGGTGGCCGCGGCGAACGGCCACAGCGCCAGGCGGCCGAGCTGCGGCACGTCGAGCGCCGCGAGGCCGATGGCCACGACGACCGTCGCGATCGCGAGCGCGACGGCCAACCGGCGCCGACGGTGGATCTCGGCGGCGCCGATGTTGCAGCGCGGGCCCGTGCTCGTGTCGAGGTTGCGCTCCACGCCGTGAGCATACCCGCGGATCGCCCAATGCCTTGACACCGGGGCTGGCACGAGTTAGATTGCCATCTAACAGCAGTGAGGGCGACCTAGTACTTCGATGGCGACCAGCAAGGCAACCCGGACCCCGTCCCGACCCACGACCGCACCAGGTGGCGCGCGGGTGCGCGACTTCACCGGCGGCGCCGCGCGCTTCGACATCGAGTGGGACGTCAGGCCCGCCTACGACTTCCTGTTCTCGCTCTCGCCGGACGCCGGCGCCACCGAGGACCTGCCCGCGGCCGATCGCCGCTGGCTCCAGGAGGCTCGCGCCTCGCTCGCCGAGATCCAGAAGACCAAGCTCGGCCGGATGGTCAAGGAGGACCTGGGCATCCACCTCGGCGGGTTCATCGTCGAGCACCCCGATCTCCACACCGCCGCCGACGTCGCCGCCGCGATGCGGGCCGCCGGAGCGACCGATGTCCTGCGCTGGCTCTTCTCCGAGCTGTGCGGCGCCGAGCCGGCCATGTCCCCGATCGTGGAGCGAGCCCTCGAGGGCGATCGGCCGTCGATCGACGCGCTCCGCGGCCGGGTGTCCGACTCGAAGCACGGGATGCGGCTGGACTTCCTGGACGACCCGGAGCGCGAGTTCGAGGACGTCGTCAGCCTGCTCGCGATCTGGGCCGCGAGGTTCGCCGAGATCGAGCCACGGGTCGAGACGATCCTCCGCCGCGACTACGAGCTTCGGGCGTCGGACCGCAGGAGCCTGACCGGGAGCGACCTCGTGGAGCGCACGACGAACGGGGTCCGGGTCATCCCGGAGGCCGGCGTCAAGCGGGTCATCCTCGCACCGTCGTACTTCTCGCGGCCGTACAACTTCCTGCTCGGCGGCGAGGGCTGGCGGTTCGCCGGCTACCCGGTCGCCGACGCGGCGATCGAGCGCGATCCACTCTCGCCGCCCGCGAACGTCCTTCGCCTGCACCGGGCGCTCGGCGACGCGACGCGCCTCCGGATCCTCAAGCTCCTGGCGGAGAAGGACCTCTACGCCACCGAGATGTCGGAGATCCTGGAGCTCAGCAAGCCGACCATCACGCACCACCTGGCCCAGCTCCGCGTCGCGGGCCTGGTGACCGCGATCGAGGCGGGCGCCGTCATCTACTACCACCTCCGGCGGGAGCGCCTCGACGAGGCCAGCGGCGACCTCCGCGCCTTCCTCGCCTGACTCGATGCCCATGACCACGTCAACGAACCGTCAACGCTCGCGCATTCGACCGTTGACTAACACGAAGCAGAATCCGATCACGAAGCAGCACGGGGTTGCGACCTCGGAAGGGAGCGCACGATGAACAGCTACGTCGAGATCCAGATGCGTCTCGTCGCGGAGCGCCAGCAGGCCTACCGCGTCGAGGCGGACGATGCCCGACTCCTCGCAACCGCGAGCCCGCTGCCGGCGGTGAGCGCCGGCAGCAGGGCCGCGGCCACCGCCTGGCCCGCCGATGGTGAGCCCATCGCGATGAGCTCGCGGTCCCTCGGGGCCGCGGCCGCGGCCGAGCGGACCTCAGGCCGGGAGGTCCACCCCATCACCAAGCCCCACGCCACCAAGCCCCAGGGCTGCGGAGAGCACGCCGCGGCCGCCTGACGGCGCCGTAGCGGCTCGCGCCGCGGCCGCTCGCGCCACGGTTGCTCGCGCCGCCCGCCACGCGTCGCCGCCCGGACCCGAGCTCGGAGCCACCCACGCCGTCAGCGAGCACACCTCCGAGACCCGCGCCGCGACCGCCGGATCCATCGCCTCTGCCGCGGCGATAGCGGTCTCGATGGCGGTGAGGCACAGCACGCCCTCGGCGATCGCCGCCAGCCGGATCTCCGCCGCGTCTCGCACCGGGCCCGAGCGTGGCGTCGGCGTGTTCACCACGAGGCCCACCCGGCCCGACTCGATGAGCCCGATGACGTCGGGCAAGCCGGCGCTCGGCCCCGCCGCCAGCCGGGCGACGGGCTCGGCCTCGAAGCCCGCCGCGGCGAGCGCCGCCCGCGTGCCGTCGGTCGCGGCCAGGTCGTAGCCGGCCCGGCTCAGGGCCACCGCGAGGCGCGGCAGGAGCGGCTTGTCCGAGTCGGCCAGCGAGACGAGCGCCACGGTCCGGCCATCGGAGCGGCCGGGCACGAGGCTCGCTCCACGGAGCGCCTTCGCGAGCGCGACCCGGGGGTCCTCGTGGATCCCGATGACCTCGCCGGTGGACTGCATGAACGGCCCGACCGATGGGTCCACGCCCCGCAGCTTGGCCGTCGAGAAGGCCGGCGCCTTGACCGCGACGAACGGCGGCGGCGGCAGCAGGCCGTTCGGCCAGCCGAGCCCGTCGAGCGTCTCGCCGAGGGCGATCCGGACCGCGAGATCGACCATCGGCACGCCGGTGACCTTCGACACGAACGGCACCGTTCGCGACGCCCGGGGGTTGACCTCGATGAGGTAGACGCCGTCCTCGCGGACGATGAACTGGGCATTGACGAGGCCGCGCGCGCCGAGTGCCCGCACGACCCGCTCCATCGTCGCGACGATCAGGCCCTGGTCCGCCTCGGAGACGGTCTGGGGCGGGAACAGCCCGACCGAGTCGCCCGAGTGAACGCCCGCCCGCTCGACGTGCTCGAGGAGGCCCGGGATCAGGACGCGCTCGCCGTCGGAGACGGCGTCGACGTCGACCTCGATGCCCTCGAGATACCGGTCGATCCGGACCGGCCGGTCGGGATCGACGACGGTCGCGGCGGCGAGCTGCCGGACGAGGTCCTCGGGCGAGTAGCAGAAGTCGATCGCGAGGCCGCCGATGACGAAGCTCGGCCGGACGATGACCGGGTAGCCGATCCG
>JACQEG010000142.1 GCA_016200665.1 Chloroflexota bacterium | reverse complement strand
GTTGACCCGGACGGCCACGTGGTCGATGTCCACTTTGGCATTCGCCGGGCGGACGAGCTCGAGGCGCTGTTCCGGCAGCATCTCCCGTGATCCGGAGCGCGTGATGCCCGTCGAAGCTCTGCTGACCACCTTCCTGCTCGGGGTCGGGAGCGCGACGAGCCCGTGTCTCCTGCCGCTGTATCCCGGGTACCTGGCCTACCTCGCGGGCAGCCGTGCGTCGGAGACTCGTGGCGGACCCGGGCTGCTCATCGGCATCGCCGTCGTCGCGGGTGTCCTGACGGCGGTGACCGCCGTGGCCATCGTCGTGTCTGCGCTCGCCATCTCCCTCTCGACGATCCTCGCGATCCTGGTTCCCGCAACGACCATCGCCCTGGTGGTCCTCGGGCTGCTCATGCTTGCCGGCCGTAACCCGTTCGCGCGAGCTGCGACGCTGCGCGTTCCGGCGGTGCGCAACCCGGTGGGCCAGGCCTATGCGTACGGGCTGCTGATGGGACCGGTCGCCATCCCCTGTTCCGGGCCGTTCCTGGTCGCGCTCCTGGCCATCTCGGTCGGCCTGGTGGACGCGGGTGCCCGGATCGCGTCGTTCGTCGTCTTTGGTGTCGGGTTCTGCCTCCCGCTGATCGGGCTGGCCCTGGTCGGTGCCGCTCGCGGCCAGGCGGTCGCTCGCGCGATCGCGGCCCGACATCGGTTGGTCCTGCGAATCTCGGGGGCGATGCTCATCATCGCCGCGTTCGCGGAGCCCATCCGACTGGCCCTGTCCACCCCGGTCGGCGGCTGAGCCAGGAGGTCTCTCGCATGATCCCCGACGTCGACGAGCAAGGCAGCGAGGTGAGCCCCCGACCGCCGTCCCGTGACGTCCTTCCAATCATCGGCGTCGTCCTCACGATCGCCGGCCTTGCCGGGCTCGTTCTCGTCCTGGCCGCGCCGGACGTCGTCGGTGGCGCTTCCGGATTGATCGGGGGACTGGCGCTCAACGCGTTCATCGTCGGTCCGGCGCTCATCCTGCGAAGGTTCGAATCGACGTTGCGCCGCTTGATCCCGCCATGGCTTCCCTGGTGACCCGCTACCGGCGAAACGTGATGAGGACCACAGCCCGGCGGCCGGTCCGCGAGTACGGTTGCGTGAGCAACCAACCCCCACAACTCCCCGCCGGGCAGCGGCGGAGCACCCCTCCAGGAGTACGCACCCATGACAACTGAGACCCGCGGACGTGTCCGCACCGAGCCCGGCGCGAAGCGTGTCCGCGCCTTCCTGGGAGGCGTGGCCGTCTTCGACACCGGCCGACCGGTCCTGGTCTGGGAGGGCCCGCACCTGCCCGTCTACTACGTTCCAGCCGTGGACGTGGACGAGGACCTGCTCGTCCCATCTGAGCACGCGGAGCGCTCGCCCAGCCGGGGCGAGGCGCGGTTCTGGTCGGTGCGCGTGGGCGACCGGCTGGCCGAGAACGCGGCCCGACAGTATCCGGACTCCCCGGTCGAGGAGATCCGCGACCTCATCCGATTCGAGTGGAGCGCGATGGACGCCTGGTTCGAGGAGGACGAGGAGGTGTTCACGCATCCGCGTGATCCACACCATCGCGTGGACATCCTGCGCAGCTCGCGCCACGTCGAGGTGATCGTCAACGGCGTCAAGGTGGCCGATTCGCACGGGCCGACGCTGCTGTTCGAGACCGGGTTGCCGACGCGCTATTACCTTCCGCTTACGGATGTCAGGACTGAGCTCCTCCGCCCATCCTCGTCCTCGACGGGTTGTCCGTACAAGGGGACCGCGTCCTACTGGTCGCTCGAGGTGCAGGGTGAGCGGCTCGAGGACGTCGTGTGGACGTATCCGTCGCCCCTCCCGGAGAGCGCTCGGATCGCCGGTCTCGCCTGCTTCTACAACGAGCGCGTCGACATCCTCGTGGACGGCGAGCTCCAGGAGCGGCCGTCCAGCCCGTTCGCGAGGCGTGCGGCGGCCGCGTAGGCCGACCTGTCGAGTGTCTGCCCCGATGCCGCATCGGCAAGCCCTCCGGGTCGAGGGCATCCGCTTCCTGTCCCGGGATCCACTGCATCGTGGGCCCGGCTGCTGGTACATCCAGAACAGCCGGATGCTCCAGCATCTCGACGAGCGAACCGTGGAGGCCGTTGCACGGGACTCTGCGATGGGCGTCTTCAAGGCCGGGGAGCTGCTCCATGAGGCCGGCTCGCCCATGAACTCGGTGACGTTCATCAGCCGCGGGCGGGTCAAGGTGTACCGACTCTCGCGAGACGGCAAGCAGCAGACCATCGTGCTGCTCGGGCCGGGTGATGCGTTTGGGGAGATCGGGCTCGTCGACTCCCGTGCCCAGGACCTGTTCGTCGAGGCACAGGACGAGGTCGTCGTGTGCCGGACCAACCGCGAGGCCTTCCTCAAGCTATGCAGCAGGGATCCGGCGCTCGCGCTCCGCCTCGCCGAGGCCATGGGAGAGAAGCTCCAGGAAGCCCGCGAGCAGATCGCCGACTTCGCCTTCCGTGATGTCCGCGGACGCGTTGCCCACCTCGTGCTCACGTTGCTCGAGCGCGAGCGGCGTCTCGCAGGAACGGACGACATCGACAGCGTCATGCCGGGCCTGACTCACAGTGAGCTGGCGGAACTCATCGGCACTCGTCGCGAGTCGGTCACGCTCGCCCTCAACGCTCTCGAGCGCGACGGATACCTGCGGATCGAGGACAGGACGCTGGTCGTCGTCGACCTGGCCGGCCTTCGCGACCTCGCCGAGGCATGATGAAGCGCCGGGCAGGCTGCCCGACGCTTCGTGTTGGGGGTGGGGGTTCAGCCGCGGGGCGAGGTCACGACTCGACGGCCGAAAGGGCCGAAAGGGCCGCAAGACCGAACGTCTGCTCGAGGTCCTCGAGCCTGCGGAAGCCGGTCACGCCGGCGGGCTGCTCTCCGGGCTTGAAGAACGCGATGGTCGGGATGCTCATGATCCCGAACGCCTCCGACAGGCGGGGGTTGGCGTCGACATCGACCTTCACAACGTCCACGACGCCCTCGTACTTCGCGGCGAGCTTCTCCATCTCCGGGGCGACCATCTTGCACGGCCCGCACCAGGCGGCCCAGAAGTCGACGACCACAGGCTTGTCGTTGTGAATGACGAGCGACTCGAAGGTGTCGTCGGTCGCGTGCTTGATCTCGGTCATGAAGAGCTGGTCCTTTCTGTGCCGCCTCGGGCGGCCTGCTGTTTCTAGGTGAAACCGTAGCCCGAGGGAGACGGGCCCGATGTGAGCCGCGTCACGGTTTCGCTCAGCGGATCGCCCAGCGTCAGCGGCGACCGTCCGCCATCCGCCACGCCTCCGGCCGGCCGCGGAGTCGCGCCATCGCGAGGATCCCGACCAGCGGTCCCGCCGCGAGCAGCACGAACACGAGCCGCCAGCCCAGCGCATCGGTCGCGCTCAGGAGCCCGACGAGCATGATCGTTACGCCGGTCAACAGGAAACCCACGGCCGTCTGGAGGGCGAGCGCGGAGCCCGCGGTCCCGGGCGGTCCCAGCTCGGTGACCGCCACGGAGAACTGCGCCGAGTCGGCGATGACGCTGATCCCCCACACGAGCCCCAGGGTGAGCGTGACCAGCGGCGGCGCCCCGAACAGGAACCCGATGGCGACCGCGCTCGACCCGCTGACCGCCATCGCGCCGATGGTCAGCGCCGTGCGGCCGATGCGGTCGGACCAAACACCCGCGGCGACGCAACCGATGCCGCCGGCGGCCACGACCGCGAACGCCGCGAAGCTGGCCGCAGCTGGGTCCGCGAGGCCGGCCGCCGCGAAGCTCGCGGCGAAGAACAACGGGATCCACGTCCACATGGCGTAGAGCTCCCACATGTGGCCGAGGTAGCCCAGGTTGGCCAGGCGGACGGACGGCTCCGCGAAGGCCCGGCGTGCCACGGCCAGGCTGAAGCGCGGCGCGGCGACGTCGAACGGGCCGCTCGAGACCGATCGCCCGACGAGCAGACCGCCCAGGGCCCCGGCGACGCTGGCGCCGGCAGCGATCGCCCGCCAGTCCAGGCCAGACAGCGTTCCGAGGGCGCGGAACAGGTAGGGCAGCGACGCGCCCACGGTCAACGCCCCGACGATGACCCCAAGGGCGAGGCCACGATCGCGTCGGAACCAGCCGGCGACGATCTTCATCCCCACCGGGTACACGCCCGCGAGCGCGAAGCCGGTGACAAAGCGGAAGGCAAGCGCGCTCTCGAAGTCCCCGGCGTGCGCGAACCCGAGGTTCGCCGCGGCGGCCGCGAGCGCGCCAGCCAGGAACAGGGCATGAGCCGGGAGGACGTCCGGGGCCCCGGTGGCGGCGAGCAGTAGCGCGCCGGCCACGAACCCGAGCTGGACGGCAATCGTCAGTAAGGGCAGGTCCAGGCCGCTGAGCGACAGCGCCGGCGTGATCAGTGGCGCGACCGCCGAGGCGCTGAACCACGGCGACATTGCGAGCAGCTCGCCGACACCGAGCACGGCAAGAAGCCGCCAGCGACCGGCGGGTTCCGACGCCGCTGTTGTCGGCGCCGTCGCCCGCTTCACGGTCAGGACGCGTCCGGCTGCATCGTGTAGACGAGGCACTCGCCCCGGAGGACCTCAACACCGTCATCGCGCCGCGCCACGCACCGGAGCCGCGTGATGGGCTTGTCGGTGCGGGCCTCGACCACCTCGGCCTCCGCGGTCACGGTGTCACCGACGAAGACCGGGGCCGGGTAGTCCCATTCATGGTGGAGGAACACGCTGCCGGGGCCGGGCAGCCGCATCGCCACGAGGGCGTTGAACAGCCCGGTCGTCAGGCCGCCCTGCACGACGAGGCGGCC
>JACQEG010000151.1 GCA_016200665.1 Chloroflexota bacterium | reverse complement strand
GCCGCGCTGCTCGGCCGGGAGCGCGCCGGAGCTGTCCGCGGCGCCGGCGGTGCCGGAGCTGCCCGCGGCGCCGGCGGGCGGCGGATCGACGTCTCGCTCCTGGAGAGCAGCCTCGCGGTCCTGATCAACCAGGCCCAGAACGCATTCGTGACCGGGCAGTCGCCTCGGCGGCGAGGGAACGCCCACCCGAGCATCGTCCCGTACGAGACGTTCGCCGCGGCCGATGGCGAGATCGCGGTCGGCGTCGGCAGCCAGAAGCAATGGCTTGCGCTGTGCACGCTCCTCGGGCAGCCGCCGCTCGCGGACGACCCGCGGTTCGCGACGAACGGCGCTCGGGTGGAGCACCGGTCGGAGCTCATCTCGCTCCTCGGTGCGGCCTTCGCCGGCGCGACATCGGCGATGTGGCTCGCACGGCTGGAGGCGGTCGGGATCCCGTGCGGCCCGATCCTCGACGTCGTCGAGGCGTTCGAGGCGCCGCAGGCGCGAGCCCTCGGCTCGCGGGTTCCGGTCCAACACCCTGTGCTGGGGTCGGTCGACCAGGTCGCGAGCCCGATCCGGTTCGAGGGCCTGGCGTCAGCGGTACGCGTCGCGCCGCCGCTGGCGGGCGAGCATGCCGACGAGATCCTCCGCGAGGCCGGCTACTCGGACGCCGAGATCGAGCGGCTCGCGACCGAGGGCGTCACATGACTCGCCGCGGCCGGCTCTGCTGGCCGGCCATTCACCAAGAGGGTTGGTATGAGGCGAGGACGAGCGCCATCGGCGGTCGCTGCGTGGCGTTCAGGAGCGTGCCTCGCGGGAGATTCGAGTTCAGCCCGTGCCCGACGAGGCGCCGCGACGCGGTTGGATGGCACCCAGCGGGTGACCCGCGCTCGCCGAGTACCAAGGACCTTGGTATCTGGCAGGGACGCTAGACTCTGGCCCGCCCGAGAGGCGTTCGTCGCATGCAGACGGGCTCACAGCCCGGGCTTCGGAGGAGATCGATGTCGAACGCGCGAGAGCCCTGGGCGCTGATCCTCGGCGCCTCGTCCGGGATGGGCGAGGCCACGTCGCGGGCGCTCGCGGCGGCGGGCGACAACATCTGCGGCATCCACCTCGACTTCCGCGCGGCGCTCACCCACGTCGAGGAGCTCAAGGCCGATCTGGCCGCCGCCGGCCGCGACGTCCTGTTCATCAACATGAACGCGGCGGACGACGAGAAGCGCGCCGCGGCGCTCGATCAGCTCGGGGAGCGGTTCGCGGCCGCGCGGGCCGACGGTCGGGAGCCGTTCGTCCACGTCGTCATGCACTCGCTCGCGTTCGGCAGCCTCGTCCCGTTCCTGACCCAGGAGCCGAAGGACGGCGTCGATCGCAAGAAGATGGAGATGACCCAGGACGTCATGGCGAACAGCCTCGTCTACTGGGTCCAGGACCTGTACCGGCGCGGGATGCTCGGCCAGGGCTCGCGGATCTTCGCCATGACCTCCGAGGGCTCGACGCGCGTCGTCCCCAGCTATGGCGTCGTGTCGTCGGCCAAGGCTGCGCTCGAGAGCCACGTCCGGCAGCTGGCGATGGAGCTGGCCCGGGCCGGCACCGGCGCCACGATCAACGCGATCCGCGCCGGCGTGACCGACACGCCGGCCCTGCGGAAGATCCCCGAGGCGCAGCAGATGATCGAGATCACGATGCGCCGCAACCCGACCGGCCGGATGACGACCCCCCAGGACGTGGCCAACGCGATCGTGGCCCTGTCCGGCCCCGGTGCCGGCTTCATCAACGGCGATGTCATCAGCGTCGACGGCGGCGAGTTCATCACCGGGTCATGAGCCGGCCCGCCCGCCGCGTCCGGATCGCGAGCCCGGCCAGGATCGCCTGCCCATGAGCCTCCTGCCTTTCTACGCCGGCTGGCGCCGCTACAACGAGCTGCTGACCAACGCGATCGGCGCGATGTCCGACGCCGACCTCGCCCTCGCGGCACCCGTGCTCGACACGAGCGGCACCGGGCACTGGCCGATCTGGGCGATCGCCGCCCACACCGCCGGCACGCGGGTCTACTGGTTGTGCGGGTTCCTTGGTGAGCCGGGCCTCGAGACGGTCGGGTTCATCAAGCCCGGCACGTGGGAAGGCTGGGAGGACGACCTCACCAGGCCCCGGACCGCCGAAGAGCTCGAGGGCGCGCTGACCGCGAGCTGGGCGATCGTCGAATCGAGCCTGCGGCGATGGACGCCGGAGATGCTCGACGAGGCGTTCCCGACGCCGGCGGGCCAGCACCTGACACGCGGGTCACTGATCCTGCGATGCATCACCCACGACGCCTACCACGCGGGCGAGATCGCGCTCATCCAGGGGATGCATGGCCGGCCGCAGCTCGATCTCTGGCCGCCCGGCGCCCACCCGGTCGAGGTCGGCGGCCAGGCCGCCCGCTAGGCCGTCTCGCCAGCGACCCAGACCGTTCGAGCTCGCGCGGCGGCCGTCATCTCGAGCATCCCCGCGGCGGTGACCCACCAGGCGGCGAGCCCCTGCGATCGCGCGCGGGCCGCGATTCCCCGGGCGCCTTCCAGGAACAGGGCCTTCGACCAGACCTCCGACCAGGCCGGGTCGGGAGCGTGAACCGTCACTGCCAGCAGGCCGGCGCCACCCGGCTCGCCGGTCGCGGGATCGATGAGGTGATGGACGGCCCGCCCGTCGGGGGATTGCCAGCGGGCGCGCCGGACGGAGGACGTCGCCACCGCGCCGCCGCCGTCCGGCAGCTCGATGACGGCGAGCGGGCCCTCGACGCCGCGCGACGCCGGCAGTCGCGGGTCCTCGATGCCGATCCGCCAGCCCGGATCGTCGGCGCGCCGGGCCGGCGAGCCTGCCGCGACGATGTCGCCGCCGGCCTCCAGCAGGTAGGCCGACCCGCCCAGGACATCCTCGAGGCGACGCGCGGCCCAGCGCAGCGCGAGGCCCTTGCCGATGCCGCCGAAGTCGATGGGCACCGGCAGATCGATTGGCCCGGTGCGCCCTTCCCGGCGCACGAGCCGGCCCACCGTCGGCACCAGCCGACCGACCGTCGGCGCGGCGCGGAGCGCCGGCGGGGCGACCGCGATCGGGGCCGAGCCGAGCCGCTCGAGGTCGCCCAGGACACGCGGCTCGAACCTGCCGTCGGTCACGCGCCGCGCCCGATCGGCCGCCGAGATCGCGGCCACGAGGCGTCGCGATGGGGTGTCCGACCGCCCGCCCGCGATTCGGGCCTGGTGGATCTCGCTCGTCTCGCGGAAGCGGGACAACGCCTGCTCGGACGCCTCGAACTCGTCGAGGGCCTGGCGCCACGCGCGCTCGACCACCCGCGACGGTATGGACAGCGGGACCTGGAGCCGAAGCGGCGAGCCCATGGCCCGGGCCTCGCGCCGGTGGACTGCGGGCGGCTGTCCGGCGGCATGCGCCGACGCGTCGCGCTGCGCTGCGCCGGTTGCGATCACGGGACCCCGGAGGCTCCCGTCGTGGAGCTCGTTGCCGGCGCGGTCGACGTGGTCACTCGTCGAACAACCTTCGGGAGGTTCACGCTGGTCGGGAGGCTGCGGCTGACGCCGTCGATCGTCGCGACCTTCGTCGCCAGGGCCGCGAGCGCCTGCTCGAGGTCGGCCAGGCGCCCGCCGTCGGCGACGTACGCGTCCGTCGCGGCCTGGTAGTCGGCCCCGGCCGCCGACAGCGCCGCCGCGAGCTGCGCGTTCCGAGCGGCGATGGCGTCGACGCCCGCGACGACCGGCGCTCGATCGGCGACCAGCGCGGCCTCGCTCTGGGCCTGGAGCGCGGTCACGCCGGCGAGGGTCACCGCGTAGGCCGCCGTCGACGCGCCGAGGAAGACCCCGATGTGCGGCGGGAGCCGGAGCTCGACTCGAGTCGCGCGCCGTGCCGGGTCAGTCATCGTCGTGCGGCTCCGTTGGCTGCGTCGGCGCGGTGCCACCGCTCTGCGTCGTCGTGGTCGTCGTGGTCCTGGGGGCAGACTTGAGCGCGGCCTGGAGCTTCGCGAGCTTGGCCTGGGCCGCCTGCAGGCTGGCGCGGAGCTGATCGGCGGTGAGCTGGTCGGTCGAGACCTGGTCATTGGCGGCCGCAAGCGCCGCGGCCAGGTCGTCGCTGGCGGAGCGCATCGCGGCGAGCTGATCCTGGAGGATGGCGGAGCGGGACTGCTCGCGGGCGAGCGCCACCTGGATCGACGAGACGGACATCGGCGGGGTCGACAGCGAGGCGGTGGCGGTCACCCACAGCGAGGCTGCCTGGACCGTGGCCGCCGCGGCGGCGAGGGTCAGCACGACGCCGATGACGAGGATCGAGCGGCGGACAGCGGGATTGGCGGTCATCGATGGCCCTCCGGGAGCGATGAGCTGAACGTCACGCGTGCCTGGCGCACGACCCAATAGCGGTAGAAGGCGGCCAGCAGGACGGCCATGAACGTGGCGCCGTACACCGCGCCGAGCATCGGCGTGTCGGTGCCGGCGAGGATGCCGTGGGCCCACGCGAGCGCCAGGACCACGAGGCTCAGGCGGTGGAGCTTCAGCCACCAGCCCGACGGCAGCAGCTTCGTGATCCGGGCGGTCAGGCCGACGACGACCAGCGCGTACAGCGAGATCGTGCCGATCGCGACCGGGAGCGTCCGGTACTGGCTCATGCCCGGCACGAGCGCTCCGAGCCAGCCGACGTTCGCGAACCGATCGACGGCGAGCATGACGCCGTGAACGGCGACGAAGGCGAGCGTGAAGACCCACAGGTGCTCGTGCCAGGGGAAGAGGCGCTTCGAGAGCTTCCAGGTCGACTTGTTCGTCGGGTGGCTGAGGACGAGGCCGAGCGCGACCTCGAGGGTCAGGAGGATCAGGGCGACGATGCCCGTCGCCCGCGCCGTCAGCCAGCCGCGAAGCTGGACCTGGTGGTCCGACGTCGCCGGGAGGATCTCGCCGGTCGCGAAAAGGATCGCGAGCACCACCATCGCCCCGACCGCGACGAGCGTCCCGCCGGAGAGGCGGCTCCCGCCCGCGGCCACGCGTTTCGGGACGATCGCCGCCCGGGCGTGCGCGGCCGTCGGCGCGGGCGCGGGCGCCCCATAGCGCGGCTGGACGGTGACCGAGTTGGGAACGATTGCCATGGCGACCCCTGCGGTGGCTCCCCCGATACCCCGTAGAGGCGAAGGGTGCCGCGGAGGTTTCAGCCTGTGGGCCGGACCATGGTCCCGTCAGCGGCCCCTCGTTGGTCCGGTCCACTTGCCGGACGTGGGGTCAGTGGACGATCCAGACGTGCACGTGGCCGTCCGTGCCTGTCGCCACCACGAGGCCCTCGAGGCCGGCCGACGCGCCCTCGACCTGGGGATGGTTCACGGCGACGTACCAGGCGGTGGCGGGCACGATGTCAGTCCACGCCGTGCCGATGTTGTCGGCGCTCAGGAGGCTCGGGTCCTGAACGGGATCGGCAATCTGGTAGACCGTCGCTCCGGTCGCGTTGTAGTCGGCCTCCTGTTGGCCGAACCGCTCGAGCGATCCGAAGACCGCCCGGGTTGCCGATCCGAGCATCGCCCAGGCCGTCGGCCAATCGCCCGATGCCCGGGACGACTCGAAGCGCTCCACCACTGAGCGGGCGGCCGCGGCCGCGGGGCTGAGCGACGCCGCAGGCCCAGGGGTGCCAGGCGATGTCGGCACCAACCAATCAAGCCGCGCGACCAGCTTCGCCAGTGGCCCGCTGCAGAACAGGCAGACGCCGCCCGGTGCCCGCAGCACCGGCCGAACGACGTAGACCCCCTCCGGCGAGGACAGCCCCTTCATCGTGGGGTCGGTCGCCGTCGCGATGCCGAGCGAGCCGTTCTGGAGTCGGATCGGATTCGTTGGCTCGGCCATGACCAACCACGGCGAGTCACTCCCGGCCGGTGAGCTCGCGGTGAGCCACGCGGGCTGGCCGATGCAACCGTAGGACTCCTCGTCGGACGTCGGGTCAGGGATGCAATCCGTCACGAACGCCGCCCCGCGCACCGCGCCGGACACGACGTAGAGCTCGTAGGCATCCCGCTCAGTGGCCGAGAGGCGGCCCAGCCGCTCCCTGAACCCGTCGAACGACCACGTGACGTTGCCGTCGCCCTGGGTATAGACCCAGTCGATCCAGTCGACCGCCCCATCGCCGCGGATCCGCAACGCGAAGGGGCCACCGTCCGGCAGGTAGGGCCGCGCCAGCATCAGGCATCGCCACGCCGCCGGGCACGAGCTCGACGGCGGGTTCATGAGCCGGATTGGCGGGTCGGAGCCGGCGACGATCGGGTAACAACTCGGCGCGGGCGGGCTGCCTCCGCAGTCACCGCTCGACGCGAAGATCACGTTCGCCACGACGACCCTGCCAACACCGACGCCGAGCGTCGCCTGCCTGACCGCTGCGATGAGCTGCGCCTGCGTGAGCATCCAGTCGGGGAACGCTGCGTCCGGAGGGCTCGGCTGCGACGACACCGGCGGCGATGCCGGTGCCATTTCCAGCGGGAGCTCGATCGGTTCGATTCGGGCCACGAGGCGCCCGACGCGGGGCGACGGGCAATCGAAGCAATCCTCCACGGCGCCGATCACATCGACCAGGTACAGCCCGTGGCGCGGCTCGGCCTGCGCGGTTGGAGCGCGGGCGAACGCCTCGTATGCCCCGTTCTGGACGCGGACCCCATCCGCGGGTGGATGCACGGCGACGCCCGCCGACGAGACGGTTGTCGAGACGTAGCGCTGCGCGGTGATCCACGCGGCATCCCCGCAGGCATAGCCCTGCTCTCGGGCGGCGACGCCCGTCGATGGCGGGATCCCAGCCGGGCAGAGGATCGGTCCGCCATACCCCGTCAGCCAGCCATCCACGACGACCAGCCGACCTTGCAGGGATAGCGGATCCGCGTCGGCCGAGCTGAGAGACCCGGGGCTCCAGGCGCCGTCATCCGCGCCGAGACGGACCCAGCCGAGGAACGTGACCCTGCCCCGGCCGATGATCACTGCCATCCGCCCGGTCGTCGGGATCGCGACCGTGCAGTCGCTTCCGGGCGGGGGACACGACGGCGATTCGGGGAGACCGTCGACGCGGACGAGCGAGCGCGGACCCGCGTCGGTGTAGCCAATCGCGAGGCTGTAGATCGCCGGGCAGGGGGGTTCGGCGCAGTCGACCTCGGCCCGCGCGAGCCTGACCTCGGCAACGACCGCTCGACCCACGTTCGACGGGTCGCCTGCGGCCGCGCGGGCGACCGCGATGAGCTGATCGTTCGTCAGCAACCACGTTCGCGCCGGGCTGGCGGCGGGTGGGCTCAGCGGGGCGAGGGCGATCAACGCCGATGCAAGCACGAGGATGAGCGCCCCACTGACAACGGTCGCGGCGGTTCGCCAGCCGCTTGCCCTCCGGCTCGGCGTCGACGGCCATCGCCAGCGGTCCCACGGGCGAGTGGCCAGCTGGTGCTCGCCGGCGATTCGCGCGGGGACCTGGTCAGCGAGCGACCTGGCCGTCCGCGGCTCGCCGGATCGGTGCCTGAGGTGGGTGGTGAGTTCTTCGTCGTCGAGCGGCGTCACGAGGGGCGCTCCCGGTCGAGCGAGCGCTCGAGGGCACGCCGGGCGCGGAGGAGGCGGGACTTCACCGTGCCGGTCGGGATCCCCAGGATGTCTCCGATCTCGTCGAGGCCGCGGCCGTCGGCGTGGTGGAGCGTGAGGATCACCCGGTCGTCGACCGAGAGCCGCTCGAAGGCCCGATCGAACGACAGCGCGTCGATCACGCTCGAGCCAGGGTCGGCTGCCGCCGGCGTGGTGAAATGCCGCTCGCCGGCGTCCTCGGGCATCGCGATCTCCCGGACCGCGCCGCGGTGACGCAGGGTCTGGCGGCAGGCGTTGACGACGATCCGACCGAGCCAGGCATCGAACCGCTCGGGATCCCGCAGCCGCGGCAGGTGCCGCCAGGCCGCGACGAAGGCCTCCTGCGTCGCGTCCTGGGCGTCGGCCTCGTTGCCGAGGATCGTGCGTGCGGTTCGGTACACCGATTCGACCTTCCGGCGAACGAGGACGTCATACGCCGCCCGATCGCCCCGGCGGGCCGCCTCAACGAGCTCCCGCTCCAAGCGCCCTCCCTGCCTCCGGTGGGCTTCACCTGATTCGATGCGCGCGACCGGCCGATGGTGCGCGCCATCTGCAGACACCATCCTGAGAGGTCCGGCCCGAGGCTCGCGGCCCGTGGGACCCGGGTCGGGCGGGACCTTCGGCCCTGTGGATTGTCAGGTCCGGGCTCGATGCTGACGACGCTGGGAAGTCCCGGCCGTCGTTCCGCACGCCCCCAGGGCGTCCAGCTCCGAGGTCCCCACCGATGTCCCGATCCACGCCCCCCGCCTCTCGGCGCGACCGCCGAGCCCAGGCCCGCTACGACCGTCCGGTCACGCCGCACCGGAAGCCGACGCGCAAGACGGACCAGCGGCCGGCCTGGCAGTCGCCAGTCCTCCTGACCTCCATCGGGGCGGTCCTCATCGGCGCGGTGATCGTCGTGTTCGCCAGCGGGATCCTCAACGGCGGCAGCAAGAACCTGGTCACGCCTCCGACCTCGTATGCCGGAATCACCCAGACCGACGAATCGGCCGGCGCCGCGAATGCGCCGGTGGTCATCGAGATCTTCTCGGACTTCCAGTGCCCGGCCTGCAAGCTCTTCGTGCAGTCGGACCTGCCGGGCCTCCTGACCGACTTCGTCCGTCCGGGCCTCGTGCGCATCGAATCCAAGGACATCGACATCATCGATCGCGGCTCCGGGACCGAGTCGCTGCGACTGGCCGTCGGGGCGGCCTGCGCGGCCGAGCAGGGCAAGTACTGGGACTTCCACGATCTCGTGTTCTGGAACCAGGGTCGCGAGAACCGCGGCGACCACAGCGACGAGTTCATCGCCCGGATCGCGACCGCGGCCGAGGTCGAGATGACGGCCTGGAGCTCGTGCATCACGAGGACCGACCTGGCCCAGCAGGTCGCGACACGAACGACGGAGGCCGCGGCGGCGGGCATCAACTCCACGCCGACGCTCCGGATCAACGGCAAGGCCCTCTCGGGCGTGCCGACCTACGACCAGCTGCACACACTGATCACCCAGGCCCTCGCGAGCTACAGCCCGAGCCCGTCGAGCTCGCCGGCGCCGTCGCCCGCGGCCTCGTAGGCTTCGGACGTGCTTCGCAAGCGGGTCGCCGTCCAGCCGATCTTCGGGATCCACCCGGGCCTGATCCTCGCCGTCCTCGACGTCATCGGCCTGGCGATCGCGAGCTACCTCTCGGTCGTCGAACTCGGGAACGGCATCCCGATCTGTGGCGGCCCGCTCGCGGGCTGCGAGACGGTGGCCCTGAGCTCCTACAGCCGGATCAACGGCATCCCTGTCGCGGTCTTCGGGGTCGTGCTGTCCCTGATCCTGCTGACGCTCGCGATCGCGTGGTGGCGAACGAACCTCTACGCCCTGCTGCTGCTGCACTATGGCCTGTCGCTGGCGGGGGTCCTCTTCGAGATCTACTTCCTGTACCTGCAGGTGTTCGTCATCGGCGCGGTCTGCGTCTGGTGCACGAGCTACGGCCTGTCCCTGATCCTGCGGTTCGTCATCGCGCTCGTCGTCTGGCTCCGCGGCAACCCGACGGTCATCGAGGACACTCCGGGCTGACGCCGTGGCGCTCTCGGCGCGAGGCCCTCGAGCGCGCGTGGATCGTCCCTCGGGGACCGCGGCGACGTCCAGGTTTCTGTCAGTGAACACCCAGGCGAGCCTTGGTCAGCCAATTCCTGTCAGGGAGCACTGGGGCGGCTCCATGACAGGTACTCGCGGCCTCGGCGCCGCACCGCGAGCACGAGAACGCCGCCAGCTGCGCAAGCGACCGTGACGAACACTCGCCTGAGTGGCACCTGGCAGAAACGTGGCGGCACGGGGCCGCATGACGATTGACGGCACGGCACCCGCAGCGCGGCCGCTCAGGCGAACGGCGGCGGACTATTCCGCGTCCGTCGTCTCGGCAGCGCGACCCATGGCCCGCTCGAGGGCCTCGCCGGCGGCAAGTCCGGCTGAGCCGCCGACCACGACGCCGACGGCCGCGCCGATCGGACCGCCCAGGGCTGCCCCGATGGCCAGGCCGCATGCTGCGGCCGCGACCGTCTCCACGGTCTCGAAGCTCCGGTCCTCGATCGGCCGACCGTTGACCAGCATGTCATCCGACTCCTCGTCGGGCCACTCAACGGTTCGCGGAGCTTCTCGAATCGGTGTCTGCAGCGTCATCGTTCGCTCCTTCCCGATCGATTGAGGCCCATCCGACCCCGCCACGGGAAGTGCCGGAGGACGCCGTCCCTCGCCCCCATCCGGCACGACTCGCGCCGCCGCGCGGGTGGAGTCGCCGCCGCGCGGGCGGGGCGCCGCGACGCCCGCTCGGGGGAGTGCCGAGCGGGCGCCGACGGGTCAGGGAGGCGCGCCCGGGGATGGCGCGCGGGAGACGCGCGGAACTCAGTTCAGCGGGTCGCCGTCGCCGGCCATGAAGATGCCGATCGCGCCGCGGACGACGAAGTTGAAGGCGTGGGTGACGAACGGGTACATCCCGTCCTCCCGGGGGCTGAACTCGATGATCGCCCCCTGCGCGGGCGAGAGATCGACCGCCTGGGCGCCCCAGCCACCGGCATTGCCGCGGAGGAGCGCGACGCCCTCCTTGATGACCTGGTCGAAGATCGTGCCGACGACGTGGTACGAGCTGTCGATGCTCGGCCCGGCGTCGAGGACGAAGACCCGGACGCGGCCCTTCGTGGTGACCTGGATCGGGTTGTCCTTGTACTGGTTGGCGATGCCGTTGAAGACGACGAAGTCGGGAGCGGGCGCGCCCGAGGACGCCTTCGAGTAATCCGCCGGCTCGCCCTGGGCCCCGAGGTACCACTCGCTCTGGACGAAGGCAAACTCGTTGTCGACCTCGGGCAGGCCGCCCTTCGGCTCGACGATGACCATCCCGAACATGCCGTTGGCGATGTGGTGGAGGGCCGGCGCCGTGCCGCAGTGGTACATCCAGACGCCGGCGTAGTCGGCGGTGAAGGTGTAGGTGAAGGTCTCGCCGGGCTTGATCTCGACCATCTGGTGGTTCATCGCCGTCTGGCTGGCGTGGAAATCGATCGAGTGCGACATCGTCCCCTGGTTCGTCAGGTGGACCCTGACCGTGTCGCCGAGGTGGACGCGGATGACCGGCCCGGGGACCGTGCCGCCGAAGGTCCAGGCGTGGACGACGAAGCCCTTCGCGACCGTGATGTCCTTCTCGATGATCGGGAGGTCGACGTCGTGGACCGTTCCGGGCAGGACCGCCGGCGCGGTCGCGTCGCGGAGGACGTAGGCCGGCGCGTTCGGGTCGGCGGACGGGGTCGCGGTCGTCGGGGCGCTCGATGCGCCGGGCATGCCGGGCATGGTCGAGCCCATCGGCATCGTGCCGACGGTGATCGAGCCGGTCATGCCCGCCTGGGCGTGGCCGGGGATGGAGCAGCTGAACATCAGCCCGCCGCCGGGGACGTGCACGGTCACGCTCGCGGTCTGGCCGGGATCGGCCACGGCGCTCGTGCCGTCGGCGAAGGTGATGTTGTGCTGGATCGCGCCGGTGTTCGTCAGCTTGACGGTGTAGGCGCCGGCGAGGGCGACGGTCACCGCGCTCGGGCTGAACGAGAGATCGGCGGCGGTGATCTCGATCAGGCCGAGGATCTCGCCGCCGGGCTGTGCCGCGGGGCTCTGGAAGGCTGCGGCTTCCTGGGCCTGCGCCGGGGGGAAGGTCCACTTCGGGGCGGCCCCAGCTGAGCTGCATGCCGCCGCGACCAGCGAGACGACTGCGATGAGCAGGCTCGCCCTCATCCGAGTCATTCGAGTCACTCCCTCGGCGGCGTCCCGACCGCCTTCCTGGCGGTCTCTCTTGGAACGCGCACCGCTACGGTGCGAATATGACCCGAACTCACACCGTCGCAATATGCCATTCGGCCTGAATCACGCGGGACCGCGGCGCGCCGGTTCGGCCCGGAATGTGGCGCCTCAGCGCCGGGTGAGCGCCCCGATGCCGTCGGTGCCGGCGAGCTCCGCCAGGCTCTGGCGCGACAGCTCGAGCCGCATCGCCTCGCTCGCGCCCGCGAACAGGTCGTGGACCGCGCAGCGGCCGTCCGGCCGGCAGGGCCCGCCGCGAAGGACGCAGCGCGGGATCTCGTCCTCGGCCTCGACCGCGTCCACCACCTGCAGCACGGAGATCAGGTCGGCCGTCCGCCCGAGCCGGTAGCCACCCCGGCGGCCCGGCGCGCCGACAACGAGGCCCGCGCGGCTGAGGTCGGTCATGACGTGCGGCAGGAACCGCACCGGGATCGCCATCCGCTCGGCGATCCAGCGCACGCTCATCGGGCGGTCATCCGGCTCCGCGCTCGCGAGCGCGAGCATCGCCCGGACCGCGTAGTCGCCGCGGAGGCCGAGGGTCACCCGCATGCGGGCATCGTCCTCGGAAACACGCACGGGGAAAGTGCCGAATGGACCGCCCTGCGGCCCCCTCCCGCCGGGTGCTCGGGACCCTGCCTCACGGCGCGGTGGGAGCCGAGGTCGGCAGGGACGACGGGCCGTAGCCCGTCAGCTCGACGTACGCCTCGCCGCCGCTGGCCGCGGTGAGGCCGTCGACGGTCACCCGCTGCGAGCCTTCCCAGTACACGACTCCGGTCGTCAGTCGCGTGTCGAGCTCCTGGTTCGGGAGCGTCGGGGCCAGGTCGATGACGAGGCTGGCGTCCGGGATCTCGATCCGCCAGCCGGCCGGGTACGTCGCCCCGGTCGTGGGGCTGGTCCATGACCCCGTCGCGCGGACCGTGAACTGGTCCCGGGTGAGATGTCGGGCGTACCCGGCGAGGTCGACGATCGTGCCGTAGACGAGTGGCGGCGTGCCATCGGCCCCGCGAACGAGCGACAGCGTGATGTCCGTCCCGTCGTCGAGGTTCACCGCAAACCAGTCCCAGCCGCCACCGCCGACGGAGATGAAGTCGCCCCACTGGTGGTCGAACCATGCGGTCCCCCTGACGTGCAGCGCGGCCCCGTCGAGGGTGAGCGTGCCGGAGGCGTCCATGCGCGTCCGCGAGTAGTAGTACGAGCCGCCGGCCGGCCCGAAGTCGACCCAGCCGTCGCGACCGTGGAGGACGGCGGGCTTCGTCGAGTTGAGGGCCAGGTCGAGCCCGAAGGCGGACGTCGAACCGCCCGCTTCCGCGGGGCTGATCGCGGCCGTGAGGTGGTCGTGGCCGTTGAAGCCGCGCATGAGCCATGCCGTGGCCGGATCGGCGGCTGCGGCAGGGTCGGGCATGGCGAGCCGGTAGCCCGTCGGGCTGCCGTCGGCTTGGCGGGAGGACTGATCGACCGAGCCGCCGACCGAGGCCCGCTGGCCGACGAGGAACCGCTTGCCGGATTCATCGGTGAGGGCGAGGTGGCTGGCCCAGGTCACCGGCGCCGAGCCGCGCTCGGCCCGGAACACGACGGCCTCGAAGCCGAACCGGCGGCCGTCGTCCGAGAGGAGGTGACCGGTGTAGTACCACCACTCGGTCAGGCGATCGTGGGGCCCGTCGTCGCGCGGGAAGACGATGGGCTGCGGGTCCTCCGGCCGGGGGCTGGGTGCCGGCGTGGCGGCGGGCGCTCGCGTCGAGATCGGAGGGTTGGCGAGGATGGGGCCGCCAGTGCAGCCCGCGAGGATCACGAGGCTGAGCGCCGCGGTGATGACCAGGCGCATCCGGCGGGCGAGGGCCTCCGGCAGCCACCAGTTCCACTTGCCCAGGAGGCGCATCGTCGCCGGCACGAGCAGCGCCCGGACGACCGTGGCGTCGAGGGCGACCGCGATCGCGATGCCAAGGCCGAGGGCCTTGATGAGGACGATGTCGGCGAACGCGAACGACCCGGCGACGACGACGACGATGAGCGCCGCCGAGGTCACGATCCGGCCGCTTCGCTCCAGGCCATGGGCCACGGCGGCCCGGTTGTCGCGTTCGCGGTCCCACGACTCGCGCATCCGGGTGAGCAGGAAGACCTCGTAGTCCATCGACAGCCCGAACAGGACGCAGAACAGGATCACCGGCTGGGTGGTCTCGACGAACCCCAGCGGCCGCGTGCCGAGGAGCGCCGACAGGTTGCCGTCCTGGAAGATCCACACGAGCGCGCCGAACGACGCCAGGATCGAGAGGCTGTTCATGACGACGGCCTTGATCGGCAGGAACACCGAGCGCAGCAGCAGGAACAGCACGGCGTAGGTCGTGACGAGGATGAACGCGGCGGTTCGCGGGAAGTCGGCGCCGATCCCCGACACGACGTCCTCGACGTCGGCCGCGCCGCCGCCGACCAGGACGTGGCTGCCCGCGGGCGGGGCGAGCGCGCCGGTGGCGCTGCGCAGGTCGCGGACGAGCGTCCGGCCGGGCGTGTCGTTCGGGCCGTACCAGGTCGTGATCGTGAAGTCCGTCAGGTTCCCGTTCGTCGTGGCCGCGAGCGCCTCCTGGACGAAGCGGTCCGGCGGCCCCGATGGGCTCGCGTAGAGCAGCTGGTACTGCTGCAGGGTGAGGCGCGGGTCGACGTCGACGAAGCCGTCGACGCGCTCGACCCGGGGATCTGCGGCCAGGCGGCGGGAGTAGTCGTAGAGGGCGGCCACGTTGGCTGGCGCGGTGGCCGGGCCGTCGGTCCGGATCGCGAGGACGATCGGCGCAAATGGGCCGGGCCCGAAGGCGGCCTCGAGGCGATCGAACCACTGCCGCGACGGGACGGACTCGGGCAGGATCCGCGAGTCCGGCGCGTTGAACTGGACGTGGAGGAACGGCACGCCGAGGAGCAGCAGGACGGCAAGCGTCGGGACGAGGACCGCGACCGGCCGGGCCATGACCCATTGGGCCAGCCGTGCCCACGGGCCCTCCTCGGGCGGTCGGGTGCTGACCCGCCGGACCCGGAGGGCGTCGAGGCGCACGCCCACGAACGAGAACAGGGCCGGCAGCAGCGTCAGCGCCGCCGTGACGGCCAGCCCGACGACGATTGCCCCGGCGATCCCGACCGAGCGCAGGATCATGAAGTCGAACAGCACCAGGCCCAGCAGGCCGAGCAGCACGGTCACGCCCGAGAAGAACACCGCCCGACCGGCCGTCGCGACCGTGGCGCCGATCGCATCCTCCACCGCCTCGCGCCGGTCGCCCCGGGCCGCGAGCTCCTCGCGGAAGCGGCTCGTCATGAGCAGCGAGTAGTCGACGCCGAGCCCGAGGCCGAGCAGGGTCGCGAGGTTCAGCACGAAGATGCTCATCGGGATGACGCTCGCGACGACGAAGATCGCGGCGAGCGCCGTGGCGACCGCCGCGCCACCCACGGCGAGCGGCAGGGCTGCGGCGACGACCGACCCGAACACGAGCAGCAGTGCGAGGGCCGCCAGCGGCAGCGAGATGAGCTCGCTCCGGCGCAGGTCGGATTCGGAGACGTCCTGGACGTCGCCGTAGAACGCCGGGCCGCCCGCGAGCCCGACCTCGAGCCCGCCGACGTCGGTCTTCAGCGCAGCACGCAGGCCCGGCAGGGCCTTCGGCGAATCGTCGGCCGGCAGGTCGAGGAACACGACGTCGTAGGCGGTGTGGCCGTCGGCCGAGACCTGGCGGGTCTGGAGCAGGTGCAACAGCGTGCCGCTGACGTAGGGCGCGCTCGGGATGGCCGCGACGGCCGCCGCCGCCGGTCCCTCGAAGGCCGGTTGGCCGGCGGTCAGGGTGTCCGAGTGGAAGACGACGACGACCGCGGCCTGGGGGACGCCGATCTCGGTCTCGAGGAGCTGCTTTGCTCGGGCCGACTCGAGGTCCTCGCGGATGAAGCCGCCCGACCGAAGGGCGTCGCTCGTCCGGAGCGCAAGCGGCGCGGCGGCGAGCAGGAGCAGCGCCCACGCAACGACGACGAGTCGCCGGTGGCGCGCCGACCAGCGGCCGAGGCGCTCGAATGGGCTGGACATCGGGGCGGGAATCGTACCCGTCGCGGGTCCTCGACCCGCGGGGCCTCTGCTAGCATGGCCCGGCCGTGACGATCTTCACGCTGTGGTTCGAGAACTTCCCGAACAACCTCCCGATCATCTTCATCTCGGGAGCCGTCGCCGTCCTGTTCGTGGTGATCTTCCTGCGGTCCGCGATGACGGCCGAGAACCGGTCCAGCTGGACCCGCCGGATCACCGGCCCCAACGGCAAGTGGTTCTTCGGGCTGCTGTTCGTGGTGTGGGCCGTGGTCTTCGGCGTGGGCCTCCAGCTCGTCCCGCACGAGGGCGCGAGCTCGCCGTATGGTGGCCTCGGGCTGATCGCCCTGTTCAGCGGCTTCTTCATCTGCATGGGCTTCATCTGGAGCGTGATCGGCGAGTAGCCGACGCCGCACCCGCGCGCCGTTCCGCACGCCGCGCCGCGCGCTCGTAGTCGGGCAGGTCAGCCCCGGCGGCTCTCGTTCCAGCGGTCGATGACCGCGGTCTCCCGTTCCCAGCCCAGCACCGACATGCGCGCCGAGGCGAGGGCGAACAGCCGTCCGTCGTCCGGCGGCAGCGCGAGCCAGCGCGCCGCGACGATCCGCAGCAGGTGGCCGTGGGCGAAGCACAGGACGTCGCCTGCCGCCGCGCTCGCCCTGGCGACGACCCGGTCGGCCCGCTCGCCGACCTGCTCGATCGTCTCGCCGCCCATCGGTCCGTCGCGCCAGATCGACCAGCCCGGCCGCTCGGCCTGGATCTCGGCGGTGGTCCGTCCCTCGTCCGTGCCGTAGTCCCACTCCCGGAGGTCATCCACGATCTCCAGCCGGTCCGCGAAGCCCGCGAGCCGGCCGGTCTCGAGGGCCCGAATCCGGGGGCTGGACCAGACCTCGGCGAACGGGTGGCGGGCGAGCCGCGGCCCGATGGCGCGGGCCTCCTCGCGGCCCCGGGCGGTCAGCGGCACGTCGGTCGTGGAGGTGTGGCGGCCATCGGCCGACCACTCGGTCTCGCCGTGGCGGACGACCCACAGGCTCGGTCGGGCGCTGGGCGCGTCGTCCTCGGTTGGCATGCCGTCAAGTCTCGCAGCCGATGCCGTCGTGGTCGCCGTCGAAGCGGTGCGGATCGGGCGGCAGGACCTTGAAGTTGCGGTAGCCGATGTCGCCGCAGTCGAGGTCGGGCGGCGGCGGCGGGATGCAGACCGTGGGGTACGCGGGATCGCATGACCCGCCGGAGGTCGCGGCGCTCGGAGGAGGTCCTGCGCTCGGCTCGCCGGGCTGGTCATCGGCGAAGCCGGCCGGAACGTACGGCATCTCGGTCGCCGGGCAGTCCCTGATGTCTGCCGCGAGGGCGTCGTGCTCGCGCGGGTCGACCGCCAGGTCCCACCGGACCTTCACCGCGATCCAGTCGCCGAGGAACGGGCACTCGGCGGCGGCGGCCGGCGGCAGCCAGTCCGCCGGATCGTCGTCGGACTTGCTCTGATTCGTCGTGGCCGAGACCGCGAGGAGCGCGAACGGGACCCCAAGGTCGTTCGCATAGGCCTCGCGGTGGGCGGGGCTCCACGCCGATGCGCCCGAGTCCCACGCCTCGGCCAGCGCGACGACATGATCGATCTGGAGCCCGGCCGGATCCGTGATCGTCAGTCCGTCATAGAGGCTGACCCATCGACCGCCGCTCAGGGCGCACCGGGCCCCGATGCTCGGCGCGACGACAGCCTGGGCGATCAGGACCTCGTGGCGGGTGTCGCAGCCGTTGCCGTCGGCGTCGATCCAGTGCACGAACAGGCTCCGGTCGTAGCCGGTCCGGTCCTCCGGCGCGACCCGAAGCAGCGCCAGGAGCGCCGGGAGCGGCTCGAGGGTTCCCGCGGCAATCGGGCTCGCCTCGGGCATGGCCGTGGCGTCCCCGGAGGGCACGCTCAGGCTCGAGATCGCAGAGGCCGCCGCGGCGCTCGCCGACGCCTCCGGCGTCCCGCCGGGCAGGGTGGACGGGCTCGGGCTTGGGCGGCCTGCGCCGAGCGCCGCGAAGGCGAGGACGACCGCGATTGCGATCGCGACCCCGACGATCAGCCAGCGCCGTCCCGTCATGCGCACGTCCCCTCGCGTCCAGGTCAGTCGCGTTTGCGCGCGATCCAGGCTTCCTCGGTCGGCCACTGGCGGGCCCAGTCGCGGGTCGCCATGTTGAACGGGACCTCCTCGGTCGGCAGCCCGCCACCGCCGTCGTGCTGCGGGATCTCGGGGGCCTGGATCTCGACGAGGCGCTCGATCTCGAAGCCGTGCTCGCGAAGGAGCCGGATCCACTCGCCGTGCGGCAGGTGGAACTCGACCGCGGTGTCGTCCGGCCAGGTGTAGCGAGGCTCGTGGAAGTACGACCGGACGAGGGTCGTGCCGGCCGGGCCCTCGATGTCGGGCGCGGCGAGCATGAAGACGACGTGGTTGGTCAGGAAGACCAGGCTGCCGCCGGGGCGCAGCAGCCGGGCAGCCTCCGGAACCCAGGCGTACGGATCCGCCCAGAGGCACGCCCCGTACTCGGAGATCGCCAGGTCGAAGCTCGCGTCCGGGCAGGGGACCCGCTCGGCATTGCCGAGCAGGAGCGGGAAGTCGAGGCCGAACTCCCGCTGGAGCGCCCGTGCCGTCTCGAGCTGCCTGGGCGAGTTGTCGATCCCGACGGGCCGGGCGCCCAGCCGCGCCAGCCAGGCGGAGACGTAGGCCGTGCCGCAGCCGAGCTCGATGACGTCACGCCCGGCGACGTCGTCGGGCAGGAGGTGAAGCTCGGATTCGGGGGCATTCCAGATTCCCCAGCGAGCCTCCGTTGCCGCCCAGGCCCGGTGACCGCGGGGCGCCATGTCCGCCGCGTACCGATCCCACGCCTCGCGGTTCGCGGCGACGTGTTCGGGCAGGTCGGTCGCATCGGCCGTGTTGGACGTGTCCACCGCCGGATTGTAGGGAGCCCGGGATGGCCGGAGTACCGTCGGGGTATTCCCCAGAACTTCCAGAGTGCATAGACTTTATGCGTCGCGGCGGGCGCCGCGATCGGCATCACCCCGCGGATTCGCGGCCGGCCGCAGCGCACGGAGGTCGCGCGTGGGAACTGACCAGCATCGAAGCGTCGCGGTGGCGGAACCGGCGTGGCTGAACCCGCGCGATCCGGCCCAGGCGCTCGGACCCGACGGCCGTCCCGCCCGCAGCCGCCGCGCGCCGATCTGGGCCGACGTCCCGGACGAGCAGTGGGACGACTGGCGCTGGCAGCTCAGCCACCGGATCAACAGCCTCGAGGAGGTCGGTGCGGTCCTCAACCTGACCGACGAGGAGCGGGCCGGCCTGTCGGCCGACGACAAGTTCCGGGTCGACATCACGCCCTACTTCGCCAGCCTCATCGACCCCGACGATCCGAATGACCCGATCCGCCGCCAGGTCATCCCCCTCGGGCGGGAGCAGCAGGCCTTCACCGCGATGATGGAGGACAGCCTCGCCGAGGACCGCCACTCGCCGGTCCCGGGCCTCGTCCATCGCTACCCGGACCGTGTCCTCATGCTCGTCACGACCCAGTGCGCGAGCTATTGCCGCTACTGCACCCGGTCGCGGATCGTTGGCGACCCGGCCCAGAACTTCAACACGCGGGAGCACGAGGCCCAGCTCGAGTACCTGCGCAAGACGCCCCAGGTTCGTGACGTCCTCATCTCCGGCGGGGACGGCCTCACGCTCGCCCCGAAGCTGTTCGAGAAGATCATCCGGGGCATCCGCGAGATCCCTCACATCGAGATCATCCGGATCGGCTCGCGGGTCCCGGTGTTCATGCCCCAGCGGGTCGACGACGAGCTGTGCGACATGCTCGCGAAGTACCACCCGATCTGGATGAACCTCCACTTCAACCACCCGAACGAGATCACGCCCGAGGTCTCGCGCGCCGTCGACAAGCTCACTCGGGCCGGCATCCCGGTCGGCAACCAGAGCGTCCTGCTCGCGGGCGTCAACGACTGCGTCCACATCCAGCGGTCGCTCGTCCACCGGCTCGTGGAGAACCGGATCCGGCCGTACTACCTGTACCAGTGCGACCTCGTGGAGGGCTCCGGCCATTTCCGGACGCCGGTCGGCAAGGGCCTCGAGATCATGGAGGGCCTGCGCGGCCACACCAGCGGCTACGCCATCCCGACCTACGTCATCGATGCGCCCGGCGGCGGCGGCAAGATCCCGGTCATGCCGAACTACCTCATCAGCTACTCGGACCACAAGGTCGTCCTCCGGAACTACGAGGGCTACATCACGACCTACGAGGAGCCGACGACCTACACGCCCCACGACAAGGCCGCGTGCACCTACTGCCAGCACGATCGGCCCGAGCCCGGCCAGTCCGGCGTGCTCGGCCTGCTCGAGGGCGAGGCCATGTGGATCGAGCCGAAGGGCTTCGAGGAGCTCCACCGGCGGGGCAACACCGAGGCCCACCGGCTCCAGGACCCCTCGAAGTGGGTCCCGTTCGGGGTCGGGGCGATCGAGGGCCAGTCCGGGGCGCCGCTCAAGGTCCTCGAGGCGGCGAACGGCGGCCAGGCCACCGGGAGCCCGGCCAAGGCGTCGCCGAAGAAGGCGTACGCCCCTGGCGAGGAGCCTCGCCCACGCGATGGCGAGCCGACCGGCTCGGCCCACGGAGAGCTGCTGTAGCGCTCTGGCAAGCCGCTGTCGGGGTGTAGGCTCCGGCAACTCGGGGGCAGCGTGACGTGAGGGAGGAGCCCGCGATGGCGGACCAGCGTGTGCTCGACCGCATCACCGCCTGGCAGGCCGCCGGGCTCATCGACGGCGTCACCGCCGATCGCCTCCGCATCGCCGAGGCGTCGGTGCCCGTCGATGCCGCGATGGGGACGGCCGAGGCGGGACTGGCTGCGGGCGGCGCCAACGCGGGCGTGACGTCGATGATCGGATCCATCTTCGGCCCGTCGCCGGCCGTGTCCGAGCTGTTCGCCTATCTCGGAGCCGGCTTCGTCCTGGCCGCGTGGCACGTCCTCGTCGCGAGCTGGCGCTCACCGATCTACGCATCGGATGGGTTCAGCCGGACACCCGACTACCTGGCGATCGCGCTCGAGTGGGGCATCCCGGTCGTCGTCCTCGGGGTGATCGGCTGGGTCCTCGCCCGTTCCGGCGACCGACAGCGCCGCGCGGCCGGCGTCCTCTTCGCCGCCGCGACGATCCAAGTCTACGGAGCCATCCTGCAGGGGGTCCAGGACGTGGATTTCCGATGGCAGATGGTCCTGGCAACGGCCGGCACCGCGGTCGCGGCGGCCGTGTTCCGCCTTCGGTACGCCTCACTCGTCACCCAGGCGACGCTCCTCTCGGCCCTCCTCCTGCTCGCGTCCGCGGCCATCGGCTGGCTCGAGGTCCAGATCTTCGGAGCGCCGGCCGAGCGATATGGGCGCGGTCCGGGCGACCCGTTGCTGCATGAGCTCCTGGGCGCGGCGTGGTGGCTTGGCTGGGCGATCGCCTTCGGGGTCCTCGCCTGGCGCGAGACCCGAGCCGCCGCATGGCCCGCGCGGTCGCCCGACCTGCGGGAGACCGGTGAAGGAGCGGCCGCGCGTCGCCGGGCGGACCTCACCCGCTTTGCGGCCGGCATGACCGCCGTCGGTGGCGTCGCGTCATCGCTCGCATTCGGCGATCGGTTCAACCCCGACGTCCTGGCCCCGTGGATCGGAGATCTCGCGGTCCTTGGCGTCAGCGCGGTGCTGCTGGCTCTCGCGGCGAGGGCGGCGCCGGCCTACCTGTACCCGGCGGCGCTCGGCGTGATCATCGCCCTCACGAGCCTCAATACGGTCTACGTCGCGGAGCAGACCGGCATCGGGATCGCCCTCCTCGTGGAAGGTGTGATCCTGCTCGGCGCCGGGTTCGCGGCCGACCGGCTGCGTCGCCGCCTGGCCCGCGATCGGGCCACGCCCGAGGTGGCGCCGGCGTGACCGATCCCGCCGGTCACGGGCTGGGCGCCCTGCGGCGAGCGCCCGACGGCATGCCCGTCGAGCGACCCACGCCGCCGATCGTCGCGGAGTCCGGCGATCCGTTCGCGGCCCTCCGGGTCGTCGACCTGCTCGCCCGCATCCCGCGCGCGACGCCCGTCGCCGTCCGGGCCCTCGTCGACCGCCTGAACGCGAGCCACCTCGACTGGCTCTTCGACGAGCGCGTCGTGGCCGACGTCCTCCTCCAGCTGCAGGCGAACTGGATGGCCGACTACCGGAACACGAGTGGGATCGTCGTCGACGAGGCCGGCGGCGCCGCGACGGTGACCATCGAGGACTCGTCGCGGGTCGATCCGTGGATCGTTCGCCAGGCCGAGCGCGAGCTCCGCGCCTGCCGCGAGGCCCTCCTGGAGTTCAGCCGCCGCGACCGTCCGACGGGGGAGTAGGCGCCTCCGACGCGGCCACTCCTATGATCGCCGCGTGACCTCGGAGCCTTCGACCCCTCGGCTGATGGCCGCCTCCCCGGGCGTGCTCGGGATACGCCTGCCGGAGCTCGACGCCAGGGCCCCGATGGACGTCGCCGAGCGGCTCCGCGAGCTGCCCGGGCTCGCGCTCCTGGAGAGCGCCCGGCCCGGGCGGAACGCGCGCTGGACCTACCTGACCGCCGACCCCGTGGCGGTGCTGGAGGCGCCGGCCGCCGGGCGCGACATCTTCGCGACGGCCCGCCGCACGCTGGCGCGGCTGGCCGGGGGCACGCTGCCCGGACCCGATGCGCCGCGGTTCGCCGGCGGCCTCGTCGGCTACCTGGCGTACGACCTCGGGCGTCGCCTCGAGACGCTGCCGAGCATCGCGGCTGCGGACCAGGAGCTGCCCCTCCTCCGGCTTGCCCTCCACGACTGGGTCGTGGCGTGGGACCGGCGGCTCGGGCAGGCGTGGCTCGGCGGCCGCGCGGTCGACGAGGGCATCCGCGCCCTCGAGCGGCGGCTGCGGATGGTCCGCGACCAGCTGCTCGACGCCACGACGGGGCGAGGACGGGCGGCCGAGAGACCCCCGGATCGCCACCTCACCTTCCGCTCCGGGCTCGACCAGCGGGCGTACGTGGGCGGCGTCGAGGCGATTCGAGGCGAGATCGCGCGCGGCGAGATCTACCAGGCGAACCTGACGCGGCGCCTCGAGACGCCGTTTCGAGGCGATCCATGGCCGCTCTATCGGCAGCTGCGAACCGGCGATCCTGCCCTGTTCGCCGCGTACCTCGACCTCGGCGCCAGTCCTGCCACGGGCGCGCCGCGCGCGATCGTCTCGGCCTCGCCGGAGCCGTTCCTCGCGGTGACCTCGGACGGCCGGGTCGCGACCGATCCGATCAAGGGCACCCGACCCCGCGGCCGCGACCGCGCCGATGACCGACGGCTCGCCCGCGAACTGCTGACCTCGGCCAAGGACCGGGCCGAGAACGTGATGATCGTGGACGTCCTCCGCAACGACCTCGGTCGGGTCTGCGTGCCGGGCTCCGTTCGCGTGCCACGCCTGTGCCGGCTCGAGCGGACGGCGGCCGTCCAGCACCTCGTGAGCACGGTCACCGGACGGCTCAGCCCCCGGCGCGACGCGTTCGACCTGCTGACCGCCGCGTTCCCGGGTGGCTCGATCACCGGCGCGCCGAAGATCCGGGCGATGCAGATCCTGGAGGAACTCGAGCCCGTCCGGCGCGGGCCGTACACCGGCGCGGCCGGCTGGATCGGGCCCGACGGGGCGATGCAGACGAGCATCCTGATCCGGACGTTCGTGACCGACGGCGAGCGGCTCACGCTCCACGTCGGGGGCGGGATCACGTGGCGGAGCGACCCCGTGGAGGAATGGGACGAGACCGTGGCCAAGGCGCGCGGGCCACTCACCGCCCTCGGGGCCCGGGAGGACGCCACATGACGGCCGACCACGCCGCGCCGCCGGATGCCCCCTGGGTGTGGCTCGACGGCGAGTTGCTGCCGGCCGTCGGACGACATCTCTCGGTGTTCGATCGAGGGTTCCAGCTCGGCGACGGCGTGTTCGAGACGCTGCGCGCGCGCGGCGGCCACGTGACCGAGCTCGACGAGCATCTCGCTCGCCTCCATCACTCCGCTGCCGGGCTCGGGATTCCCCTCGCGGCGGATGCGGACGCCGTGATCCGCGCCGGGATCGCCGGCATCCTCCGTGCGAATGGCCTCGATGGCCCGAGCGCCGATGCGTCCGTGCGCATCACGGTCAGCCGCGGGCCGTTCCGTGGGCGCGGCCTCCTGCCCGTCGGCGAGCCCGTCCGGCCCTCGATGGCGATCCAGACCTGGCCCGTGATGCCGCCACCCGCGGATCATCTCGAGCGGGGGCTGCACCTGATCGCCAGCCGCTTGCGACGCGACCCGGAGAGCCCGATCGCCGCGCTGAAGACGACCAGCCGGGCCGACTACGTCTATGCGCGCCTCGAGGCCCGCCACGCCGGCGCGGATGACGCGCTGTTCCTGACCCTCGACGGCCACCTCTCGGAGGCCACCAGCGCCAACCTGTTCCTCGTGCGCGACGGCGAGCTGGCGACCCCGGCGCTCGCCTGCGCGATCCTGCCCGGGACGACCCGCAGCTGGCTCCTGGGCTGGGCCTCGACCGTCGGCCTCCGACCGGCCGAGGGCTGGCTGACGACGCGGGACCTGCTGGACGCCGATGAGGCGTTCCTGTGTTCGAGCGTGGCCGGCGTCCTGCCGGTGACCCGCTTCGAGGGCGAGGCCATCGGTGAGGGCACGCCCGGGCCGTGGACCGCGAAGGCCCGCGCCGCCCGCGAGGCGTTCATCCGCGGCGAATCGTGACTCGGCGGGAGCTCATCGACCGGACCCGCCAGCTCGTGGCCGAGGGCGAGCGGCTCACGGCCAGCCCCAGCCTGGACGGGCTCCGCACCTGGCTCCAGCTGTCCGACGACCTGCTCGCCGCTGCGTGGGGCCAGATGGACCGCTACCACCTGGCGTGGCTCCAGGTCGGCCGCCCGAAGGCCATCGTCCGCGGCCGCCCGATGACCGACGAGGAGACGGCCGGATACGTGCGCGAGGTCGCGTCGGCCAAGACCGCGGTGCTTCGGATGAGCATCGATTCCGTGGAGCGGCACGGCATGCCGTTCGTGGGCGAGACGCGGGATCCCGCCGGCCGCTAGCGGGCGCGGTCGCTCAGCCCCGGACCGGGCCGGCGTTGGCGCCCCACGCGGCCGCGAGCACGGCCACGATGGCCTCGGCCGGCACGAGCAGGCCGCTGGTCGCCCACAGGAAGTCCAGGAGTCCGAGGCTGCCGCCCTGCCCGAGCGCGATCAGCCAGGTGCCCACGGCGCCGACCGCCACGACGACGAGCGCCAGGACGATCGCATACCGCCGGAGCCATGGCTTCGGGCGCTCCGAGCCGGCCGCGAGGAGGCCCGTCGCGGCGGCGGTGACGCCGACGAGGAACAGCTGCCCGGACGTGATGGCGAGCACCCCGCCGACGAGCACGAGGACCGCGGCCCCGACGGCGGCCGTCACGAGCGCCCTGGCCTCGGCTCCAACGGTCATGCGGCCCATCCTACGGCGCCGGCCCGGGCGCTAGACTTCCGGCTCGTGAGCCACCCATCCCTCGGTCTCCAGCCGATCGACGCTTTCGCCGGCGATCCCGCCTCCGCGGAGGCCCTCCGCCGCGATCGCCGCCGGATCGGCGAGCGGGCCATCGGCTACGTCGCCGACCAGGACGCGACGTTCCGCGACCGCTACGAGGGGACCCGCCTCGACGAGCTTCGGCTCGACGTGGACTCCATCGTCAATCGCCTCGCCGATGCGGTCGCCGCCAACCACCCGGATGGCATCGCGCGGTGGGCCGAGATGGTCGTGCCGCGGTTCCGGAAGAAAGCCGTCTCGATGGACGATCTGACGCTCCTGTTCGAGGGCCTCCGCCGGGCTGCGACCACCGCCGTTGAGCCGGCCGCGATGGCGAGCGTCGACGCGGCGATCGATGCCGGGATCGCGGTCTTCACGTGGCACCGCCGGATCGCCGGCGACGCCCGCAAGCGTCACCCGCTCCTCGACGCGATCTACAAGGGCGCCTGATGACGATCAAGTGGGTCCAGGCGGATCCCCTCGTCATGAACGGCGAGCCCTTCTGCTACGGCACCCGGCTCACGGTCCGGAACATCCTCGAGCTGCGCCGCTCCGGGTACACGCTGACCCACATGCTCAAGGACCACCCCGAGCTGCGGCGCATGGGCGTCGCGGCGGCCTTCGCCTACGCGGCCGCCAACAAGCCCCGCTACGCCGAGTTCTTTGAGGCCGACGGCTCGCTCGTCGGGCCGGGCTACACGGCCGAGGAGGCCGCCGGTCTACCGAGCCAGTACCGGTTGCCCGGCGTCGTCATCAAGGCGGCCCCGAAGGCCTGACGCTCGCCTCGACGCTCGCCTCCGCGGCGCCTCCGCCCCGGCTTCATGGCGCCTTCACATCCGGCCCCCACCTTCGTGACGTCAGCCGCATGCAGCGGCACATCGAAGGAGTTGGCACACCACCATGCGTCCATTCATCAGCGTCGTGCTCTGGCTCGTCTTCCTGGCGATCCTCGGCGGCATCGGCGTCAGCATCTACAACGCCGGCGTCAGCGCCGGGCTCGCCCAGGCCGGCGCGGTCGCGGGTGGCGCCGTGGCCCCGTACGTCTACGGCTGGGGCTTCCACCCCGGGTTCCTCGGGTTCGGCTTCCTCGGCCTGCTGTTCCCGATCCTGTTCCTGTTCCTGATCTTCGGCCTCATCCGCGCCGCCATGTTCGGCGGCCGCCGCGGCTGGGGCCACGGCTGGCAGGCGGGCCCCGGGCCGGACGCCTGGCGCTCCGAGCGTGACCGTCACCTGGCGGACCTCCACCGCCGGATGCACGAGGCGGAGGGCACCGACCCGGGTCGGTCCGGGAGTGCGGGCGCGGGATCCGGGGGCTCCGACGCCGCCGGCGGCGCCCCGCGCTGACGCCCACCACCGTCGCGAACGGCCGGTCCCTGTCGGGCCGGCCGTTCGACGTCTCCCACGCACTAGAGTGGCCGCCGTGAAGACCGTCCTCGTCGTCGATGACGAACCGAAGATCGTCCAGCTCGCCCGGGATTACCTCGAGCACGCCGGGTTCGCCGTCATCACCACCGGCGATGGTGCGGGCGCCCTGCAGCTCGCCCGGACCCGGCGTCCGGACCTGATCGTCCTCGACCTTGGCCTGCCGTCGGTCGACGGACTCGACGTGACGAAGACGCTGCGCGCCGAGTCCAGCGTGCCGATCGTCATCCTGACCGCCCGCGACGACGAGATCGACCGGATCGTCGGCCTCGAGCTCGGGGCGGACGACTACATGACGAAGCCGTTCAGCCCGCGCGAGCTCGTCGCCCGGGTGCGATCGGTCCTGCGTCGGAGCGAGCGGCCGGCGAGCCAGCCGGGCGAGCGGCTCCTTGCCGGCGACGTCGTCGTCGACCGGGACCGCCACTCGGTCGAGGTGGCCGGCCGGCCGGTCGACCTGACCGCAACCGAGTTCGCGATCCTCGCCGAGCTCGCGGCCCAGCCTGGGCGCGTCTTCACTCGATCCCAGCTCCTCGACGCCGTCCACGGCGTGGCGTTCGAGTCGTACGAGCGGGCGATCGATGCCCATGTCAAGAACATCCGGCGCAAGCTCGAGCCGGACCCGCACGCGCCGCGCTACCTGCTGACCGTCCACGGCGTCGGGTACCGCCTCGCCGATCCAGCGGATGCGGCCGGGTGAGGAGCCGACCCGGGCCGCCCCGCCACCGCCCACCGTGGTGGCCCGAGAGCGAGCCATGGCCGCCCATGGGCGGGCCGCGCTGGGGCTGGGGCGGGCGCGGGCCGCGGCGGCACGGGCCGATCGCCCGGCGGATCGGCTGCCTGTTCGTCGTCGTCGCGACGGTGCTCGTCTCGACTGGCGTCCTCGTGCTGTGGCTCATCGCGACGCTCCTGGGGGCGATCGCCGCGGAGGGCAGCCTCGGGGGCCTCGTGCGAGCCGCGGCGGTCGTCCTGCTCGCCGTCCTGTTCATCGGTCTCGCCGCCGGGCTGCGATTCACCGGCCGGATGGTCCGGCCGATCACCGAGCTCGTCGACGCGGCCGGCCGGATCGAGGCCGGCGACTACAGCGCCCGGGTCGCGACGCCGGCCCGCACCCCCCGCGACCTGCGCGCCCTGACCGGGGCGTTCAACACGATGGCCGCCCGGCTCGAGGCGGAGGAGGAGCTCCGGCGGCGGCTGCTGGCCGACCTGGGCCACGAGCTGCGAACGCCGATCGCGGTCATCGAGGGCCACCTCGAGGCCATTCTCGACGGCGTCTACCCCGGCGACCGCGAGCACCTCGACCCGATCCTCGACGAGACCCGGGTCCTCGAGCGGCTGGTCGACGATCTCCGGACCGTCTCGCTGGCCGAGGCCGGCTCGTTGCCGCTTCATCGGGAGCCGGTCGATCTCGGCCACGTGGTCGCGGATGTCGTGGCGGCGCTCGGCCACCGGGCCGAGGTCGCCGGCGTTCGCCTGACGACGGAGGTGGATGCCGCGCTGCCCGAGCTGGAGCTCGATCCCGTCCGGATCCACCAGGTGCTCAGCAACCTCGTGGACAACGCGATCCGGTACACGCCCCGCGACGGGACCGTCCGCATCTCGGCGGCCCGCCGCGGCTCGGGCTCCGGCCCTGGGCCCGGCTCGGAGGTCGAGCTCGCGGTGACGGACGACGGCCCGGGCCTCTCGCCGGAGCTGCGGGACACGCTGTTCGACCGGTTCGTGAAGTCGCCCGACTCACCCGGTTCCGGTCTCGGGCTGGCGATCGCACGGGGCATCGTCGATGCGCACGGGGGCGCGATTCGGGCGGCGCCTGCCTCGCCGCACGGCACGCGCATCGTGGTGACCCTGCCCGTGGCGTGAGCCTGCTCCGGGCTGGCCGGTGGCAGGGCAATCCCGACCTCGGCGGTGGGGTTTGAACGCGTCTTGGTGTAGGCTTCGAGCGTGACCGACGCCGCCGATACCACCTCCGCCGCGCAGCCGGGCGCCGCGCCGCTGTTCGACGCCGAGCGGCGCGCCACCGAGCTCGCCATCCTCGACTCGCTGCGCTCCGTCGTCGATCCCGAGATCGGGATGAACGTCGTCGAGCTGGCGCTGATCAAGCAGGTTCTGCTCGGCCCGAACGAGACCGAGGTCAAGATGATCCTGACGACGCCCTTCTGCCCCTATGCCGGGTCGATGATCCAGCAGGTGAAGGAGGCCGCCGAGGAGGTCGTCGACCACCCGGTCAAGGTCACGATCCTGGCCGAGCGGTGGGACCCCCGCGACGCCGGGCTCATGTGGTGACCCGCTGCGGCAAGGTGAGGTCGACGCCCGTCCCCCGATGAGTGCGCGCAGCCCGATCGACTCCGTGGTCGCGACGACCCGCGGCGACGACGGCACCACCGGCCTCCTCTACGGGGGCGACCGCATCGCCAAGGACGACCCGCGGGCCGAGGCCTACGGCACCATCGACGAGGCCGTCGCCGCACTGGGCCTGGCAAGGGCGACGCTGGGCCTCAAGCGGCGGACCGGCACGCTGAGCCTGCCGATGGGCGGCCTGGCCGACTTGATCCTCCGTTTCCAGCGGGAGCTGTTCGTCGTCGGCGCGGAGCTGGCGACGAACCCCGACGCGTGGGGCCGCCTCGAGGACGGCGTCACCCGCGTCTCGGCGCCGATGGTCGCCGGCGTGGAGGCGCTGCTCCTGGAGCTCGAGGCGTCGGTCACGATGCCGGTCGAGTTCGTCGTGCCGGGCGAGACGTCCACGAGCGCCGCGCTCGAGCTGGCCCGCACGATCCTGCGCCGGGCGGAGCGGCGGGCCGTCGCGCTGCGTCGCGACGGGCTCGTGCCGGGCGATCAGCTGCTGCCCTATCTCAATCGCCTGGCGGACCTGCTGTGGGTCCTCGCCAGGGCGGCCGAACAGGCCGAGGCCAGGTCCGCGACACCGGCGCGAACGACGCCGGGCCGCTCAAGGAGGAACCGAGCGTGACCTTCCAGAACGATCCCCGAACCGGCTGGGGCACGCCGGTCGGTGCCGACAACGGATCCGGCCGGGCCGGGGCCCAGCCCGTCGTCGCGGCGTCGACGTCCTTCCTGACCCACGCCTTCGTCTGGATGTTCGTCGGCCTGCTCCTGACGGCGGCCGTCGCCCTGCTCGTCCAGGGCAGCCCCGCGCTGCTGCAGTTCGCGACGGACTACGGCCTGCTCCTCATCGTGGGGTTGCTGGCGTTGCCCATGGTCATCGGCTTCGGGATCAACCGCCTTGGCGCGACCCTCGCCCTCGGCCTGTTCTTCGTGTACGCCGCGGCGCTCGGCCTCGTCATGGGTCTGATCGTGCTTGGCTACACCGAGACGTCCGTCGCCTCGGCGTTCCTGACCGCGTCCGGGATGTTCGGCGGGGCGGCGCTCTACGGCGCCACCACGAAGCGGTCGCTCGCGGGCATGGGCGGGATCCTGTCGATGCTGCTCATCGGCCTCGTCGTGGCGCTCGTCGTGAACCTGTTCCTGGCGAGCTCGACGTTTGCCTGGATCCTGTCGATCGTCGGGGTCGTGCTGTTCACCGCGCTGACCGCCTATGACGTCCAGCGAATCCAGGTGGGGCAGCTCGTCCAGATGACGGGCTCGGTCGAGAAGGCCGCGGTGCTCGGGGCGCTCCGCCTCTACCTCGACTTCGTCAACCTGTTCCTGTTCATGCTTCGGCTCTTCGGCAACCGCCGCTGAGCGGTCGCCACCGGCGCGCGGTCGGCGGCTGCCGCGGTGGACGACGGCGTGACCGAGCGATCTCCCGCCGCCGCCGCGAGGCGGTGCCCGATGAAGGCTGCCGTCTGCGACGGATCCGCGGGGTGGGCCCAGTTGTAGCCCTGGCCCAGGTCGCAGCCGAGCTCGCGCAGGCGGCGGGCCTGCTCGGCCGTCTCGATGCCCTCGGCGACGACGCTCACGCCGAGGCCGTGGGCGAGTGACACGACCGCCCGGACGATGCCGACGTTGGGATCCCGGACGTCGAGGTCGGTGACGAACGACCGATCGATCTTGATCGTGTCGAGCGGCAGGTGGCGCAGGTAGGCGAGCGACGAGTAGCCCGTCCCGAAGTCGTCGAGCACCATCCGGACGCCGATCGCGCGCAGCTGCTCGAGGACGCCCAGGCTGGCCTCGGACCGGTCCATGACGCTGGACTCGGTGATCTCCAGCTCGAGGGCGCGCGGCTCGAGCTTCGTCCGGCGCAGGACGCTCGAGATCTTGGCCACGAGGCTGGGGTCGAGGAACTGCCGCGGCGACAGGTTGACGCTCATGACCAGGTTTTGGTCCGGCCAGCGCCGGCGCCACGCCTGGGCCTGGCGGCAGGCCTTCTCGAGGACGGTCTCGCCGAGCGCGACGATGAGATCCGTTTCCTCGGCAAGCGCGATGAAGTCGACCGGGAGCACGAGGCCGCGCGTCGGATGGCGCCATCGGGCGAGCGCCTCGAAGCCGACGACGGCCTCGGTCCGCAGATCGAGGATCGGCTGGTAGTGGACGGTGAGCTCGTCGCGCTCGATCGCGAGCCGGAGCTCGGCCTCGACGTCGATCCGCTCGAGCGCGTGCTTGCTGCGGAGCGGGTCGAACAGGACCACCCGCCGGATCGGGTCGGTCTTGGCCTCGACGAGCGCGATCTCGGCCTCCTGGAGGAGGTCGCCCGCGCCGATCGCGCCGGGCAGCCCGGCGGCGATGCCCATGCTGGCGCTGATGAACCACATCCGGCCGTCCAGGTCGAGTGGCGGCTTGAGGGCGGCCGCGAAGCGGTCGGCCGTGGCGAGGGCCGCGTCGGCGTCAGTCGAGCGGAGGAGGACGCCGTAGGTGTCGCCGCCGAAACGGGTGACGACGTCGCCCGTCTTCGTCGTCGAGCCGAGTCGGCCGGCGACCTCTCGGAGCACCCGATCGCCCATCGCGTGGCCGAGGCTCTCGTTGACGATCTGGAACCGGTCGAGATCGAGCAGGATCACGGACACCGGTGCGGTCGTTTCGCCGGCGGCCGGCGCGGCCACCGCTTCGACGATCCGCTGGATCAGCGTCTCGCGCGAGGGCAGGCCCGTGACCGGGTCGCGCGGCGAGAGGACCTGCTCCTGGAGACGGGCACGCTCGAGGGCGATGGAGGCGAGCTGGGCGAAGCGGGCGAGCGCGTCGATCTCCGGCTGGCGGAACAGCCGCGACGTCGTGCCCGAGGCGAGCCCCAGGACGCCGACGGTCTCGCCGCCGACGCTGAGCGGGACGCCGACGCCCGCCCCGACCATCGCGGTGTAGTCCGCCGATCGCCCCACGAATGCGTCGTAGTCGTCGACCGAGAACGGCTGGCCGGTCCGGAATACCTCGCCGCCGATGCCCTCCGTGACGGACAGCCGGGTGCCGATGCGCTGGGTCATGAAGCCGATGCCGGCCCGGACGACGAGGTTCTCGCGGGCATCGTCGATGAGGTCCACGTAGCCGTGCTGGACCCCGAGCAGCCGGGCCGCCCGGATGAGGATCGCGTCGAGGACCTCCTCGGGACCCCGCCCGTCGAGCAGCCCCATGGCGGTCTCGTCGAGCGCCTGGACGAACTGATCGCGGGAGTTGCCGTAGCGCGAGCCCTTGGCCAGGAACAGCGCCTGGTCGGCGATCTCGACGAGCTCGTCCTTGGTTCGGGCGTCGTCAGGCCGGCAGGCGATGCCGACGCTGATCGTGACGTGCGGCCCGCCGGATTCATCGGGAATGTCCGTGACCGCGGTCCGGATCCGGTTCGCGACCTCCTCCGCGGCCGTTCGGGCGCAGTCCGGCAGGATGACCGCGTACTCGTCGCCGCCGTAGCGGTAGGCCCGGTCGGCCTGGCGGATGCAGCCCTCGATCGCGCGGCTCACCGCGACGAGCAGGTCGTCGCCGCGGGGGTGGCCGTTGCGGTCGTTGAAGCCCTTGAACCGGTCGAGATCCATCATCAGCACGGCGAGCGGCCGGTTCTCGTCGGCATCGACGAGGGCCTGGAGCTCGCGCTGGAACGAGCCGTGGTTCCGCAGCCCCGTGAGCGCGTCGCGCTCGGCCTGGACCTTGACCTCGTCGTGGGTCTCGGCGTTCTTCAGGGCGATCGCGGCCTGCGCCGCGAAGAGCTTCGTGAGCTCGAACTCGTTCTGCGAGTAGTGCGCCCCGGCTTCGGCCACGCCCATCCGGCCGATGTTCAGGGTGCCCAGGACCTCACCCTCGGCCATGAGCGGGACGATGATCATCGATTCCGGCTCGAACGGCGTGCCCGGGATCTGGACCGACCGCGCGTCGAGGTGGGCGTCGTTGGCGAGGACCGGTTCGCGGTGATCGACCGCCCAGCCGGTGAGGCCCATGCCCAGCGGCGCCTCGAAGTTGAGGATGAGCTCGGCGAAGCGATCCCTGGCGATGACCGGCCGCCGGACCTGGCGGGCGAGGTCGACGCGATAGATCGTGAGCGAGTCGTAGGCGACAACCGTCTTCAACGAGTCGGCGATCAGGTCCAGGACGCCCGAGGGGTCGAGGGTCGACAGGAGCCGCTCGTTGACCGCCAGGAGCCGCCGCTGGCTGATGAGCTGGTGCTCGAGCTCCTGCTGCTGCTGCCGGAGCTGATCGAGGCGCTCGGCGTTGACCAGGGCCTGCCCGGCCGTGCCGGCGAAGATCGACAGCGTGAGCCGATCGTCCTCCGTGAACCCATCCGGCCCGATCCGCGAGGCGACGATGATGCCCCGGACCTTGCCCTCGTAGCTCATCGGGATGACGAGCATCGATTCCGGTCCGGCCGCCGGCCCGACGATGACGCTCCGAGCGTCGGTCGCCGCGTCGCCGATGATGAGCGGCTCGCCGTGCGCGGCGACCCAGCCGGTCAGGCCCTGCCCGATCTTCACCCGGAGCTGCTCCGGCGATGGGTTCGGGGTGCCCAGGAAGACGCCCTGGAACGCGATCGGCTCGCACCACTGCGTCTCGTGGTCGACCCGGTAGACCCGGATCGTGTCGCAGGTGATGAGCGCCTTCGACTCCGCGACGATGGCCTCGCCGATGCCGCGCAGGTCCTGCAGGCTGCTCAGCCGGGCCGACAGCTCCTGGACGGCCCGGAGCCGCGCGGCCAGCTGCTCGACCGAGGCGATGAGCCGGGCATTGCCGACGGCCGTCGCGACCGTGTCGCCGAAGCTCTGGGCGAGCACGAGATCGCCCTTCGTCCAGTCGTGCGGTTGCGCGTGGTAGAGGCCCACCACGCCCAGGAGCTCGCCCCGAAACGTCGCGGGCACGAGGCACAGTGAGGTGATCCCGTGACGGCCGTACACGTCCCGAACCGCCGGCGGGACCTGCGGGGCCGCGAGGTCGGCGAACACCAGCGAGCCGTCGCGCTGGAGCATGTCGACCCACGGTCGGGCAGTGGCCGCCGGGACACCGGACACGAACTGATTCACGGCCTCCGGGAGGTCATGAGAAGCCGCGAGACGGAGCGGCGTCTCGTGCGCTTCCTCCCAGATCCAGATCGCGGCGTGCTCGACCGCGAAGAGCTCAACCGCGTTGCTGACGATCTCAGCGAGGGCCTCGCCGAGCCCATCCGAACGCGGCAGATCGGCTGCCAGCCTGCGAAGGGCGTCCGTGCTGGCAGCGTGGCCACCGTGGAGGTTGTGTTCGTCGGCCGGTGCGTTGACAAGGGCGCCGTCCGTGGGTGCGTGGCCGCCGAGGCCGGTGGCGTTGAGCGCGTGGCCGGGCGGCCGGGCGACGCGCAGGCTCCGTGAGGTGGCCGCTGGCCGCGGCGGGACCTGCGGAGGCAAGGACGCGGCGGGACCCGTGCCGGACCGGGCGGCGAGCGCCATCGGGTTCTTGATGCTCCTTGTCGCGCGACGAGCCGAAGGGCGGGCGGTGACTGGGCGCACCCGCTGTTCCCGCCACCCTAGGCCCGGTCCCTCGCCCGATCGATAGGAAGGGAGTACCAGTCCCGGGCTGCGCTTCGGTGGCGGGCTACGGCGCGAGGTCGGCGATCGAGGCCAAGACCAGATCGGCGAGCGGCCCGAGCGTCGCCGCATCGCCCACGCCGGTGAGCACGCCGACGACGCGCCGAGCCCCGGCGGCGCGGCCCATCCGCATGTCGACCGGCGCGTCGCCGACGACGAGGATCCGATCCGTCGACAACCCGAGCCGCGCCGCGATCCGGAGGACCGGATCCGGGGCGGGCTTCACCGGGTGGCCGTCGTCGGCGCAGGCGAGAGCCTCGAATCGCCCCGCGATCCCGAGCGCGGCCAGGGTCCGCTCCGTCGGCCCGCGATCGTCCGAGGTCGCCACGGCCGCCCGGATGCCGCGAGCCGCGAGCCGGTCGAGCAGCCCGTCGAGGTC
>JACQEG010000150.1 GCA_016200665.1 Chloroflexota bacterium | reverse complement strand
GGGCCGCTCGTCATGAGCCAGACGAACGCCACGCCGACGAGCGACGAGGCGAGGAACGCGAGGGCCGCGGCACGCCAGCCGGACGTCACGATGAGCCCGGCGGCCACGGGCAGGGCCAGCGCCACGCCGATCCCCGGGCCGGCGTAGGCGATGCCGAGGGCCAGGCCCGAGACGCCCGGGTAGCGACGCGCGATCGCGGTCGAGATGCCGATGAACGCGAGCTGCAGGCCGAGGGCATGGAAGGCCGCGTAGGCCAGGACCACGATCGCGATGTCGGGCGCCAGGTAGACCGCCAGCCAGCCGCCGGCGAGGAGGACCATCGAGGCGGTCAGCAGGTCGCGGTCGGCCCATTCGTCGTAGGCTCGCCCGAGGAGCGGGCTCGAGATGGCCGTGACGATGAGGAACATCGTCCACGGCGTGACGGCGAGGGTCCGGCTGATGTGGAACTCGTCGGCGAATGCGACCGACAGCGCCGGGAAGGTGTACAGCCCGCCGTAGGCGATGGCCCCGACCACGAACGCGCCGACGAGCGGCAGCGAGATTCGGGTCACGGCGCGAACGCGGGGTGGGGCCATGCCGGAATCGTAGGGGCCGGCGTGACGGGCCGCCCGGCCGGGCGTGACGCGCGCTCGTCCCGCCGCTATCGGGCCGAACGGCGGCCGATTCGGGCGAAACGCCACTCATCGCACGGCGGTCGTGGCCGTAGCGTCGGTGCACGCAGGAGGTGCGTGCCATGCTCGAGCACCGCGTCCACCTGGGCATCGAGGACTGGGCCGATGTCGAGTTCCGGCGAGCCGTCGAGTCGGCCTGGGAGACCGTGCAGCGCGGATCCGACGACGCCGATTCGATCGGCGCCGCCGCGCACCTGCAGCTGCTCGTCCGAGCCGGCGGCTATCCCCACGCCATCGTGGAGGTCCATCGGTCGGTCGACGAGGCACTCGCCCACGTGGCCCATTTCGACGTGACGCGCGACCCGGGCGAGCGAGCCAGCCACGGCCTGGCCGTGCCGACGGCCCGCTGAACCGCCACCATTCCGACATGGGAGTCCGCGCCTTCGACCACCGGACCCTGCCCGACGCCAGCGCACCGCACGAGACGAAGGCGAACTCGGTCCTGCGGCCCATCGTCTTCGGCGCCAACGACGGACTCGTCTCGAACCTGGCGCTCGTCATGGGCGTCGCCGGGGCGAACCCGGCGCCCGGGATCATCGTCCTCGCCGGCATCGCCGGCCTCCTCGCCGGCGCGTTCAGCATGGGCGTCGGGGAGTACATCTCCGTCCAGAGCCAGCGAGAGCTGCTGGACTTCCAGATCGCCTTCCAGCGCAAGCAGCTGCGCGAGGCGCCCGAGCAGGAGCGAGCCATCCTGACGCGGCTCTACACGGAGCGCGGCTTCAGCCCGGCTCAGGCCGCCGACTTCGCCGCGGCCGTCTTCGACGACGACGATCATGCCGTCCGGCTGCTCATCTTCGAGGAGGTCGGCCTCGACGCTCGATCCATCGGCTCGCCGCTCGCCGCCGCCCTGAGCTCGTTCGTCGCGTTCACGATCGGAGCCTTCATCCCGCTGCTGCCGTTCCTGCTGGCCTCCGGTCAGGAGGCGCTCTTCGGGAGCATCGCGGTCTCGCTCGTGGCCCTCGCCCTGCTCGGGACCGGGATCGCCCGGCTGACGCGCCGACCGATCCCCTACGGCGCCGTTCGACAGGTGCTCCTCGGCGGCGCCGCCGCCGCCGTGACCTTCGCGGTCGGCACCATCATCGGCGCCCACGGGATCTAGCCCGGGGGCGTGCCGCCCGGCAGTCGTCCGGTCAGAGGCCGAGCTCGCCCCGGACCGTCTTCAGGCCCTCGATGACGTTGGCCACGTGCTCGTCGAATGGGACGCCCAGCTCGACCGCGCCCTTCTCGAGCTGGTCACGTGGCACCTGCCGGGCGAAGCCCTTGTCCCGCATCTTCTTCGCCACGGACCGGACGTCCACCTCGTCGAGGCTGCGGTTCGGGCGGACGTAGGCGACGGCGATGACGAACCCGGTCATCTCGTCGCAGGCGTACACGGTCTTCGCGAGGAGGCTCGTTCGAGGCACGCCGGTGTGGTCGCCGTGGCCCAGCACGGCCTCGACGACCTCCTCGGGATAGCCGCGCGACCGGAGCTCCTCGGCGCCGCAGAGCGGGTGGGTCTCGGGGTAGCGCTCGTAGTCGAAATCGTGGAGGAGGCCGGCGCAGCGCCACGTCTCCAGGTCCGCGCCGGCGATGCCGAAGCGACGCTCGCCGTACCACGCCACGGCAGCCTCGACGGCGAGACCGTGGCGGCGCAAGGCGTCCGAGGCGGTCCACTCGGTCAGCAGGGCCCAGGCATCGGCGCGGGTCGGCATGGCGGCGAGGGTAGCGCGGCCGGTCAGGAGGCAGTCGCGGCCGGTCAGGAGTCCGTGGCGGCCGGTCAGGAGTCCGTGGCCGGCGGCTCGCCCGGGAGGACGATCGTGAACGCCGCGCCCCGGCCCGCCTCGAACGGCTCGAGGCGAAGGTCGCCGTCCATGGCGCGGCACAGCGACCGGGAGACGTACAGGCCCAGGCCGGTGCCCTCGTGGGTCGTGCCGGTGGACCCTCGCTCGTAGCGCTGGAACAGCGCGCCGCGATCGGCATCGGCGACGCCCGGACCGTGGTCCTCGATGGTCGCGGTCAGGTGGGCCGCGCCGGCGTCCGGCCGGACGGTGACCTGGATCGGGCCGCCGGCGCCGTACCGGACCGCGTTGTCGAGGAGGGCCCACAGGACCTGGTCGAGCTGGTCCGGGTCGGCGCTTGCCAGCCAGCCGGCCGCCTCGTCCCGCAGCTCGAACGGCGTGTCGGCGGCGCCCAGCGCCTCCCAGGCGCGCCGGACTCGCGGGGCGAGGGCCATGACCTCGGGTCGGGCCCGGAGCGTCCCGGCCTCGAGCCGGGAGACCGCGAGGAGCTGGCGCACGATCCGGTACAGCCGCTCGGTCTGCTCGATGATGATCGAGAGCCGGCGGTCCGGTCGCTCGTCCCGGAGCTGGTCGGCGTAGGCCCGGATGCTCGTCAGCGGCGTCTGGAGGTTGTGGCTGATGCCGCGCAGGAAGTCGTCCTTGGCGGCGTCCAGCTCGACGAGCTTGCGGCGCTGCTCCTCGACCTGCTCGAAGAGCTCGAGATTCCGGATGGCCACGGCGACCTCGCTGGCGTAGAGCTCGAGGAGGTCCTGGTCGGCCGAATCCCAGCTGCGTGTCGCCGGCAGGTGGCCGGTCATCAGCCCGACGCGCCCGTCGGGCAGCGCCAGCACGGCCCGGACGGGCCGCGATTCGCCGGGGATGACCTCGTCGAGCGGGATGTCGCCTGGGTCTCCGAGGTGGATCTCCGTGTCGATCATCCCGAAGGTCGCTCGCGCGCTGGCAGTGGCATGCGCGACGAGTCGCTCGAGGCCGTCGCTCGGCGACGTCTCGCCGATCGCGAGGAGCATCCCGCCGAGCTGCTCGTTGCGGCGCTGGAGATCCGCGGCCAGGCGATTGTGGCTGTCGACGAGGCGCGCCAGCTCGTCCTCGCCCGCGACCTCGACCCGGGCCGAGAGGTCGCCGGCGGACACCCGCTCGACCGCTCGCGAGATCGCCCGCAGCGGGCTGGTGAGGCTGGCCCCCAGGAGGTAGGCGACCGCCACGGCGATGATGACCGCCACCGCGAGGGCGAACAGGACGAGGCGGACGAGCGTCGAGTCGAGCACCCCCGTGCGAACGGTCTCGGCGGCGAGGAACACGACACCGAAGCCGGCCAGCGGCACGACCGCCGCGGCGATGAGGCCGGCCGTCATCCGGGCGCGGAAGGAGATCGATGGCCCGATCCGCTGGGGATCCGGCGCGGCGCGGCGAGCCTCGAGGCGCTGGATCGGGTCGCTCACCGGGATGCCCTCACGGTCACGTCGCCTCGCCGCCCTCGCCCTCGCCGACGAGGCGATAGCCGAAGCCCCGAACCGTCACGAGATGGGCCGGGTGGTCGGGATCGACCTCGATCTTCTGGCGCAGGCGGCGCATCGTCACCCAGACGTACGAGGGATCGGCATCCTCGGCGTCGCCCCAGCCTCGATCGAGGAGCGTCTCCGTCGGGACGGTCTGGCCGAGATTGGCCGCGAGGGCGTACAGGAGACGCGATTCGGTGGGGGTCAGCGGCACCGTCTCGCCGCGAACCGTCGCCGTCCGGTGGTGGAGCTCCAGGACGAGGTTCGGGCCGAGCGTCAGCTCCTGCTTCGGCACCCGGTCGCGCAATCGCCGGAGCACCCGCCCGATCCGCGCCCGGAGCTCGGGGTAGTGGTAGGGCTTGGTGACGTAGTCCTCCGCCACCTCCTCGAGGAGATCGGCCTTCGAGTCGGCGGTCTCGATGGCGGACAGGACGATGATCGGCAGGTCGGCCCGGGCCTTGAGCTCGCGGGCGAAGGTCAGGCCGTCCATCCGCGGCATCATCATGTCGAGCAGGACCAGGTCCGGCCAGCCGCCCTCGAGCCGCCGCAGCGCCTCCTGGCCGTCGCGCGCGGTCGTGACCTCGAAGCCGTCTGCACGGAGCTGCTCGGCGAGGAGCACGAGCAGGTTGGGATCGTCGTCGACGAGCAGGATTCGCGGCGCCCCCACCCCGTCGCGCCAGCTGCCCGCGAACATGGCCGGAGGATAGCAGCGGGGATTCGCCGCCTCAGCGGCTCACGGCGCCTTGGCGTTCACGAATCGGCAGCGGTCAATGAGCGGGCAGAGCTCGTGGGCCGGGTTGCGGGCGTGGCAGATGGCCCGGCCGTGCTGGATCAGGTTGACGTGGGCCTCGTGCATCTCATCGGGCTCGAGCACGGCGAGGAATACGTCGTGGGCCTGGTTGGCGTCGAACGTCGGCGGGATCAGCCCGACCCGGCGGGCGACCCGCTCGACGTGGCGGTCGACCGGCATGAGCGGCAGTCCGAACGAGAACAGCAGCACGACAGACGCGGTCTTCACCCCGACGCCGTTGATCGCGGTGAGCCAGCTGCGGGCCTCGAGCGCCGGCATGTCACGCAGGAACTCCAGCGAGTAGTCGCCGCGGGCCTCGTGGATCGCCCGCAGGGCCGCCTTGATGCCCCGAGCCTTGCCGTTCGGCAGGCCGCCCGGCCGGATGACCTCGACGAGCTCCTCGAGGGGCGCGGCGTCGACCAGGCTCCAGTCGGGGGTCACGCCGTCCGGCAGGCCCTTGCCGCCCCAGCCCGGTCCCGGGGTGTGGCGCTCGACGGGACCGCTCGACGGGTAGGCCCGGCGGAGCTCCTCGAACGCGAGCTCGTCGTTGGTGTCGGCGCTGTTCTGGGTGAGGATCGTCAGGACCAGCTCTGCGGTGGGATCGAGACGTCGCTCCCACGCCGGGTGGCCGTAGCGCTCGGCGAGGCCATCCACCACGAACCGGACGAGGCCTGGACGCGTCCGCTCCAGCCGCTTCGCCCAGGCCTTGATCGGATCGGGCTGGCGGCGACGCTTGGCGGCGGTGCGGGGTCGCTTCGGCGCCGCGCCGCGGGCGGGCTTCTTCGCGCCGGGGGGGTGGGTCTGGGTGGGCGGCGGGGGCGTCACCCCGCGAT
>JACQEG010000146.1 GCA_016200665.1 Chloroflexota bacterium | reverse complement strand
GGCGGCGTCGCACCGAAGGGCGACGCGATCAGCGGCCGGGTCCCGCTGTACTTCAACAGCGACGTCGTGTTCGGCATCGTGCGGCCGGCCGAGGCGATGCCCGCCGGGCAGTTCTACCGGAACGGGATCGCCGACGAGATGCTCTACGTCCATGAGGGCACCGGCGTCTGCGACACGATCTTCGGGCCGCTGCGCTACGGGCCCGGCGACTACCTCGTCCTGCCCATCGGCACGACCTGGCGCCTCGACCCGGATGCCGGGTCGGCCCAGCGGATGCTGTACCTCGAGGCGCCGTCCGAGATCGAGCCGCCGAAGCGCTACCGCAACGATTACGGCCAGCTCCTGGAGCACGCGCCGTACTCGCAGCGCGACCTCGATGCCCCGGACGAGGTCGGACCCCGGGACGAGACCGGCGAGTTCGTGATCCACGTCCGCTCGACCGACCGGGTCACGGCCTACCACTACCGCCATCACCCGTTCGATCTCGTCGGCTGGGACGGCTACCTGTGGCCGTTCCGGTTCAACATCGCGAACTTCCAGCCGATCACCGGCCGGGTCCATCAGCCACCGCCGGTCCACCAGACGTTCCAGGCCCGGAACTTCGTCGTCTGCTCATTCGTGCCCCGCAAGTTCGACTATCACCCGCTCGCGATCCCGGCGCCGTACAACCACTCCAACATCAACAGCGACGAGGTCATCTACTACGTCGCCGGCAACTTCATGAGCCGGCGCGGCGTGGACATCGCGTCGTTCACCCTCCACCCGGCCGGCATCCCGCACGGTCCCCATCCGGGCTCGGTCGAGGCGTCGATCGGCAAGGAGGCCACCGAGGAGCTGGCGGTCATGGTCGACACGTTCCACCCGCTCCACCTGACGAAGGCCGCCCTCGAGCTCGACGACGGCCGCTACCCGTACTCCTGGCTGCCGCCGGACGACGCGGCTGGTCACGCCTCCGAGCTCGCGGAACGAGGCCCGGAGGCGTTCCCGGATTGATGGACGGCGCGCTCCGCGACCTCAGTGGACGGCGCTGGCCGGATTGAACGTGATCGTCGCGAGCACTGCCAGGAGATAGGCATGGTCGACCTGGCCGTCCATCTCGAAGTTGTAGCCGCGACCTCCGACCACGACGACAACGTCGTAGACCCGGCCACCGAGGGACCGAGGATCGTGGGCCGACAGGCAGCCATTCTGGTCGATGGTTCCCGGCTGGCCGCCGATCAGCGTCTGTTCTGGGGTCGGACCCTCACCCGTGCAGGGAGTGTTTCGATCGACGTATGCCTGGACCCACTCGGCGCCCGACTGGCCCGAGGCCAGCGGCTGTGATGTCCCCATGAACCGGACTTGCCTGGCGGGATCGATGAGCTCGTCGTTGACCGCGCTGCCCCACCCGTTCGGCGTGCCCGGCAGCCAGGCCTGCGACGCGGGTATGGCCGTCCAGCCGGCTGGCAGGACCACGGCGTACCCATTGCGGGGAGACGTGAACCGCGCAGTCAGAGGCGGGATCGATTCAGGGGGAGCGCTTCGGATGAACGTCGGGCTTGGAGCCGGCGAGGTTTCGACAAGCGCCGTCGTCGCACCGGGGCTCGAGGAGACGTTGGGCGTGCTTGAGCCGCCTGGACCGCCGGTTCCACCCGAGCGTGAGAGCGCATAGATCGAGCCGCCGATCGCGATGGCGGCCACGATCAGCGCGGTCGCAATCCGCCCGGAGGCGCTCGAGAAGCGATTCATGAGTCGGGTCCTCCACGGCCCCGCAAGGCGGCGCCGCTGATGGGTCAGGTGGGCCTCGCGGAGGGCAGCGTCAAGCACACGGTCGGACAGCTCGATCGGACCGTCGGCCAGCCACGCCGAGGCGATGCGGTCGAAGTCAGAGGTCGGGCGAAGTCGGTCGGTGCTCATGCCAGGTGCTCCCGCGAGGATTCGATTGGCGACCGCAGGTCCGCCTCGAGGGCGGCCCGCAGGGTGTTGGTGGCGTAGTGCAGCCGCGACTTGACGGTCCCGAGGGGCACGCCGAGCTCCTCGGCGACCTCCGGGAGGGTCAGGCCGAGGTGGTGATGGAAGACGAAGACGGCCCGCTGCTCGGGCGGCAGCCTCCGGAAGCCACGCTCCAACTGGTCGCGCGCGACGACCGAGAGCGTGGTGTCCGGGGCCGACGGCCCATCGACCGGCAGGACGCGAACGTTGGCCGCAAAGCGGCGACCGCGACGGGCCTCTCGGTAGCAGGCGTGGACGAGCAGGCGGCGGAGCCAGGCGTCGAACCGGTCGACGTCACGCAGCGTTGGCAGCTCGCGCCAGGCGAGCACCAGCGTGTGCTGGACGGCATCCTCGGCGAGGCCGAGATCGCGCAGGATCCGATACGCGATCGCGAGCAGACGGTCGCCAGCCCCACGTGCCAGGCTGGCGAACGCTTCCTCATCCCCGGCTCTCGCCCGTTCGACGAGGGTTGGGACCACCCTCGGCTCCCTCCAGCGGTGCGTCCGACGTGGACGCCTACCGTAGTTGAGACCGGCCGAGTCGAGATGGTTCGATTTCGCCCTCGGCCTATTCGTCGGCGACGCGGAGCTCCGACGTCAGGCTCGACCTCGACCCGCCCGTCTGCGCGAGGATCACGCCGCCGAGGATCATCGCCCCACCGACGAGCTGCAACGGGCCGAGCGATTCCCCGAAGAGCAGGCCCGCCAGCACGATCGTCCAGATCGGCTCCACCGTGCTGACGATCGATGCGCGCGCCGCGCCGATCCGGTGGGCGCCGCCGTAGAACGCGAGCACGGCGACGAAGGTCGACACGACGCCGACCCCGATCAGGCCGAACCACGCGCCGGCCGGGATCTGCGCGGGCAGCACGGGCTGGTGCAGGACGAGGGCACTGAGCCAATAGGTCGCGGCCGTCGCCGAGAGCATCACCGTGCCGGCTGCCAGCGGGTTCACGCGAGCGCCGGTGTCGGCGCCGACCCTGGTCCGGCCCTCGCCGGACAGCCGGGCGGACAGCACGATCCAGACGGTATAGATGACGGGTGAGGCCGCAATCAGCAGAAGCCCGCTCATCGGGGGCGCGGTCGCCCCGTCGATGTTGCCGACGGCCAGCGCGACGCCCGCCAACGCGATGCCGAGCGCGCCCCACGCCCGTCGGCCCTCGAGTGGCCGGCCGACCTGCAGCGAGAGCACCGCGACGAGCGCCGGGTAGATGTAGACGATCAGCGCCGCGAGCGAGGCGGAGACGGTCTCGATCCCCGCGAAGTACGTCGCGGAGTTTCCCGTGTACAGCACACCCAGGGCCAGCGAGACGGCGACGTCGCGGCGTCGCAGTCGCCGGAGCGCGGCGCGGAGGTGCGGGTTGAGCAGGAGCCAGGCCCACGCGAGCGTGGCGCCGACGAGGAATCGCCAGGCCATGAGCACGTGCCAGCCGACGCCCTCCGCGTAGACCGGCTTCGCGAACAGGGCTCCGGAACCGAACGAGAACGCGGACACGACCGTGAGGACGATCCCGATGGCGACGGCGCGGGGCATCAGGCGAGGCTAGCAGGGGTCATGATTACGCCCGTGACCTTCCGCGACCGCATCCTGTCGGGCGAGACGCTGTTCGGCTCGTGGGCCGGGCTCGGGTCGCCGCTTGCCGCCGAGCTCGTCGCCCGGGCGGGCTTCGATTGGGTCCTCGTCGACCTCGAGCACGGCGCCGCCACCGAGGCCGAGCTGCTCGCGCATCTCCATGCCATCGAGGGCACCGGCGCCACGGCGCTCGTCCGGCCGCAGTCGGGCGAGCGGCTTCGGATCGGGCGGGCGCTCGATCTCGGCGCCACCGGGGTCGTCATCCCGCGCCTCGACTCGACCGCGGAGGCGCGCGAGGCCGTGTCGTTCCTGCGGTACCCACCCGGCGGGGTCCGCGGCATCGCGCTCCTGACCCGCGGCGCCCGGCTCGGCACGGTTGGCCACGGGGAGGTGGCGACCCTGAATCGCGACATCGTCGGGATCGTCCAGATCGAGTCGCCCGGCGCCCTGCGCGACGCCGCCGAGATCGCCGCGATCGACGGCGTCGACGTCCTGTTCGTCGGCCCCGCCGACCTGTCCCACTCGCTCGGCGTGCCCGGCCAGTTCGGCGATCCCACCTATCAGGCGGCGCTTCGCTCGGTCGTCGCGGCCTGCCGCGCCAACGGCAAGGCCGCCGGCATCCTCCTCTACGACCACGCCTCGTTCGAGCCGCACCTCGACCTCGGCTTCCGCTTTGTCGGCCTCGGCGCGGACGCGTCGTTCGTGGTCTCGGGCGCGAAGGCCGCCCTCGCCGCCGCACGGGCGGACTGATCGCGCCGCATCGGCCCCAACGCAGCCCTCGCCGCCGCACGGGCGGACTGATCGCGCGGCGCAAGTGCGCGGGCGCGATTTGGGCCGATCGGCACCCCGTGGGCAGGCCAAGGGTCGGAACGGGAGCGGAGGGGTCGAAGGGCTACACTTCACGCTCGTGACCGAGATCACCGAACGAGACGTGGCGGAGCGCGTTCCGACCCTCGCCGACGCGAAGCTCAAGACGCTTGGGCGCCGGGATCCCCTGTCCGTCGCGCCCGGGACGAGCCTCCGCGAGTGCGTGGCATTGATCCAGCGCACCGGGACCGCCGACTCGGTCTTCGTGACCGACCCGGCCGGCCGGCTCGTCGGCGTGCTCACGGAGCGCGACATCTTCGGCAAGCTCGTCGCGACAGGCGTCGAGCTCGACCAGCCCGTCGAGAACCTGATGATCACCCACCCCTGGACGCTCAACCTGGACCAGCCGATCCGGCACGCGATCGACCTCATGCAGACCGGTCGCTACCGGAACGTGCCGCTGGTCGACGACGAGGGGACCCTCGTCGGGGTGGTTCGTCCGGTCGATGTCCTGAAGTACCTCGCCGAGGCGTTCCCCGAGGAGCTCCTCAACCTCCCGCCGCGACCGCACCAGCGGATGGCGGCCACCGAAGGCGCCTGAGCCTGAGCTTCCCGCATCCCACTCGGAGACCGATGACCATCACCGAAGCCAAGAGCGTCCAGGAGCGTCAGCTCGACCGCGTCACGATCCGGTTCGCCGGTGACTCGGGCGACGGAATGCAGCTCACGGGGACCCAGTTCACCCGTGGCGCCGCCCTGTTCGGCAACGACATCAGCACCTTCCCGGACTACCCGGCGGAGATCCGGGCGCCGGCCGGCTCGCTGCCGGGCGTGTCGGGCTTCCAGCTGAGCTTCTCGAGCTCCGACATCCATACCCCGGGCGACGCGCCGGACGTCCTCGTGGCGATGAATCCGGCTGCCCTCAAGGCGAACCTCGGCGACCTGCCCCACGGCGGAGCCCTGGTCGTCAACGAGGATGCCTTCACGACCGGCAACCTCCAGAAGGTCGGCTACGCGACGAGCCCCCTGAGCGACGGCTCGCTCAAGGCCTGGCACGTGTTCTCGGTCCCGATCTCGACCCTGAACAGCCGCGCGCTCGACGGGCTCGGCCTCACCAACAAGCAGGTCGACCTGACGAAGAACTTCTTCGCCCTCGGGCTCATGTTCTGGCTGTACGAGCGGAGCATGGATCCGACCCTCGCCTGGATCGACGAGAAGTTCTCGAAGCGGCCGGAGATCGCGGAAGGCAACCGCCGCGCCCTGCGGGCCGGCTACGCCTTCGGCGAGACCACCGAGCTCTTCCACGAGCGCTACATCGTTCCGCCGGCGAAGCTCGCGCCCGGCATGTACCGGAACATCACCGGCAACCAGGCCACGGCACTCGGCATGGTCGCCGCCTCCCAGCTGGCCGACCGGCCGCTGTTCTACGGCTCGTACCCGATCACCCCGGCGTCGGACATCCTCCATCAGCTCGCGGGCTACAAGAACTTCGGGGTCAAGACGTTCCAGGCCGAGGACGAGATCGCGGCGATCGGCGCGGCCATCGGCGCGAGCTACGGCGGCGCGCTCGGGCTGACCGCGTCATCCGGCCCGGGCATCGCCCTCAAGAGCGAGGCGATGGGCCTCGCCGTCATGGTCGAGCTACCGCTCGTCATCGTCGACGTCCAGCGCGCCGGCCCGTCGACCGGCATGCCGACGAAGACCGAGCAGGGCGACCTGCTCCAGGTCATGTACGGCCGCAACTCCGACTCGCCGCTCGTCGTGCTGGCCCCGGCGACACCCGCCGAGTGCTTCGACTACGCGATCGAGGCGTGGCGGCTCGCGCTGAAGTACATGACCCCGGTCGTCTACCTGTCCGACGCGTTCCTCGCCAACGGCGCGGAGCCCTGGCCGCTCCCACGCGTCGAGGACCTGCCGAAGATCGGCGTCCCGAACCGCACCGAGAAGGCCGGCTTCTACCCGTACCTGCGCGATCCCGAGACCCTCGCCAGGCCCTGGGCGGTCCCCGGGACTCCCGGCCTGGAGCACCGGATCGGCGGCCTCGAGAAGGCCGACGTCCTGGGCAACGTCAGCTACGACCCCGAGAACCACCACCGGATGACGGAGCTCCGGGCGGCCAAGATCGCGGGCATCGCC
>JACQEG010000145.1 GCA_016200665.1 Chloroflexota bacterium | reverse complement strand
GTCACGTGGTTCGGGAGCATGGCCAGCCCGACCGAGGTCCTCGAGGCCGAGCGCCCCCGCTACTTCCGGACACGCTTCGGCAACCGGCTCCTGCGCGGCGAGAACGCCACGACCTTCGAGCCCGAGGGTACCGGCACGCGGTTAACCGAGGTCTTCCGGACTGAGGGCCTCATCCCGGCGATCGTGGCTCGCCTCTTCGGCATGGGGTCGTACAAGGGCAGCTTCCGCGGCGAGCTCGCGGAGTTCGGCCGCATCGCGGAGCGCGAACCCGCCTAGCGTGCCCGTGCGGCGCCGCGTAGATTGGCGGCCAAAGAGGGCCGCACCCAGGGCATGAAACTCTTCGAGATCTACCGCTACACGAAGCCGAGTCCCGGGCCAGACGTCGAGATGGTCGACGGCTACCGGAACCTCTTCAACGCGACCCGGTGGCCCGCGTGGCCCGGACTCGCAGGTGCTGGGCGGGTCCAGCTCGATCACGGCATCGACTCGATTACCCGCGTCTATGCCGCCGATGGCCTTCGACGACCGGCGATCCTCATCGCATCGAAGCCCCATCAGGCGGGCTCCGACTGGACGCCGTGGCATGACGAGCTCAACCCCGAGGCCGGACACATTCGGTACTACGGCGACAACAAGGCCACTCGCGACCAGACACCGCTCGATCCAGCAGGAAATCGGGCAGTGCGAGACGAATTCCGACTGTTCGGGTCTGCCTCGCGTGACGAGCGAATGCGCGCCGCACCCATGCTCTTCTTCGAGGGCGTCGTCCACGAGGGCCGCGTGAAGGGCTTCTGGCGCTTTCTCGGCTTTGGGATCGTGCAACGGGCCGAGCTGACCACGCAGATCGATCGCCAAGACCGGCTGTTTGTGAACTTCGTTTTCGACTGCGCGCTGTTCGATCTCTCTGCCGAGGGATTGACTCTGCCCTGGGCGTGGATCGCCGCCCGCAGAGATCCCTCGAAGACGCTTCAAGAGACACATCTACTCGCTCCAGCGTCATGGCGCCGCTGGGTGGATGACGGAGAGCGAGTCATCGAGACAGTGCGCCAGCGCATCAATCGCGTTCAGCTCATCAGCCAAGCCAGCCAGCGGCCCGATCCGGGAACACCTGCGGAAGCCGCGCTCAAGGACGTCGTGGCCCAGTACAAGAACCTGGGTGGCTACGCAGGTGTGGGCGAACACCGTTTCGAGGGCCTTGCGTCTGAGGTCGTCGGAACCTACGTACGTGAGTCGGGGCAATACCGTCCTGGCTGGATCACGAAGCGCGCAGGCGATGGCGGCATCGACTTCGTCAGCCGGTTGGATCTCGGCGTGGGAAGCGGCGCCTTGAAGCTTGTGGTCCTGGGTCAGGCCAAGTGTGTCGGTCCGTCCGCACCACCAACGAGCGGCCTCGACCTCGCGCGAACGGTCTCGAGGCTGGACCGAGGCTGGGTCGGCGCATTCGTGACGACCGGCTACTTCAGCGAGCAGGCTCAGCGCGAGGTCGCTACCGATCGCTTCCCGTTGCTCATGCTCAACGGCCGCCACGTTGGTGAGGCGGTCGTCAAGGAGGCGGCTTTACGCGGTCAGTCGGTGCCCGCGTACATCCAAACCGTGAACGCCGACTATGACCAGCGGCTATCGAGTCGACAGCCAGTCGAGGTGCTCAGCGAGTAGGCTCGGGCACCAATGGGGTCCGAGCTGCACCAGCTCGCCCGCGAGAGCATCTCCTCGATGGCTCGTGCTCGACGACGAACCGCCGGCCGGTGTCCCGAGGGCCACGTTCGGACGCTTGACGACTGACCGGCGGCCGCGTCGGCTCGCCCTCCCTCGTGCGGTTGACTGTGGGTCGCTTGCCTGCATACTTGCCTCGATCGAGTAGGAATTGTACGGAGCGATCTGCATTGGCAAGTCGAGTCGGAGAGCGGGGCCAGATCACCATCGAGCGGGCCATCCGCGAGGAGCTCGGCGTCTACGCCGGGGACCGGGCTGTGCAGCGGATCGAGGACGGTCGCGTCGTGATCGAGTTCGTGCCCGCCCCCCACCGGCGCTCCCTCACAGGGTCGCTCGGCGACAAAGTCACCCGCACGCCGAACGACGAGCGGTGGGCGACCCTGCGCGACGCCGCTGCTGAGGCCCCCGATCTGGACCGTCAACCGGAGTGATCGGCCTCGACACGTCCGTCGTCGTTCGCTACCTCGTCGGGACGCCGGCGGGCCAGGCTCGGCGCGCGGCGGCGCTCATCGATGGCGCCGACGAGGTCGGGCTGCCAGTCGTGGCCCTTCTCGAGACCGAGCACATTCTCCGCACCCAGTACGGCGTCGCGCGTGCCGACGTGCTCGCCACGCTCATCGAGCTGGTGACGCGGGCGAACGTGACCATCATCGGGCTGCCGAAGGCCGACCTGCTGGAGGCCCTGGTTCGGGCGCGATCGCTTCCCGGCGGCCCGATCGCCGACGCGATCATCGCCGCCACCGCCCGCTGGGCCGGCGCCTTGCCCCTCTACACGTTCGACGAGGACCTGCACCGCCACGGCGTGCCCGTCGCGACGCCCTGACTCAGCGATCCGCCGACACGATCTCCAGGAGCTCCTCGCCGTAGCGGGCCAGCCGTGATGGGCCCATCCCCTTGACCCGCCGCAGTGCCGCAAGCGTCGCCGGGCGCTGGTCGGCGATCTCGAGGAGGAGCGAGTCCGGCGCAACGATGAAGGCGGAGACGCCGTCTGAGCGGGCAGTGGCCAGGCGCCACGCGCGGAGTGCGGTCATGAGCGGGCTCTCGTCGTCCTTCGCACGTCGCGGCGCCGGCATCGGGGCGCCGGGCAGGACAGTCACGCGCCGGGCGGCGCGGACGCCGGGGTCCTCGAGCGCGGTCAGGAACCGGCTCGGGCGACGGTTGCCGCCGCCCCGGCCGCCCGCACTGGCCCCTTCGCGCCGCTGGGCCCAGGACAGCGCGAGGAGCCGCCGCGCCCTGGTGATCCCGACGTAGAGGAGGCGCCGCTCCTCGGCGAGCTCGTCGTCCTCCTTCGCCTGGCGGATCGGCAGGAGACCCTCCTCGAGCGCGGGCAGGAACACGACGTCCCACTCGAGCCCTTTCGCGCGGTGGTAGGTGAGGAGGTTCACGCCGGCGGTCGAGCCGGCCGCCTCCTCGGCGTCGCGCCGGTCGTAGTCGGCGAGCAGGTCGGCAAGCCCGAGCGCTGCATTCATCGCTGCGAGGTCCTGGGCGACGTCGACCAGCAGCTCGAGCGACGCGGCGCGCTCGCGGGCCTCGTCGCCGCCGGCCTCGGCCTCCGCGCCGAGCCCCAGGCGCTCCGCGAACAGCCGCCGCACCGCCGCGACCAGCGCCGGGCCCATCTCGGCGAGCCGGGCGGTCCGAAGCAGCAGCCGCGCGTCTGCGACCTCGCGACGGCCGAAGAACCGCTGCCCGCGAACGCGGAACGGGATCCCCGTCCGGGTCAGCGCCTGCTCGATCTCCGGCAGCTGGGCATTGATCCGCACGAGCACCGCGATCTCGCCGGGATCCGTGCCATCGCGGAGCTCGGCTCGGACGGTCGAGACGATCGCCGCCAGCTCGCCAGCGTCGTCGGCGAAGCGCCGGATGGTCGGCGTCGGGCCCGACGGCCGCGTGGCCTGCAGCGCATCGCGCGGTCCGCCGCCCGCCCCGGCCTCGGAGGCGACGAGCCGGTTCGCGAGCGCGAGGATCTCGGGCGTGGATCGGTAGTTCTCGACCAGCGCCACCGTCCGGGCGGCCGGGTGCCGCGCGGCGAAGGTCAGCAGGTACTCCGGCGTCGCGCCGGTGAAGCTGTAGATCGTCTGCTCGGGATCCCCGACGACGGCGAGGTCGTGTGACGGGCCGAGCCAAAGCTCGAGCAGCCGCTCGGCCAGCGGGTTCGTGTCCTGGTACTCGTCGACGCTGAACCACGTCTTGCGCGCCCGCACGAGCTCGGCCGCGTCGGCGTCTGTCTCGAGCAGCCGGACCGTCTCGACGAGCATGTCCTCGAAGTCGATCGCGCCGGCCCGCGCCTTCGCCCGCTCGTAGTCGCCGTAGACGCGCGCGAAGAGGTCGGCGGGAATCGGCGCCCGGTCGGCCCCCTCGGCGACCCAGCGCTCGGGCGCGATCCGGCGGACCTTGGCCCACTCGATCGTCTCGGCCAGGTCCTTGACCGTCGTGAACTGGTAGCCGCCCGGCAGCCGGCGCGCCAGCGGCGCGAGGAGCCGCCACTTCGCCTCGATGACCTGCGGCGGCGGCGCGCCATCGTGGCGGCTTGGCCAGAAGTGGCGGAGCTGCGACAGCGCCATCGCGTGGAACGTCCGGGCCATGACGCCCGGATGGCCCAGCGCCCGCATCCGCTCGACCATCTCGGTCGCGGCCTTGTCGGTGAACGTCACGAGCAGGATCCGATCGGTCGGGACGGCTCCGGTCTCGATCGCGTATGCCGCCCGGTGGCTGATGACCCGCGTCTTGCCGGACCCTGCGCCGGCGATGATCGCCAGCGGCCCGGTCGTGATCGACGCGGCCTCCCGCTGGGCCTCGTTGAGGCCGTCGAGCCGTCGTTCGGCGCTCGCGGGATCGCTCACCCGCCAATGGTCGTCCATCGCGCTTCGCTGGGGCTTTCGATCGGCGGTTGACTCGCTGCCCGACGTAGGGCACCCTACGTACCGTGCGCAAGACGTCCGTGTACCTGACCGACGAGGAGTCCGAGGGCCTTCGGCAGCTCGCGGTGCGAGAGGGCCGGCCCCAGGCCGAGCTCATCCGCGAGGCGATCCGCGGCCGGATCGAGGCCGCGCAGCCGAAGCGGACGTTTCGATCGATGGCGGTCGCTCGGAGCGACGGGACCAGGCCGTCGCGCTGGACCTCCGAGGAGCTGCACGCCAAGGTCCTGGGCCGCTGAGTGGCGCTGATCGTCGACGCGGGCGCCCTGTACGCACAGGCGGACGAGGCGGAGCCCGGCCACGCCGCCGTCCGCGCCATCCTCGAGGCCGAGCGTGAGACGCTGGTGACCACCGAGCTCGCCGTCGCCGAGGCCGACTACCTCATCCTGGACCGGCTCGGGCCAGATGCCGAGGCGGCATTCCTCGAGGACCTCGTCGCCGGGACGTTCGTCGTCGAATGCCTCGACCCTCGCGAGCTGCGCGCGGCGCGCGACCTCATCGCCCGCCATCGCGACCTTCGCGTCGGGCTGGCGGACGCGTCGCTCGTCATCCTCGCCGCCCGATACGGAACCCGGCGCCTGCTCTCGTTCGATGCGCGCGCGTTCCGATCGCTCGCCCCCCTCCAGGGAGGCGCGTTCACGCTGCTGCCAGCCGACACGTAACCGGCGTGCGACCAGTGTGGTGGTCGGCATCGAACAAATGTGCTATGGTCGTGTCACCGCCACCTCTTGTGGCGATGCTGCGTGTGGTCGACCCTCCTTTTCGAACGGGCCGTGCGTGTTGCCAGTCTGCTGTTCGGGAAGTGTTGGAGGTCCATGTGACCACCGGAACCATCAAGAAGGTCGTTGCCGATCGCGGCTTCGGCTTCATCGCCGCCGAGGATGCGAAGGAATACTTCTTCCATCGCGGCGGGCTCGACTCCTCGCTCGACTTCGACCGCCTCGTCGGCGGTGAGAAGGTCAAGTTCGAGATCGAGCAGAGCCCCAAGGGCCCGCGCGCCTCTCGCGTCAGCGCCGCCTGACCAGGCCTTCCGAGGCGACCCGCTTCACGGCGGGTCGCCTCTCTTCGTTTCTTCCTGCCCGCGAGCGCCCCGCACCCGGAGACTCGCCATCCCTCCCTCGGCCTCGACTCCCGCCCGGCTCCGCCCCATCAGCCGCCTTCACCTCGACGCGCTGACCGGCGAGCTCGGCGTCCTGCGCCACGCACCTCGCGCCGGCGATGACCCGGACCCGGCGCTCGAGTACCACCTCGCTGACGCCGCCCTGGCCCTCGAGGTCGATCTCCTCCACGCTCGGGTCCTGCGCTGGCCGGCTATCGCCGAGAGCGCCTCGCGGCACCTTGGCTGCATCGAATCCGCGTACGACGAGCCGAGCCGCAAGTTCCGCGGCGCCCGGGCGATCGACGGCGGCCCCGACGGCACCTGGTCCGATGCGGTCGCCTCGCCCGACGTCGCGGGTCGGGTCCTGCTCTCGCTCGGTCGCACGATCGCCGAGGCCGAGGATCCCGAGCTGGTCGCCCGCGCCGGAGCGCTCTTCGACCTCGCGCTGCCGGCCGTTGCCCGCCTGAGCTCGCCGCGGGCGCAGGCCTCGGTCGTCCTCGCCTGCGCCGCCGCGCCCGCCACGCCCGACCGCACGCTCGTCCTGCGGACCCTCGCGACGAACCTCCATGCGCTGGTCCGGAGCTTCGCCCAGCCCGGCTGGCCGTGGCCGGAGCACGACATGACCGGCGAGACCGCACTGTTGCCGCGGGCGATGATCGTCGCCGGCCAGCGGCTCGGCGCCACGACGATGCTCGCGGTCGGCCTCCAGGTCCTCGACTGGCTCATCGATGCGCAGACTGCCCCGGCGGGCCACCTCTCCCCCGTCGGCTCCGCCGGCTGGACCCGTGGCGGCTCGAAGCCGCGGTTCGACCAGCGCCCGGTCGATGTGATGTGTCTGCTCCTCGCCGCCGACGCGGCCTTCGCCGCGACGGCGAAGCCTCGCTACGGCGAGGTGATGGAACGGGCCTACGCGTGGTTCCTGGGCTCGAACGATCTCGGCCTGCGGCTCGCGGATCCCGCCCGCGGCTCGTGCCGCGACGGCCTGACCACTGCTGGCCTCGCTCCGGGCGAGGGCGCCGAGGCCACGCTGGCGTGGCTCATCGCGGCCGAGCATGTCCGGTCGCTGCGGACCGCAAGGACTGCAGCGGCTGCCGCTGATGCGCGCGCCACCACGCCGCCCTACGTGGCGTCCGCGAGCGGAACGCCCTCGGCCGCGGCGGCGGCACGGAGCCGGCCGTCGAGCGTCGCGATCGATGCATCGACGTCGAGCGCGAGGTCCCGGTAGGACCCGTCGTCCACGCTCAACCCGTGTTGGTCGTCCCCTGCGGCACGCCTCCGAAATCGAGCGTGGTATGGTGGCCGCTCGCCACACTTCGTGGTGAAGCCCGCGTGGTCGACCAATCTTCTCGAACAGACCGTGCGACGCTCGCCCAGTTCGGGAAGCGTAGGAGGGCCACAGTGGCCACCGGTACCGTCAAGAAGGTCGTCGCCGATCGCGGCTTCGGCTTCATCACCGCCGAGGATGGCAAGGAGTACTTCTTCCATCGCAGCGGCCTCGAGAGCTCGCTGGACTTCGACCGCCTCAACGGCGGCGAGAAGGTCGAGTTCGAGATCGAGAACAGCCCCAAGGGTCCTCGCGCCGCGCGCGTCCGCGCGTCCGAGTAACCCTCCGGCGCCGCTCGTCGGCGCCACGGCTCAACCGAGGAGCGGCTCGTCCCACAAGGGCGGGCCGCTCTTCTGATTCCCCGGGCCCCCGGCGACCTGCGCGCCGCCAGACGCGGACTGGCTCGTAGGCCGGCGATCTTCGTCAAATGTCGCGCCGGCCAACACGGCGTCGCCGAAACCGGGCCTGGGCCATTCAGATGTGCGCGGGCGGCGACACCTGACAGCGTGGCGGCGTCGCGGTGTCGCCCACGGCGACAATTGACGAGATCCGTGCCCGGCTCAGTTCGGGCGGCCGCGCCACGTGGACGCGCCGGCGCGCGGCCCGGCTCAGTTCGGGCGGCCGGCGAGGAGCTCCGGCCGGCCCAGCAGGTAGCCCTGGCCGAGCGGCACCCTGGCGGTCATCAGCGCGGCCAGCTCCTCCTCGGTCTCGATGCCCTCCGCGACGAGCGTCAGGTGGGCGGCCTCCGCGAAGTGGACCATGCCGGCGACGATGGCCTGCCGAGCTGGGTCGGTGCCGATCCCGGCGACGAGCGAGCGATCGAGCTTCACGAAGAGTGGATCGAGCTCGACGATGTGGCGGAGGCTCGCGAAGCCGGCGCCGGCGTCGTCGACCGCGACCCGGACCCCGCCATCGAGCCGGGCCACCGCGGCGCGGAAGGCGGCGTAGTCGCTGATCGCCTCGTGCTCGGTGACCTCGAGGACGACGACCCGATCGGGCAGCGGCAGCAGCGCCTCGAGCGCACCGCTGAGGACCACCGCCGGCGAGACGTTGACGTTCAACCACGCGCCGCGCTCGAGGCGAGCGGCGTCGCGGAGCGCGACGCGGACGCAGGCGAGCTCGAGCTCGGTGCCGAGACCCACCTCGTGGGCGAGGCGGAATTGCTCATCGGGCGGGCAGCCGTCGCGGAAGCGCGCGAGCGCCTCGTAGCCGCCGACCTGCCGCGTCGCCAGCTCGACGATCGGCTGGAACGCGATCTCGAACGCGGTGTGCTCGATGAGCTCGCGGACGTCGGCCCCGGTGCGAGCGATCGCGAGACGCCTGACGAGCTGCGGTCCCAGCAGCGCGCTCGCGACCTGGGCGAACTCGGCAACGGCTGGCAGGCGCTCGATCAGGCGATCCATCGCATCGGGCGCCCCTGAGCCAACGATCAGGACCCCGGCGACCTCACCGTGAGTCGTCATCGGCGCGAAGGCGTGGGCCCGGACGCCGAGCGCCGTCAGCAGCGGCTCGTAGGGATGCCCCGGAGGCGCGACCCACCGCTCCACCCACGGACCCGCCGCGGCCCGCATCCGGAGGTACTCGCTCCGCTCGGGCGACAGGGGCAGGCCGGGCGTCGCCTGTCCCCTCGTCGTGACCTGGCCGATGATCGTCGCGCCGCCGTCGACCCCGAACGTGGCGATCGAGGCGAGGGCGACCTCCGGCAGCCGGATGATCCGCGCGCAGATGGCCTCGGCCGTGTCCTCCGGGGTGCGACCGACATCGAGCGCCTCGAGCGTCTCGACGATCAGCGCCCGTTCGCGAGCCCACCGGTCGGCGCGCTGCTCCGCCGCCCACAGCCGCTGTTCGGCCCGGATCTGGCCGGTGACCTCCAGCCCCAGGACGCCGATCGAGCCGTGGTTGCTCGGCATCGGGAAGCGCTCGACGAGCCAGGTCCGGCCGTCCAGCTCGATCATCTCCGTGGTCGATTCGCCGGTCTCGCGGACGGCCTGGTCGGCGACGAGCCGCCGCGCGGCGACCTCGGGCGCGAAGATCTCGGCATCCGTCCGGCCATACCACCCCCCGGGCGAGACCGGGGTCGCCCGCTCGGCCGTCTCGTTCATGTACGTGTAGTGGCCCTGACCGTCCTTGCTGACCGCGAGGAAGCCGTCGTGGCCCATGAACCGCCGGAAGCGCTCGTCCGATTCGACGAAGGCGGCCACGGAGCGCTGAAGCCGCACGATGACGAGGCCCGCGAGCACGATGGCGACGACGGCGTAGGCCTGGAGCTCATGGGTCTCGCCCCGGGACACCTCAAGGAAGATCAGGACCGGCGGGACGACGAGGGCCAGGGCCAGGGCGACGAACCGGAACGCGTCACGGCGGACCGTGGGTCGAGCCCCCACCCTGCCGAGCTGGGCCGCCGAGGGCACGAAGCCGGAGGCGCCGAGGCAGAAGGAGCCCAGCAGCCAGCCGGGGTGGGAGAGCGCACCCATCAGGTCCCGCCCGTTGCCGAGGACGTCCAGCGCATAGGTGGTGTCCGCGACCCCGATGCAGGCGAGCCCGATCACGAGCAGGAGGCCGCTCATCGACCGGGTCTGGCGCGTCAGGACGAGGGGCAGCACGAGCGTCACGAGGAGGGTCGCGACGATCGGATAGGCCATCGCGGTCAGCGCTGCCGCGGAGGCGAGCTCGGCGGGCACTCTCGACTCGACGAGCGACTCCCAGACGAGCAGCGCGGTGCCGACGCCGATGATCGCCGTGTCGAGCAGGACGACCGAGTCAAGGCGGCGGGCCCCCGCGGCGAACCGGATCGCCGCGGCGAAGAAGAGCGGGTAGCCCACGACGTACAGGGCCTCGCCGATGGCGCCGACCATCGGCTCGCCGACCGTCGGAGCCAGCCACACGAGGGCGTCCGCCAGCGTGTAGAGCGCCATCGCCGCCGCGATCGCGAGCCAGGCCCGGCGCGCGGCCGGGCGCCGCCGCCGGATCCCGACGAAGAGCGCGACCGCGCTCCCGCCGTTGACGACCAACAGGATCGCGTCCTGGAGCGCGGGGATGGTGCTGCCGGCGAAGGCGAGGACCCCGACGGTGCCGAGCACGAGCCGTGCGATCGCCGTGGGATGCGGGCCCAGGCGCGTGGAGATACGACGTGGGGCCGGGAGCGTGATGGGGCTGGCGCTCATGGCGTGGGTCGTTCGGGACGCTCGTGCGGGGTACAGCAGCAGGAGACTCGTGGCTGGCCGCCGTCCGACCCATATGCCGAGTGGCTCCTCCGCGGGAGCCACTCGGTCCCTATCGCGTACCGCCGAGGTTCAGGATGCGGTGCGTCCCTGCACCGCTGCCACCGGCTCGAGGCCCGAGCAGGGAGACGGAGGGTCCCGGGCGCAGGCCGCGCCGGGGGGACGCAGTAGCGACGCCGGGAACCCTCCTACCGAAGGAACGCCCACGGCTGGGCGCCGTTAGGACGGTGCGCCGCCACGCGGGTGCGGTCATGACGCGGTCGTCACGCGTGGATCGCGTCGACCGTGATCCGGCGCGCGTGCAGGCGCGCGATCACCCGGGTGTCCCTCGCCAGCTGCTCGATGGGGTAGACATGTCCGTAGAAGCACGGGTGGCGGGTGTAGCGGCGCGTCACGGCATCGAGCTGCTCGACGGCGCCGTCGCGGACGAGCTCGACGTCGCCCCGGATCTGGACGTACCGCGCCGTGTTCTCGGGATCGACGACGAGGAGGCTGGCGTTCGAGCTCGAGGCGAGGTTGCGACCGACCCACCGCTCCAGCGTCGTGTTGACGAGGGCGCACGCGGGCCGGCCATCGATCGTGGCGACCGCCTCCCCGGCGGCGGTCCGCTCGAGGTCGACCCAGACGATCGTGGAATGCGGCTGGCCGCTCGGGAAGATCGTCGTCAGGACGCCGCACGCCTGTCCCGTGAGCAGGTCGAGGTGGGATGGGGGCATCGCGACGTCCGCCGCGCGATCGAACGGCTGCCCGTCAGGGGCAGGCACCCCGGGAGCCGGCACGGAGGTGGGCACCGCCGCTCCCCCACTCGAGCCGCGGCCAGCGGGCGTTCGCCAGTCGTTCGCGACGATCCGGTCCGGCCGGATCCGGCACAGGACCGGGAGCTCGCTCTCGGCGAACCGGGCAGGAATGCACTCGCCGAAGTAGCGGACCGGCCGGCCCATGTACTTCGAGGCGATCGCATCGAGGTGCGCCCCGGCGCCGTCGAGGGTCATGTCGATCACCCACCCGCGGATCTCGAGGCAGCGGAGCGGCTCGCGAGGATCGAACGCGAGGACCGTGACCCGAGGATCGCGGGCCATGTTCCGCGTCTTCGCGAACCCGGCCATCGTGTTGATCCGGAGGAGGTCGTCGGCGTCGTCGGACGCCCGCTCGAGGTCGCACCACACGACCGAGGTCTGCGGGTAGCCGTCCTTCGTGAGGGTCGTCAGGACCGCGGCGCGAGGGCACTCCGCGAGGTCCAGGAATGACTCGGGGACGCGTCTCGCCGTGGGTGTGACGTCGATGGCGATGGTCACCGGATCGAGCCCTCCGTGGGACGCCTCCGGGACGCGCCGACTTCGCGGCATCGACGACCGTACGTTCGGCCGCGCCCGAATCGGGAGGGCCGAGCCGCCCGTCGCGCCGGTCCGACCTGCCCCTCAGGCGGGTCGGACCTGCCCGATCCGTGCAGGTCGGCGGGCAAATGACGGGCTAGCTGTCACGGCGGCGGGCCACGATCCCGTCGTGATCGCCGACTACCGCCAGCTCATCAATCGGGATCTGCCGCTCGTGGAGCGGGGCTGCTCCTCGAAGGCCGCCTACGGGACGCGCGGCGAGGCACGCTCGCTCAGCCGCCGCGGACGGCACATCGGTGGCCGGCTGGCGGCGTATCGCTGCCGGTGGTGCGGGCTGTGGCACCTCGGCCATGCGCACCGGGCGGCGTGAAGGTGGTCCGCGTGCGTTCGGAGTACGTGATCATCGACCTCGAGACCGGCCTGCAGCTTGATGGCGAGCCGGACGACCCGCTCGCCTCGGCCGGTCGCGGCGAGGCCTGGCAGCGGCCCGGCGATCGAGGTCTCTGGCGCCTCCGCGACGGCCACGATCCCCGCGGCGTGGCCTATCGCCTGGTGCAGGTGTTCGGCGGCCCGAACCTCGATCCGAGCTGGTACGAGAACACGGTCGAGAACCTCGAGACGAGCGAGGGCTGAGCACGCGCCCGTACCGCGCATCACGTGGCTGCGTGGAGCTCGGCGAGGGCGCGCCTGACGAGCGCCTCGTCGGCGAGGATGTCGATGGGGCGGTACGTGCGACCGTCGAGGTCGATCTCGCCGGACAGCAGCCAGGCACGCATGGCAATGCGCCGGGCGTCGGTCCAGGTCGGGTCCTCGAACAGGAAGTCTCGGACCTCGCGCGCGAACCGGGCGACGAGGAACAGCTGCTCGCGGTGGCGGATCGTGTGGCCCGTCCAGGCGCGATCGAGCGTCTTGATGGGCACGCCGGTGAGCGCCGACAGGAGCCGGCTCCGCGGCTTGAGGCCGAACACGTCGATGATCGTGGCCATCGCGCCGCGGGCATCCGGAGCCTCGCTCGGAGGCGAGAGTCGGAACGAGGCTGGCGATGTCATTGCGTTGTCAGTTTATGGTCACGCCGCGGGCTGCGTCAACGATCCCGTCCGTGCCTCTCAGCCCTGGGCGCGACCTCGCGCCGCCCACGCCCGGGCCCGCACGACGATCGGCATCCCCGGCACCGCCGCTCGGGCGGCCTCGCGCAGCTCGACCTGGCGCTCGGCAGGCAGGCTCGCCAGGTAGGACCCCGCCGGGCCGACGCCTCGCGTGAACGGTGACCACCACTCGTCGAAGGTCGGGTGCTCCACGCTGACCCGGAGGATCGCGTCCTCGACCTCGCGCAGCCCGGCCGCCTCGAACAGCTCCACGAGATGGCCCTCGCGGACGCCCGGCAGCGCGGATTCGTCGTCGACGCCCGGATCGAGGCGGCGCGCCGTGCGCCAGAACAGGCTGAGGGGGCCCTCGTCGGCGTGATCCCAGACGCAGGCCGCAACGACGCCGCGGGGCCGGGTCACGCGCCCCATCTCCGCCACCCCGGCGACCGGGTCGGGCATGAAGTGGACGACGAGCTGTGCCAGGGCCGCGTCGAACATGTCGGCCGGGAACGGCAGGTCCTCGGCCGACGCTCGACGCACGTCCACCCCCGGGTACCGCAACCTGGCGGCGTCGACGAAGGGCTCCGAGGGGTCGACCGCCGAGACCGCCGCGGCGCCCACCCGCTCGACGAGCTCTCCCGTCAGGGCTCCGGGGCCGCAACCGACGTCGAGCACGCGTTGGCCGGATCGCACCTCGGCGAAGTCCGCGAGCTGCGGCGAGAGCTGGACCGAGTACCGACCCATGAACCGGTCGTAGGCGTCTGCCGCCACGTTGAAGCTCATCGGCCGAATCTAGCCCGCCGACGCCGGGAACCGCCCCGGCATCGGGTCGTGCAGCGGCTCAATCGGGCCTCGAGCGCACGGGCCGGCAGTCCGGCGCCGTCGAGGTTGCGCGCGTCCGCCGTACGACACGACAGGCACCCCGGCTCGGCAGCGCGTCGGCGCCTGGCTGGCCCGGTCCGATCAGGTAGAAGACCGAGTTCCAACCGGCCGGGACGGGCGAGCTCGGCACGACGAGATGATCGAAGCCGCGCTTCACCAGGCGAGCGGCGTACGGACGAGCGTTGCCGCACGGGTCCAGCCATCGATCGAACGTCCGCCGCTCGACGGCCGTCCGCCCATCGAACGTGCGGCGCTCCGGGACGGGCGGCGCCTCGAACGCGATCACCACCACCCCCGCCGCGGGCGGATCCGCCACGGCCGCGAGGATCGAGCCGGCGACCGTGCGCGGTTGCGCCGCCGTGGGCAGGTGACGGCGCTTCTCCGCGATCGCGATCGCCGCGGCATGGCTCGTGTAGAGCGTGTACTGGCCCGGCCCGTTCCAGCGACCGGGCACGGCGGGCAGGTCGACCGGCGGGACGTGGCCCATCGGTTCGCCCGAGTCCCAGCGCCGGGCGCCGATGCATCTGAACACGCGTGGCATCGAGGGCAACGTACCGCGATGGTGCGCCACCTGTCAGACAACCCCGGCGCGCGGCGGTCCATCCATGGGCCGCTTGGCCCTCGCGGTCGAGTGGCGAGGGGTGCGAGCCTCGGGCCTTGGAGGTAGCCGTGAACGTCCTCGTCGCATTTGGCAGCCACCTCGGGTCGACCGAGGCGATCGCCGGCCGCATCGCCGCCGCCATCCGCGCCGAGGGCGCCGACGTGACGCTGCGCGCGGCAGCGTCGCCGGAGCCGGTGGATCGGTTCGATGCGTTCGTCGTCGGCGGTGGCACCTACGCCGGCAAGTGGCACGCGGACGCGGTCGCGTTCGTGCGCAACCATGCCGAGGCTCTGGCCGCGAAGCCGGTCTGGCTGTTCTCGAGCGGGCCGCTCGGTGCCACCGGTGGCAGCGCGGAGCCCCATCCGCCGAGCGAGATGAGCGACCTCGTGCGCCTCGTGCACGCCCGTGACCACGCGATCTTCGCCGGCGCCTACGACCGCTCGCACGTCGACGAGAGCGAGCTCGGCCGCCTCGAGAAGTTCGTCGCCAAGCGCTTCATTCCCGAGGGTGACTGGCGGGACTGGCCGACGATCGAGGCCTGGGCCCACCGCATCGCCCGCGACCTCGTGCCCGGAGCGATCGGCGCGCTCTAGCGGCCTCAGCCGCCGACCCGGCCTGCCCTGAACGCCGCCATCAGCTCGAGATAGCCCGGCAGCCCGCGCTCGTAGCCGAGCGCCCAGAAGCCTGCGCCGGCGAGACCCTCCGATCGGGCGAGCTCGAGCTTCGGCCGGAGCGACCGTGGCGAGTCGTAGTAGGTCGCGATCCAGCCGGCGCCATCGGGGACGACGAAGTAGTCCGCGATCTCCTGCTGGTCGAATGCGGCCTGGAACCCGGGTGCCAGCAGCACGTCGGTGTGCAGCGAGGGGATCCAGGTGCTGCCCTTGCCGGTGACCTCGGCCGCCCGCCCCGGGCCGCTGACCGGCCACGACATCCCGTACAGCGGCAGGCCGAGGACGATCCGGTCGCGGGGCACCCCTCGCTGCACGTACGAGGCGATCGACCAGGCGAGGTCGAGCGTCCCGCTGCGGTTGTCGATCGGCGAGCTGGCGCCCGCCACGGAGCCGGACCAGTGGTAGTCGTAGCCCATGAGGAAGACGCGATCTACCCCACCGGCGATCGCCGCCCGGGCGAGGCTCGAGCCGACGCTGCCTGCGGTCGTCGCCACCGACAGGGTGGCGTGGGGATTCGCGGCACGGAGGCGAGATCCGAGATCCAGCAGGAAGAGCCCGTAGCCGTCCCCGAGATCCCCGTCGATCAGCTCGACGTCGACGTTCACGCCGTCGACCCCGAGCACGGAGGCGAGATTCGCCAGCTCCCGCGCGGCTCGCGCCCGCCGCCGCTGCGCCTTCGGGTCATCCCCGAACAGGTTCGCGTTGGCCCGATAGCCGAAGCTCGTGTACACCAGCTCGACCCGCTGGGACCGCCGATGCGCATCCGCGATGAGCCCGTTCCCCCGCGCCCCGGTGATCCGCGCGTAGCCGGTGTCGTTGTGCTTCAGGCCGCCGCTCGACGTCGTCGTGACCGAGAACAGCGCCAGCGTCGTCACCGGGACCTGGTCGAGATACGCCGCCATCGTGTCGTTCATCTGCCAGTACGGCAGGTAGCCGTACAGCTCGGTCCCGCCGGTGGGCGGCGCTGCCGTCGGCGTCGGGTTCGCGACCTTCCCCGCGCCCCCACCCTCATCGGCCGAGCCCGGCGCCGTTGATCCGCCAGCGCCGCCCGCGGACGACCCGGCACTCCCCGATGGCCCGATCCTCGGCGGAGGCGACAGCAGCCCGCCCGCCCCCCAGCCGACGCCACCGGCGACGAGGCCGACCACGACCGCCGCCGCCGTGTACCGCAGCACGCGGCCGGCGTGGCTGGCGCGGGCCGGGCGGCTGGGAGCCGGGCGGCTGGGAGCCGGGCGGCTGGGAGCCGGCGTCATCGATCCGCCCGTCATGTGTTCCTCGGCTCGCCAACAGCCCGTGCGCCGGTCGCAGGCGCCGATCGCCGGCGCCGGTCGATCATCCGCCCGCCTCGGCGGGACCGTCAACCAAGCCCGCTGGCCGGTCGGCCGTACGGTCGATCCGCCGCACGCGGCCGGACC
>JACQEG010000144.1 GCA_016200665.1 Chloroflexota bacterium | reverse complement strand
GGACGAGCTGGTGTGGTTCCCGGAGGGCAAGCCGCCGCTGGCGCTGTGGGACGGCGTCTCGATGGCCGGCGCCGTGGCGGCGGTGACGTCGCGGATCAACGTTGGGACGTGGGTCTTCTCGGCGCTCCACCGCAACCCGGGGATCATCGCCAAGACGGTCGAGACGCTGGACGAGATCAGCGGTGGCCGGTTCCTGTTCGGGCTCGGGGCGGGCCATGCCTGGCCTGGCCAGGCGCACGCGTTCGGGCTGCCCGAGGATCACATCTTCGATCGCTTCGAGGAGGCCCTCCGGATCATCGTGCCGCTGCTGCGCGAGGGCCGGGCCAACTTCGAGGGCACCTTCCACGCCGCTCGCGATCTCCCGCAGCTGCCGCAGGGTCCGCGGCCCAACAAGATCCCGCTGATGCTCGGCGTGCTCGGGCCACGCGGCATGCGCCTCGCCGCGAAGCACGCCGACATCTGGAGCTGCTATGCCGAGGCGCGCAGCGACATGGTCGAGTTCGCACCGCGGATCGCCGCCCTCGAGGCGGCCTGCGCCGAGGTCGGCAGGGATCCGACGACGATCGGCCGGTCGGCGGGCCTCGACCTGAAGCCGTTCGAGCCGACGCCGCATCCGGATGGCGCCTGGATCGGCGGCTCGCCGGAGCAGATGGCCGACCAGGTCCGGGCCGTCCGCGACGGCGGCTTCACCCAGGTCGAGCTGTGGCCCTCGCCCGCAACGCTCGAGGGGCTCGAGGCCTGCGCCCCGGTCCTGGAGTTGCTGCGCGCGGACGATGCCTAACCCGTCCTGGTGGAGGCGAACCGCGCGGCGAGCGCGGGATCGAGGAAGACCGTCATCACGGCGACCCGGCCGAAGGGATCGAACTCGAGGACCTGGAGCCCGTCGAGGCGCGACGGCAGGAGCTTGGCTCGATGTTCGACGGGCCGCCCCAGATCACCGTCTGGCAGGTCCGCGACGACTGGACGGCCTACTGAGCCGCCAATCAGGCCTCGGCGGCGGCCCGGAGGTCGGCGAGGTAACGGCCCAGGCGGGACCAGTCGAGCGGCTCGCCATACGAGGCGCGACCTTCGGCGATGCGATTGGACTCGTCGTTGACGCCTGGGACCGGAACGGCACGCTGTTGGGCGGCCGTGGCAAGGTCGGCATCGAGCGTGACGAGCCGGGCGTCGCCGGCCTCGGCCAACGCGAGGTATGCCGCGTCGTAGGCCGTGAGGCCCATCCGCACCGCGCGATCGAGGGCGAGCAGCAGGGTGGGGCGCTCGACAGGCGCCGTCGTCAGGTCCAGCTCGTCGAGCTCGCGAAGGGCCTCGACGACGGCCTCGGTCGTCCATCGATGACGCCGGACGAGGACGTTCACGATCTCGAGCCAGAAGTGCTCCGGGACCAGGATCTCGACCGACGTGTCGAGCGCCGACCTGACCGCATCGGCCGCCCGTTCGCGTCGCAGCAGTGCGATCGCCGCGGAGGCGTCGACGACGATGGGCTCAGCCATCGATCGAGTCGTCGCGCCGGCGCTCGAGTCGCAGTGCCGTGACCGCGTCCGGGCCCTCCGGGTGGGCCTCGAGCATCCGGTCGCCGAGCGCGGCGAGACGATCCAGCGCCCGGCGGCGGCGCTCGCGGCGCTCGTCGGGGCCTTCGTCGAGGCTCGTGGCGTCCTCCACGGACACGAGCGCCGCGATGGGCCGGTGGTCGCGTTCGATGAGGAACCGCTGACCCGTTGAGGCCTCGTCGAGGATGCGGCCCAGCGAGCGTCGGAGGTCGAGCGGCGAGATGGGTCTCATGGTCGACTATCATAGTCGAACCCGGCGTCGCCGATGCCGACCTGTCAGCGAGCCACCGTGGTGGGCGCCGCCGCGCGGGCGAGGACCTCGCGGAGCCGCGCCGCGAACGCCTGGGGCTTGCCAGCCTGGCCAGGGCCGTACTCGTCGCCGATGAAGCCGCCATGGCCGCTCGGGAAGATGACAGGCGACGTGCCGAGGCGCTCGGCGACCACGACGGCGCCGCGATGGGCGAGCGTCCCGGCGGACTCCTCCCCCGCCGCGAGGACGATCCGGGTCGATGCGGCGCGGAGCCGCTCGACGTCGAGCTCGTAGCTGTTGCACGACATCATGTTCTGGCCCAGGAGCGGGTCGTCCCGCGCGCCGTCGTCCTCGGTCGGGAGATGGAACATCGCCGGGTCGGGCGCGGGCTGCGACGTCCAGTCGGCGGGGACCTCGCCCTGGACCATGACGAGGGCGATGAACTTCGCCATCGCGGGCCCACGGCCGCGGCGAAGGTAGGTGTCGTGGATGTCGTGGACGGCGGCCAGCGCGGCAACCCGGTCCGGCAGCACGGTGCACGCCGGCGGCTCGTGGGCCACGAGGGTGCGGACGTCCTCCGGATGTCGCTCGACGAGGGCCAGGGCGTTCACGGCACCACCGCTGCTGGCGAACAGGTCGACCGGACCCCGCCCGAGCGCGGCGATGACGCGATGGAGGTCGTCGGCGTGCTCCTCGACCTGCGTCTCGGACGCGCGGTCGGTCCGCCGGCTCCGCTCGACGCCGCGCGGGTCGTAGGTGACGACCGTCCGATCCGGGAAGAGCGAGGACAGCGTCTGGAAGCCGCTGGCGCCCATCGGCGAGCCGATGAGCATGAGCGGCGGCTCCGCGCTGTCGGCGTTCGATCGGATGTCATAGGTCAGGACGGCGTTCGGGACCTCGAGGGTCCGGGTCGTCGGTGCGGTCATGTCTGGCCTCCTGCGCGGTGAGCCCGTCATCTTGTCAGAGAGGGTCCTGCCAACACGTCGGATGGGCCTTGCGGGAATCGACACGCAGACGGCAAACGAAAACGGAGGCCGCAGTCGCGGCCTCCGTTGGGAGCGGGGAGGGAGGACGGGCTAGCCGTCGCTGCCGTTGCCACCGTTGTCGTCGGGGGAGGACGTCGGCTTCGGCGTCGCGGCCGGCTTCGTGCTGTCATCCGACCCGTCCGAGCCGCTGGAGCCGCCGTGGTCGTCGGGCGAGGCCGTCGGGCTGGCGTTGTCGTCGGCGCCGTCGTCGGTGCCGTTCCCGCCATGGTCGTCGAAGGACTCCGTGGGCTCGGGGGTCTCGGCGACGCGGTCGTTGCCGTTGTCGTCCGAGGCCTCGGGCTCGTTCTCGGGGGCTTCGGTCTCGAGGAGCCCGCCGTGGTCGTCGAAAGTGGGTGACGCGGTCGCCGCGACCTGCGGCACGCGGTCGTCGCGAACCTGCTGCTCGCGGGCGAAGGTCATGCCGCCGTAGAGGAGCGCTGCCGACGAGACCGCGATCGTGGCGGTGAGGATGTGGCGCTTGATGAAGGAAGGCATCTCGGTGTCTCTCTCGTGGTGAGCCATCGTCGGCGGCTCCGGTTGGGCCGGTGGCCTGGGGCGATCGCTGACCCGAAGATTGGCCGCGCCACTCGGCCGGCTCTACGGGCCTCGGTTCCGAACCGCGTCAGACCTTGGTCCGATGGCCCGCGGGCCCTGGGGCGGTCGTTGGGGCCGACCGACCGCACCTAGACTCCCCTGGATGAACGAGCGAGCAGCCTCCGACGACCTGGGCGCCCACCCGCCGGCACGCGGCTGGCGCCGACGCCTGTTGGGCCCGCGGCCGGGCGCGCCGGCCATGGCTGCTCCCGCCGGAGCCGGCGAGGGCATGTCGCTCGCCCGCCGGTACCTGCTCCTCAGCCTCGTCGTCGTGATCTTCGGCGGTGGCGTCGCCGGCTACGCGCTCGGCCAGCTCATCGAGACGAGCGCGGTCAACCGGACGACCTCGGTGACGGCGGTGTACGTGGACGGCTTCGTCGCCCCGGAGCTCCAGTCGCTCGCCACGACGCCGGACCTGACACCGGACGAGGTGGCTGCCCTGGACCGGCTGCGGGATGACGCGTCGTTGAGCTCGACCATCGTCTCGTTCCGGATCTGGTCGCTCGACGGGCGGGTCCTGTACAGCCCGTTCAGCGGCCTCGTCGGCCAGCACTTCGACATGACCGGCGAGCGCGGGCTCGCCGCCAACGGCGCGGTCGTCGGCGACATCAGCGACCTGTCCGACCCGGAGAACGTCTACGAGCGCCAGCGCTGGAGCCGGCTCATCGAGATCTACCTGCCCGTCCGCGAGGTCGGCTCGTCCCGGATCATCGCCGTGGCCGAGTTCTACCAGCTGCCGGACGAGGTCGACGCCGAGGTCACCCGCGACCGGCTGTTCGCGTGGGGGCTCGTCGGCGGAGCGACGATCCTGGCCTACCTCGCCCTCGTCCGCGTCGTCCGCCAGGGCAGCGCGACGATCCAGCGCCAGCAGGGCGAGCTCCGCGGGCGGGTCCGCGAGCTGTCCGACCTCCTCGCCCAGAACGCCCGCCTCGGCGAGCGAATCCGGCATGCCGCGGCCCGCACGACGACGATCACCGAGATGGAGCGACGCCGGATCGGCGCGGACCTCCACGACGGCCCGAGCCAGACCCTGGCCTTCGCGATGCTCCGGCTCGACGCCGTGGAGAGCCGGCTGGGCGCCGCCGACGCGGCCGCCGACGCCGACCTCCAGGCGGTCCGCTCGGCCGTGGGTGATGCGCTCCGTGACATGCGCACGATCGCCGCCGGCCTCCGGACCCCGGAGCTCTAGGAGGCCGGCCCCGCCGACGTCCTCCGTCGCGCGATCACCGACCACGAGCGTCGCTCCGGCCGGGCCGTGACCGCGGCCCTGGATGACCTGCCCGCCACGGCGCCGCTGGCGACGAAGATCGCGCTCTTCCGGATCGTGTCGGAGGCGCTCTCGAACGCCACCCGGCACGGCAGCAACGCCGAGATCCACGTCACCGCCCGCGCGACGGCCGATGGCTTCCTCGAGACCGAGATCGCGGACGGAGGCCCGGGCTTCGACGCCTCGGCGGGCTCGACGCAGGGTCACCTCGGGCTTGCGGGGATGCGGGAGCGGGCGGAGGTGCTCGGCGGCGGCTTCGAGGTCAGCTCGACGCCGGGCGCCGGCACGACGGTGGTCGTCCGGCTGCCGCTGGCCGAGTCGCCAGAGCCGCCGCAGTGACGGGTCGGATCCGGATCGTCATCGCCGACGACCACCCGCTCTTCCTCGACGGCCTCGTCGCGACCCTCGCGGCCGACGAGGGCCTCGAGGTCGTCGCCACGGCCACGAACGCCGGCGACGCAATCCGCGCGGTCCGCGAGCACGGCCCGGATCTCGCCCTCCTCGACGTCGGCATGCCCGGCAGCGGGATCGAGGCCACCCGCCAGATCGCCGCGGGATCCCCGCAGACGCGGATCGTCATCCTGACGAGCTCGGAGAACCAGGACGACCTCGTTGCCGCGATGTCCGCCGGAGCGCATGCCTACGTCCTGAAGGGCGTGGCCGGGCGCGAGCTGCGCTCGATCCTGCGATCGGTTCATGACGGCGGCAGCTACGTCGCCCCGGGCCTCGCGTTCACCATGATCCGCGGGCTCACGACGCGGCCGGCCGAGGTGGATCCGCTCGCGGAGCTGAGCGCACGGGAGCGCGAGGTCCTCGAGCTCGTCGTCACGGGACTGTCCAACGCCGAGATCGGGGGGCGCCTCGGGCTGGCCGAGAAGACCGTGAAGCACTACATGACGTCGGTCCTCGGCAAGCTCGGCGCAGCGAGCCGGGTCGAGGCCGCGCTCGTCGGCTACAAGGCGGGCCTGCGGCCACCCGAGTGACCCCGGCGTGTCGCCGCCCAGGCCGGAGCGCGCCGCCGCTCGGGCCGGAGCGCGCCGCCCCTAGACTTCGCGGGTGATCGACGCTCCTCCCCTGCCGGCGCCCGAGCCACGCCGCCGCGCCCGCGGCTGGCTCCTCGAGATCGTCGAGACCATCATCCTCACGATCGCCATCTTCCTGGGCATCCAGACGTTCGTGGCCCGGCCGTTCCAGGTCCAGATGGTCTCGATGCAGACCACCCTGCAGGCTGGCCAGTACGTCCTCATCGACGAGCTGACGCCGCGATGGAGCGCGTTCCAGCGCGGCGACATCGTGGTCTTCGATCCTCCGCCCGCGTTCTCGGGCCGGGGCGGGACGCCGCTCATCAAGCGCGTCATCGGGCTGCCGGGCGAGCGGATCGAGCTCGTGGACGGCGTGGTCCGGGTGGACGGCAAGGCGCTCGAGGAGCCCTACCTGTTTGCCGAGGACGGCACGCCGCAACCGACCGAGCCGATCAGCGGGACGTCATCGTGGGTCGTGGCGCCGGGCGAGGTCTTCGTCATGGGCGATCATCGGGAGGAGTCCCAGGATTCGCGCCTGTTCGGCCCGATCCGGACGTCGTCGGTCCTGGGCCGAGCCGTGCTGCGCTACTGGCCGATCGACGCGTTCGAGGTCATCCAGCGACCGTCCTACCGCTGACGGCCCGGCGGGTCACGCCTCCGTCAGCTCGAACACCGGGTGGCTGAGGGCGGCCTGCTGCGGGTCGTCGAGGACCTCCGGACCGGCGGCGCTGAAGAGGATCCGGGCGAAGACCCGGCCGAAGGCGGGCAGCTTCGCGATGTAGCCGCGGAGCGTCTCGCCGTAGAACGTCTCCGCCTCGGCGAGACCGAGCTCGCGGGCCCGGACGTGGACGTCCTGGCCGTGCAGGCGGATGTCGCCCTCGCCGGCAGCCCGGAGATTCCGGACCCAGTGGACCTCGCCGTAGGCGCCCATCGTCCAGCGCCGGCCGTCGATCTCGACGATCGCCACGGGCGCGGATCGTGGCTCGCCGCTCTTGCGGCCCCGGACGGTCAGGAGCGTGTTGGGACCCATCGGCATGCCAAGCCGGAGCAGGCCCCGGGCCAGCGGGTTGGAGAGGCGAATGAGCGCGGGTGCCTGGGACATCGTTCCATTCCTTTGTCACGTTTCGTGCGGTTGTGCTCGTCAATCGACTGACGGACCCTGACGACAGAACGTGACCGGAGACGACCGACCGATGTCCCCTGCCGATCAAGGCGCGAAGCCGGACGCCCGCCCCGACGCCCGCCCCGACGCCGAGTGGCTGGCCGCCCGGTTCGAGGACCACCGCGGCCACCTGCGCGCGGTGGCCTACCGGATGCTCGGCTCGCTCGCCGAGGCCGAGGACACGGTCCAGGACGCCTGGCTGCGGGTGGCTCGCGCCGACGCGAGCTCGGTCGAGAACCTCGGGGGCTGGCTGACGACGATCGTCGCCCGGCTGGCGCTGGACAGGCTTCGATCGCGGACCTCGCGGCGCGAAGACCCGATGGGGGTCCACGTGCCGGACCCGGTCGTGGCGGCGCTCGACGACCGGCACGCGGAGGCGGCGGCGGCCGCCGATCCGGCGCGGCAGGCGGAGCTCGCGGACGCCGTCGGGCTCGCGCTCCTGGTGGTGCTCGAGACGCTCTCCCCGGCCGAGCGCCTGGCCTTCGTCCTGCACGACACCTTCGGGCTGCCGTTCGACGAGATCGCCCCGATCGTGGAGCGCTCCCCGGTCGCGACCCGCCAGCTCGCGAGCCGGGCGCGGCGACGGCTCCAGGGCTCTGCCGCGGCTGCCGCCGGTCACCGGCCGGTCCCGGCGCGACGCCAGCGGGAGCTTCTCGACGCGTTTCTCGCTGCCGCCCGCGGCGACGATTTCGAGGCGCTCCTCCGGATCCTCGATCCGGGCGTGGTCGTCCGCGCCGACACGGGCCCGGGCCTCGGCCCGCTGGGCCGCTCCCGCGAGATTCGCGGCGCGACCGCGGTCGCCCGCCAGGCGATGGCGTTCCGCAATCTCGCCCCCGGCGCCCGCCTCGTGCGCGTGAATGGCGCCCTTGGCTTCGTGGTCCTCTCGGGCGGCCGGCCCTACGCGGTCCTCGGCTTCACGTACCGCGACGGCGCGATCGCCGAGATCGACATCCTGGCCGACCCGGAGCGCCTCGCGAGCCTGGACCTGCCGAGCCGCTGAGGCGCTGAGGCGCCAAGCCGCTCGACGCTGGGGCGCTGGGCGCGCCGCGGCGGCTACGGCCTCGCGGACGGCCGGCGGCGGAGCCCGGCGTAGACCGCACCCGCGATGACGAGCCCGGCGACGACGACCGCGATCGCCAGCGGCCCGAGGTCGGTCCCACCGCTCGAGGCCGGCGAGCTCGGTGAGCTCGGGCCGGCCGATGCCGACGCGGCCGGCTGGGTGGATGGAGCGGCGGTGTCGGTCGCGGATGGCGAATCGGCCGGTGCGGCGCTGTCGTTCGGGCTCGGCGAGGCGGCCAGCGCGGTGGCCGGCGCGGTCGAAGCGGCGCTCGAGTGGCCCGGCGTGGTCGTGGCCGCCACCGGCGGCTTCGTCGGCGTCGCCTTCGGCGTGGCGGTCGGCGTGGGCGTCGGCGTGGTGGTGGGCGTCGGGATCGGCGTCGGAGGTGGCGGCAGGCTCGCGATCAGGAGCTTGAACTGGAAGCTCTTGGTCAGCGTCTGGCCAGGCCCGAAGGTCACCGACATCGCGTTCGATTGGGTCGTGCAGCCGTTGCCGTAGCAGGCCTCGCTGCCGTTGGCCGGCGTCTCGCGGAGGAACACCGTCTTCGACTTCCCGAGCCCGACGTAGTAGGTGTGGGAGCACACGCCCTGGGTGGTGTTCGCCGACCGCTTGCAGTCGATGAGCCCGTCCGGAGCACCGCCCAGGGTTGCCGTCGTGACGACCTGCCCGGACCCGTTCCCGGTCAGCGAGATCGTGAGCTTGGTGCACGAGGCCGGCGCCAGCCGGCAGCTCACGATGAGCGTCGCGATGGGCGCGGCCTCGACCGCCTCGATGGGCCCCGCGACGATCGGTGCCGTGCCGGCCGTCGCCCCGACGGCCGCCAGCGCGGCGACGACCACGGCGGCGCCCCACCTCCCCCACCGATCACGGGCTGTGCGCCTCGGCCGGACCACGATCGACCCTCCGGTTTCCGGACCGTTCGATGGTGGCGCTCGAGGGGTCGCGCGCCTACTCGCATCCGGGCCGATCGCACCTGCCGATCGGCAGGGCACCGACCCGACGCCGCCCGCGGGCGCCACCTGCGGGCGGGAGGCCATGTCGGCTCGGGCCGGGCGGCCCTTGATCCGGCCCCCGAACGGGGCGAATGTCAGTGGTCGACACGGCTGCGAGAGGTTCGACCATGAAGGTGCTCGTCACGTACGCGTCCCGCCACGGCTCCACCCGCGGGATCGCCGAGCGGATCGCCGAGAAGCTCGGTCGACCCGGCCTGGAGGTCTCGCTTCGTCCGATCGGCCAGGACGGATCGGTCGAGCAATACGACGCCTACGTCATCGGCAGCGCGGCCTACATGAACGCCTGGCTCAAGGAGGCGACGGCGTTCGTGCGGGAGCACGAGCGGCTGCTCGCCGGCAAGCCGGTCTGGCTGTTCAGCAGCGGTCCGGTCGGGCCGGACAAGGTGGACAAGCACGGCCGCGACGTCCTCGAGGCATCCATCCCGGCCGAGTTCAAGACCTTCTCCGCCAGGCTCAAGCCGCGCGACGAGCGGGTGTTCTTCGGCGCCTGGGATCCGGACGCCGAGCCGATCGGGTTCGCCGATCGCTTCATGCGAGGCTTCACCGGCCTCTTCCCGAGCATCAAGTCATCGATGCCGTTCGGCGACTTCCGCGACTGGCGGGAGATCGAGGCCTGGGCCGAGTCCATCGCGACGGATCTGCTCGGCTCCGGCGTGGCGGCCGCGACGCCCGCCTGAGGCCCGCGGCCGCTCGGCGCACCGAGCAACTCAGTGGCGGGCCTGGAGGATCAGCAGCGAGCCGATGTAGGCGATGGCCATCACCGCGGCGATGAAGGCGTACGGCGCCCAGTCGCCGCGTCCGGCGTCGGCGACGACGAAGGCCGCCAGGACGACCACCACGGTGATGCCGAGCGCCCAGGAGGAGGCTTCCTCGTTGAGGTGCATCGCGCGCTCGTCGATGGGCCGGCCCGAGAGCACGCTGGCCGTGTCGCTGCGACGACCGACGAGCGTGACGACCGCCCCGTAGCCGATCGGGATTGCCGCGGCGAGGAGCGCGTGCCAGGCCTCCTCCCCGGCGATGAGCGCGGCCGCCCCGAAGACGAGCCCGATGACGACACCCGCGACGAGCACGGGGCTACGAAGGATCGTCGTCACGGAAGACCTCCTCGACGGGCTTGCGGAAGAACCGGCCGATCTGGATCGCGAGCGGCAGCGAGGGCAGGTAGCGACCGGTCTCGATCGAGTTGACGGTCTGTCGCGACACGGACAGCTTCGTCGCGAGCTCGCCCTGGCTCAGGCCTCGTGCCTCGCGCAACCTCCGAACCTCGTTCTGCATGCTGTCAAGGTAGCTTGACAGGGCCCGAGGTGTAAAGGTCCTTTGTCACCTTCTCAGCAGGCCGGATGGCGAGGGCGACGAACCCGGCGATCGTCAGGCCCGCGAGGATCGGCACGGCGGCCTTCGCGGCACGGGGCGGGAGGACCAGCTCGAAGAACGGGACCGGGTCGCCCCACTCCTCCGCCTTCGGGCCCATCGGGCAGTTCCCGCGGCCGATCGCGAGGCCGGCGCCCTCGAGCGAGAGAAAGGCGACGCTCGCCGCCAGCCGCCGGTCTCGCCTCCGCGTCAGCGCGCAGGCCCAGATCCAGCCCAGGCTCGCCAGCCCGGCGATCGACCAGGCCGCATGGACGATCCGGAACGCCTTCGCCCGCCAGCCGAGATCTCGCCACCGCATGGCTCGAGGATCGACCCCCGGGCGCCCCGGCCTCACGGGCGCGCCGTCATCAGTCTCGGAGGCCGGACGGCTCCCGCTCGGCGGCCGGATCCTGCGGTCGGACCGACACCATGTCGCGAACCCGCGTGAGCCAGACGATCGCGCGCAGCGGGCGGCGAACGAGCGGCCGGACCTCGGGCCAGGTGACGAGGCGGGGGTCCTCCACCGCGAGCTCGCGGCCGTGCCAGTGAAGGGTCGCGCCCCCGGCGGCGAGGACGTTCTGGACCCATTGGGTGCCGAGCCCGAACGGCACCGGGATCACGAGCCGATCGCCGGCCTGCAGCACCGCGAGCGGCGTCCGATACCGGCGGCCGGTCCGGCGCCCGACGTGCTCGAGGACCGCCCATGGGCCGATCCAGCCGCGCTCCGCGATCGGACGAAGGATGACGTTGCCGAGTCGCGTGGCGAGACGGCCGACGCGCGAACGCAGCAGCGAGCGCGGTGGTTCAGCCATCGAGCTCGACGATACGCGGGCTGGCTAGCTCCCGCTGGCGGGCTCGCGGCCAGCCGGGTCCGGCGAGCCGGGCTCGTGCGGCGCGGGCTCGTGCGGCGCGCGCTCGCGGGCCATCTCGACCATCTCGGCGACCGAGGTCTCGCGCAGGAAGAGCACCGCCGCAGCGGCGAGGAGTGCCGCGCCGATGCTGATCCAGAACGTCGAGGCGATCGAGAGCGCGAACGCCTCGTGGATCCCCGTGACCATGCCCGGGATCAGCGGCTCGACGAACGACCGGAACGCCTCCGGCACAGAGGCGAGGATCCGCGCACCGAGGTCGCCGGTGCCGGTCAGGTCGAGCTGCTGGCCGCTTGAGCTCTGGGCCGCCGCCTGGAACTGGTCGACGGCCGCCTGCGGGATGCCGTTGGCGAGCAGCCGGTCCGGCAGATTCTTCGCCATCGCATCCGCGAGGAACGTCCCGGCGATCGTCAGGCCGATCGTTCCGCCGATCTGTTGGAAGAACGTCAGGCTCGCCGTCGCGATGCCGACGAACCGCGGCGCGACGCTGTTCTGGACGACGACCGTGAAGACCGCGAACGACGGCCCGATGCCGAGGCCGGTGACGGCCATCCACAGCCACAGCGTCTCGACCGGCGTCTCGGCGGTGAGGTTCGTCAAGAGGTACAGGCCGGCCGCGAGGACGACCATCGAGGCCAGGATCAGGAGCTTGTAGCGCTGGGTCCGGGCGACGATCTGGCCGCTGACGGTCGCGCTGATGATCAACGCGACGATGAGCGGCAGGAGGTTGTAGCCGGACTCCGTGGCGCTCTTGCCGGCCACGGCCTGGAACCATCGCGGCAGGAAGATGACCGCCCCGAAGAAGCCGAACGCGGCGAGGAACATCCCGGCAACGGAGATCGTGAACGACCGGTTGCGGAACAGGTCGAGGTGGATGATCGGGTCGATCGCCCGCCGCTCCCACCACAGGAACGCGGCGCCGACGACGAGGCCGAGGACGATCAGCCCGCCGACCTCCGGATCGGTCCACGCCGGGTGGGTCTGCTTGTTCGTGAGGCCGATGAGGAACGGTGCGATCGCTGCCCCGAACAACGCCGCGCCGACGTAGTCGATGTTCCGGCCGACCTCGGGGTGCTTGACCGGCGGCAACAGCCGCCAGCAGATCACGAGCGAGGCGAGCGCGACCGGCACGTTGACGAAGAAGATCCAGTGCCAGCCGAAGTTGTCGGTGATGACGCCGCCGAGGCCCGGCCCGAGGACCGACGACAGGCCGAAGACGGCGCCGAAGAACGCTCCGTACTTGGCCCGCTCCTCCGGCGGGTAGAGGTCCGCCACGACTGCCAGCGCGATCGGGAAGACCGCCCCGCCACCGAGGCCCTGGAGGCCGCGGAACAGGATGAACTGCCACATCTCGCCGGACAGCCCGGCGCCGATGGAAGCGAGCAGGAACAGCCCGAGCGCCCAGATGAAGATCGGGCGGCGGCCATAGAGGTCGGACAGCTTGCCGTAGATCGGGCCGCTGATCGTGGCCGTCAGCAGGTAGACCGTGACCGCCCACGTGTAGAGGTTCTCGCCGTGGAGGTCGGTGACGATTCGCGGCAGCGCCGTACCGACGACGGTCTGGTCGAGCGCGAAGAGGAACAGCGCGAGCAGGATCGCGCCGAGGATCTCGAGCTTCTGGCGCGGCTCCAGGTGGAAGTTCGCGCCGGACGGATGGGCCTCGAGAGCGGCTGGGGACGACATCGGAGACGGCTCCTCGCGCTGGGCGACGTGGGGGGCGGGACGCTGGTCGTGGAAGCGGCAGTATCGCCGACTTCACCGGAGGCGGTAGACGGTGCCCCGCTTGAGGTCGAGGTCCTCGAGCTCCGTGGTCGTGCGGACGTCGTACGCCGCGACCTTCACGAGCTCGCCGACCGGCAGGTAGCGCCGCCCGGGATCCCCGAGCAGGACGTCGATGCCGCGGTCGTTGGCCCGGCGCAGCCAGGGCATGACCCGCGCCGCGAAGCGCGCCTCGTACCAGCAGTCGCCGGCGAGGATGAGGTCGGCGTCGGGTGGCGGCTCGGGATCGTCGAGGACGTCACGCCGCACGACGGCGACGCGGACGCCGCACGCTCGGGCGTTGAGCTCGATCGCCGCTGCGGCAAACCGGTCGATGTCGATCGCGGTGGCGTCCGTCGCCCCCGCCCGCATGGCCACGATCGCGCACAGCCCCGAGCCCGAGGCAAGGTCGACGACGCGCCGGCCGGCGACGACTTCCGGGTGCTCGCGCAGGTAGCTCGCGATCGCGAGGCCCCCGCCCCAGGCGAAGGCCCAATACGGCAGCGGCGCCTCAGGGTCGTCGGTCGCGAGCTGGGTCGCCCGCCACAGCGCCAGGACGTCGTCGGCGAGGTGCAGGCGGAGCTTCCCGAGGCCCGGCACCGGCTGGAGGCGGGTATGGCGCGCCACGAACGCGCGCGGCGAGCCGATCGGTGGAGGCATGGCGCGGATTCTCGCGGCCTCAGGCCCGGGGCCGTGTGGCCGGCCCCGCGGTCGGTGATCGCCGGGTATCGCTCATCGCCAGCTCTCGTCCATGCCGTCGATCTTCGTTGCGCCGACAAGTGCGCGCAGCCGATCGAGGCCGCGATCGAGCGCTGCTCGGAAGAGCTCGTCGTCGCGGGTCGCGTCGTCCTCGAACCACAGCCCGAGGACCTGCAGCGTGGAGGTCGGACGGTCGAGCTTCATGTCCGCCCGCGCGACGAGGCGGTCGCCCCACAGGATCGGCAGGTCGTAGTAGCCGAACTTGCGCTTCTCGACCTTGTCGTAGACGCCCCACTTGTAGTCGAAGCCCCAGAGTGCCCGGGTCCGCTCGCGGTCGTGGATCACGGGATCCAGCGGCGAGAGGAACGTCACCTCGTCGGTGGTCGTCGCCTCGAGCGGGTGCCAGGTCCGCGGCAGGCGGCCGCGCTCGAGCGCGCGGATCGTGGGCAGCTCGCGGGCGGGCATGAGCCACCGGCCGCGCAGGCCCTCGATCTCGACCTCGGTGAGCGTCCCCGCCCCGAGCTGCCGGTCGCGCCACTCGTTGAGCTCGCGTCGCGTCACCTCACGCTCGATGACCCCGCGGGCGCCATTGAGCTTCGAGAACCCGGCGGTCCGGACGGACTTCAGGAGGAGGAAGTCCTCGGCTGCCTCGTCGGCGGTGGGTCGCAGGAAGCGCTTCGGCGCGACCGCCTCGGTTCGCGCGTAGAGCCGCTCGAAGGTGGCCGTTCGGCGCGTGACCATCGCCTCCCCGATCCGCCACAGGTAGTGCAGCGCGACCGAGCTGTCCTTGCGGCCGCGGTACGAGTCGACCCGCGTCCGGTCCCCCATCGCGAACTGGCGGTTGCCGACCTCGCTCCGATCCTGCAGGTGGCGCCGCATCTCCTCGACCGTCTCGGCGTGATCCCGGAGGATCCAAACGAGCCACTCGTGCTCGACCGAGCGACGCATGAGGGCGCGGTAGTACGGCAGCTCCTCCATCGGCCGGACCGCGAGCCAGCCGCCCCATTCGAAGAACTTCCGCTGCTCGTGGGTCAGGCGGGCCCAGTCGTCGATCCGGTAGTCGACGACCCGGCTTGCGAGGGCGAGGTCCTGGATGCGCGCGACGACCTGGAGCGGGTCGAGCTGGAGGTTGCCCATCGTTCGCATCGCCGTCTCGGTGCCCGCGAGGCCGCGCCAGCGGCGACCCGGCCAGAGGCCCTGGCGGCCCAGCAGGAAGCGGCGGGCGACCTCGCGGGAAACGGAGCGTTCGGGCATTGCGGCGGAGCGTAGCGGTGTCCCGAAGGCGGGCATCTGACCGACAATCCGGCGATGCCAGCACGCGCCGTCGGTATCGATTCGACGACCGTCCTTCGTCACCGCGCCCGGGTGAGCCACCTGGACCGCAAGCTGCCCGTGGGCCGTCCCGACTCACTCCCGGCCGCCGCGTGGGGCGGGCTCCAGGATTCCGTCCCACGGAGCGGGGTCATCTCGCTGCACGCCCGCGTCGACGGCGTCCGGCCGGATGCCTGGGAGGATCCGAGCCTCGTCCAGATCTGGTTCCGGGGCGGGGCGGACTTCCTCGTCCCTCGGGCCGACGTGGGCATCTTCACGCTCGGCTCCTACCCGCGCGACCCGGCGCGAGCGCAGGCGCTGGAGGCCATCGCCGACGAGGTCCACCGCCTGACGGGCGGCCGGATGACGCCGGTCCGCGAGCTGCCCCGCGACCTCGGCGGCCGGCCGTTTGCCATCCGCCAGACGGCGATCACCGGGCGCGTCCACATCCGGTGGGACTCCGCGAACATCTGGGTCATCCCGGTCCAGCGCCCGTCGATCGACGTCGAGGACGCCCGGCGGGAGCTGGCTCGCCGCTTCCTGCACTGGCACGGGCCATCGACGGCGCAGCGCCTCGCTCGATGGGCGGGCGTGGAGCCTCGCGACGCGGCGGCCACGTGGCGAACCATCGAGGGCGAGCTCGCCCCCGTCCAGGTCGATGGCGTGGCCGAGTCGCGGTTCATGCTCGCCGCCGACCTCGACGACCTCCGCGGCGCTCGCCCCATCGAGGGCGTCCGGCTCCTGCCGATGGACGACCCGTTCACGAAGCACGACCACGAGCTGCTGCTCGCCGACGACACGCTGCGGGCCCGTGCCCTGCCGAAGGTCGGTCGCTCGCCCGGCTACATCCCCGGCGCGGTCCTCGTCGACGGCGAGATCGTGGGTGCCTGGCAGCGCCAGCAGCGGAAGGTCACGGTCCACCCGTTCCGCTCGATGCCCGGCCGCGTACGCGACGACATCGAGGCCGAGGCGCTGGCGTTCCCGATCGCCGGTCGCGCCGCTGCCTCCGTCGCCTGGAAACCGGTCGCGGGGTAGCCGGGGAGATCGACGAGTGGCCGGGCTGTCGATCCGGGCGAGCCCCGTTCGACGTGTTGACGAGGGCCTGCAAGGCCGGGCCCGCCACGGCCCGGTAGCCTGAGCCGGAAGCCAGAAGGGAGACCCGCCGTGCCTCCGACGACCACGACCCGCCTGCTCGACGACCTTCGAACCCGGATCCGGGGCCGCGTCATCGGCCCGTCCGAGCCCGAGTACGACGCCGCGCGAAGCGTTATGTACGGCGGCGCCGACAGGCGTCCCGCGGCGATCGCCCGCGTCCGCGATGCGGCGGACGTCTCCGCCGTCGTCGGCTACGTCCGCGAGGCGGGCGTCCCGCTGTCCGTCCGGAGCGGCGGGCACGGCGCCGCGGCCTACGCCGTCGTCGATGACGGGATCGTCATCGACGTCCGCGACCTGAGGGGAATCGAGCTGGACCTCGAGGGCCGCACCGCGTGGGCGGGGACGGGCCTCACGGCCGTCGAGTTCACCAGGGCCGTGGGCGAACATGGCCTCGCGGTCGGGTTCGGCGACACGGGGTCGGTGGGTCTGGGCGGGATCACGCTCGGTGGCGGGGTCGGCTACCTCGTCCGGAAGTTCGGGCTCACGATCGACTCGCTCCTGGCGGTGGAGCTCGTGACCGCCGACGGCGAGATCCGGATCGTCGATGCCGGCCACGAGCCGGACCTGTTCTGGGCGATGCGCGGGGCCGGCGCCAACTTCGGCGTGGCCACGCGGTTCCAGTTCCGGCTGTCACCGGTCCCCGAGTTCACGGGCGGGCTGCTCATCCTGCCGGCGACGGCGGAGGCCCTCGCCGGCTTCCTCGCCGCGGCCGATGCCGCGCCGGAGGAGCTCTCGACGATCGCCAACGTCATGCCCTGCCCGCCGATGCCGATGGCCCCGGAGGCGTGGCATGGCAAGGTCGTCATCTTCGCGCTCATGGCGTATGCCGGCCCGTCGGCAGACGCGACGGCCGCCCTCGCACCGTTTCGGGCCCTCGCCGAGCGGATCGTCGACCTCGTCCACCCGAGCCCGTACGTCGAGATCTACCCACCCGAGGATCCGGACTACCACCCGCTGGCCGTGGCGCGGACCGGCTTCATCGACCGGACCGACCTGGCTGTCGCAACGAGGATCGTCGACACGCTCCAGGCCGGAACGGCCCCGATGCGGGTGGCCCAGCTGCGGGTCCTCGGCGGCGCATCGGCCCGGGTCCCGGCCAACGCCACGGCGTATGCCCACCGGGGCCGGAAGGTCATGGTCAACATCGCGGCGTTCTACGAGGGCGAGCACGACCGCGAGGCCCGTCGCGCCTGGGTCGACGCATTCCACGCCGACCTCACCGGCGGCGACCTCGCGGGCTACGTGAACTTCCTCGACGACGAGGGCGAGGCCCGGATCCGGGCCGCCTACCCACACGGCACCTACGACCGGCTCGCCGCGCTGAAGGCCCGCTACGACCCGACGAACCTGTTCCGGAACAACCAGAACGTTCTCCCGGCAAGCTGACCGCAGCAGAGCGCCATCTCGTTTGTCCCCCAGGGGATTGCAGGAGTCTTGCAGGGTCGCTAGATTCCTCGTTCCGAGGCGTCCCGGAGACGTGCCCGGAGTGGACGAGCCGGAGCATGTGTTGACGCTCGTGACCGAGGCGCTCGCGACCCTCCAGGAGGCGGAGCGTCTCCTCGGCTCCCTTCCCGACGCGTCCTCGGACCACGACGCCGTGGCGCTCCTCGCGGCGGACCTGCGGGACCTCTGCGACAGCGCGAACGGCAACGGCAGCCTCGCGGGTTCCAGCCTCGCGCTCGCCCGCGAGACGATCTACTCCGCCCAGGCCCACCTGCGGATCCTCCGCTCCCGGCACCCGCGTGAGGACGTCTCGAGCTAGCCCCGCGCGTGCGCTAGCCTGAGCCGGCGTCCGGCACGGAGAGGTGGCACGCATGGAGCTCCTGCACGCGGTCATCGGCTGGGCCTCGCTGGGCGGCGCGGTCGCCGGGGCCGCCTGGTGCGCCTGGGTCGCGATGAGCCCGCGGGCCGTGAACGGCCGGCTGCTGACCTGGTTCGGCTACGCGATCGTGGTCCTCGTCGTGGTCGGCGCGATCAGCGGCGCCTTCCGCCAGACCTCCGGCGGCACGCCGGGCGTCGCCCACCCGGTCTTCGCCGGGCTGTCCGTGGTGGTCGTGCCGCTGTCGCGCTACCTGTCGATCCTCATGCCGCGGGGCCGCGAGGTGTGGGTCTGGCTGGTCGGCTACGCCATCCTGGCGCTGGCGGTCTTCGGCCTCTTCCAGACGGGCTAGCTCCAGCCATCGACGCCCTGCCGGCGCCGCTTCCCGGGATCCTGCGCTTCCTGGTCGACGACCTCGCTCGGACGCTGGGCGACGAGCTCACCGGGGCGTACGCCTATGGCTCGGCCGTCGTCGGCGGCTTCGATCCGGCCCACAGCGATCTCGATGTCTGCGTCGTCACCCGGTCGACGATCGACCGGATCCCGTTCGAGGTGCTGGAGGGAGTCGTCGCTCGGCTCTCCGAGCGGGAGCCGGCGTGGGCTGACAGGCTCGACGTCGTCTTCGTCGGGGCGCCGACACTGGCCCACGTCCGCGCCGGCGGCCCGCTCGTCTCGGTCAGCCACGACGAGCCCCTCGCGCGATTCGACGACGCCGACGACTGGCTCCAGACCTGGTTCCTCGTCCGCGAGGCCGACGCCGCGCTGGTCGGACCGCCGATCGCGACCATCATCCCGGAGATCCCGGTCGGGGACTTCGTCGCTGCCGTCGCGCGGCACACGGTCTCGCTGGTCGATGTCCTGGACGCGACGACGTCCGACGGCCGGCTGGCGTACCTCGTGCTGACGCTGGCGCGCGTCGTCGCGGCACTCGAGGGCGAACGCGTCGTCTCGAAGGCGGCGGCCGGTCTCCGCCTGGTCGCCCGCCGACCCGAGCTCGAGCCCGCCATCACGGCGTCGCTCGCGGTCCACGGGACCAGCGCTCGCACGCCGTTTCGCCCAGACGATCGACGCGCGGCCATCGCCGTGGCCCGGATGCTTGCGAGGGAGATCGCCGACGGGATCATGAGGCCCTGACGCTCAGTCCTTCGGCTTGGCCGGCGCCAGGAGCGCGTCAGTCCGGGAAGGGCGCGGCCTGGATCGCGGCGACCTTGCCCGTGGCGACCATCTCCGCGACCCGGCAGTGTGGCTTCCGGGCGGCCTGGTCGACGAACAGCGCCGCGAACCCTCGCTTGAACCCGAGGCGCGGGTAGGCGGCGAGGACGGGCGCGACGATGTCGGGCCGGACGTCGGCCATCCGGTAGCCCGTGACGTCCACGCCGGTCGAGTCGGAGAGGAGCGCATCCTCGACCGTCGCGCCGGGCGGCAGCTCGGCGGCCATGTGGCGGGCGATGACGTCGTGGATCGCCCCGGCGCGCTCTGCCGGGCAGGCGTGGTCCACGGCGAAGTCGCGGGCGGCGATCGCCCCGTCGAGCTCGAAGCAACCGCCGAGGTCGTAGGCCGCCACCAGGCCGATGTCGTGGAGGGCCGCGGCGACGTACAGGATCTCGGCATCGAATGCCACGCCGTCGTGTTCGGCGAGGGCGGCGGCCCAGGCGTAGGCCCGGATCGAGTGATTGACGAGGAACGGCTCGGCGACCTCCGCAATGAGGTCCCGAGCGTCGCGGGCGAGGGCCGTGTCCGGGACGGGCAGGCCGAGCTCGTCGAGCGCCGCATCGAGCGCATAGGGCGAGTGGCGCCGATGGCCCTGGGCCGTCAACAGGCCTCGCCCGGATCGAGCGGCTCGATCGTGAGGTCGGGAAACACGGCGGTGATGTCCGGCGTGCTGTCGGAGTAGATGGTCGCCCCGACCTGGAGCTCGCCGGCGAGGTCCGGTCGCCGATACGTCGCCGCGAGCGCGAAGTCGCCGGAGCCGTCGCTGGCCTGTTTCCAGAGCGTGAACGTCGTGCCGGCCCGGCAGAGCTTCAGGACGGCGTCGCCGCTCGGCCACGCGGGTCCGGCGAAGGTGCTGCTGCCGTTGGTCGTGCTCTTCGTCTCGACCGACAGGCCGTTGGCATCGCTGCCGACGACGACGAACACGTAGTTCTCCTGGGGCGTCTGCGCCCGAGCCATCAGCCCGGCGAGCTGGACCGTGCCGTCGCCACCGGGCTCCTGCGAGGAGTCCGAGGTCCTGGAGGTCTGGACCGTGGCGGTCACCCGGAAGTCGCCGGTGACCAGGGTGTAGAAGAGCACGCCGCGGCTGGTCTGGAACCACAGCGCCCGGCGGGTCAGCGTCATCGCCAGCCCCGACTCGGTCTGGGCGATCTGGACGTCCTGAGCGTTGATCGTCTGCCAGCCGTCGAAGCCGGGGATGCCCGCGGACCCGCTGTCACCGGGTCCCGGCGTGTCGCCCGGCCCAGGGCTCGTGTCCGGCACGGAGTCGAGCGGCAGCGTGCCGTCGGGTCCCAGCGTCGGCCTGGTGCTCGTCCCGAGGTCGCAGCCGACGACGAGGACCGCCACCATGCCGGCGGCGAGGACCGCGCGGAACCGGACGGAGCCCGGGGAGCGGGGACGCACCATCCGCATCCCCGGACTCTAGCGCTACGGCGTGACGGTGATCGTCGCCTTCATCGACGAGTGGATGGAGCAGTGGTAGCTGAACGTGCCCGCCGCGGTGAACGTGTGCTGGAACGGGGTGCTGGCCTTGACCGTGCCGCTGTCGAAGCTGCCGTCGTCGGCGGTCGCGGTGTGCGCGGTACCCGAGTCGTTCGTCCAGGTGACGGTGTCGCCGACCTTCACGGTCAGCGAGCTGGGGTTGAAGGCGAAGTTGACGATCGCGACGCTGGTGCCGGCGGCGGCTGCCGGCGTGCCAGCGGCCGGTGCCGGCGTGCCGCCCGAGCCGCAGCCGGCGGCAACGAGCGCGACGGCGAGACCGAGTGCGGGGACGAGGCGAGTGAGCGAGATGGACAAGGTTGACCCTCCTATGGACGCTGGATACGCCCGTGGGCGGCCAGTCGGATCACGCGCGATCGGGCGGGTCGGCCCTATCGCAGGACGTTCGTCTCGCACCACGATCGCCCGACGGAGCATGGCACGTGCTCCCCCGGAGGTCGGAATGGCTCTTCGCTTCATCATCGCCCTGGCGCTGGCGCTTCACGCCGGGATGCACCTGTCGTTCTTCATGCCGGATTGGTTCTTCGAGGTCCGTGGCACCGTGCCCTTCGACCTCACCCATTCGGACGCGCTCGCGTCCTTCGGCGTGGACCCCGGGCTGTGGCAGTTGATCGGGACCGTCCTCGTCACCCTGACGATCGTCGGCCTGATCCTCGGGGCCCTGTCGCTGCTCGGCCTCGTGCCGAGCCGCATCGGCCTGCCTGGTCTCGCCGTCGGCGCCTCAGCCTCGATCGTGTCGATCCTGCTCTTCTTCCACACCTGGCTCGTCGTCGGCATCATGGTCGACCTGGCGATCCTGTCCGGGGTGGCGGTCGCTCGCTGGCTGCCGAAGGCAATCGACACCTAGGCAACGGGTCGCCAGAGCCGCGGTCGGTCGTCGGCCCGCGGTCGGTCGGTCGCCGCGCGCGGTGGCGCGTAGGCTTGCCGCATGCAGATCCACGCCCTGCTCCTCGCCGACAGCGCCCAGGCGGTCGACGGCAAGCTCTACGTCCTCGGCGGCGCCTGGAACATGCTGCGGTTCCCGGAGTTCCCCGCGTCGCTCATGGTCGGGATCGCGGTCGCGGTCGACGTCGAGTGGAACGAGACGAACCAGCGCCACCACCTCGAGATCCACTTCGAGGATGCCGACGGCCACGCGATGGACCCCCGGATCGGCGCGGACTTCGAGGCCGGCCGGCCGCCGGGCGCCATCGCCGGGGCCGATCTCCGGATCGTGCTGGCGGTGAACGGCCCCGTGGCGATCCCCTCGCCGGGCCAGTACGCCGCCGTGGCCTCCGTGGGCGGCGTCGAGCTCGCGCGGTCGCGGTTCCAGGCGATCCAGTCGCCGCGCGCGAACTAGCGCGCGCGGGCCCGTCGGCGGGTCGCGCGCATCGTCCCCGGCGGCAGCCGTAGCCCCACGGTCCGGGAGCGGCTGGCACCAATGGGTCATGGTCCGGTTGGGTCGCCGGACCGGACAGTGGGAGCGTGCGAGCACCCGTTCGTCGTGCGTCCCTGTCACCGGCCACCCTCGGCGCGGCCGTCATGGCTGCGGTGCTCCTCCTGGTCCTGACCTCCGCAGTCGCGGTCGGTGCCACGACGATGGCCCCGAGGTGCGACTACGTCCGCGTCCGAACCGGGCCGAGCACGACCTACGCGATCAAGGCGACGCTCATGCAGACGTCTCGCGTCAGCGTCGTCGCCACCGTCAGCGGCGGCAGCTACGGAACCTCGTGCGGCGGCTGGGTCTCGGGCTCGAAGTGGTACCGGATCAACGCCGTCAACGGCCACTCGACGAGCTCGCTCTACGGCGTGAGCTACGTCTACGGCGCGAGCGGCCTGTTCAAGGCCGTGACGACGGTCGCCGCAACGGCGAGCCCGGCCGCGAGCCCGTCGGCCACGCCGCTGGCGAGCGCGACCGCTCCGCCCGCGAGCAGCGCGCCGGCCAGCGCGGCCCCGTCGACCGCCCCGTCGATGGCTCCGTCGCCGACGGTCGCACCATCCGCGAGCGTCACCCCCACGCCCAGCCCGACCCCGGTGCCGACGCCGGCGCCGACCTCGGGACCGTGGGAGACCGCCCCGACCGCGCTCGGTGACGCGATCACCTTCTATGGCCGCGGTTACGGCCACGGCGTCGGGATGTCGCAGTACGGCGCCTACGGTCGGGCCGTCGCCGGCCAGACCGCCGCCACGATCGTGGGCCACTACTACCCGGGCACGACGCTCGGCACCGCGACCCTCTCGACCGTCCGGGTCCTGATCCTCCAGTCCTACGCCGCGACGGCCTCGAGTCCCCTGCGGATCTACGGCCGCGTCGGTACCTGGAAGGTCGATGGGATCAGCGCCATCTTCCCCGTCGATGCCCAGCTCCGGATGTACCCGGACGCGGCCGCCGCGAGCGGCTGGCACCTGACCGTCATCGGCGCAGACGCGTCGACGCTCTGGAACGGCGCGGCGCCGGCGAGCTCGTTCTACGTCCGGCCGGCGGACTCGCTGGCCCTCCTCCAGCTCTACTCGAAGCCGACCTCGTACGACCGCTTCCGCGGCAACCTCCGGGTCATCGGCAGCTCCAGCGGCACGGTCAGCGTGGTGAACTGGCTCGGGATGGAGTCCTACCTGCTGGGCGTGGTGCCCGTCGAGATGTCCTCGTCGTGGCCCGCCGAGGCGCTGCGGTCGCAGGCCATCGCGGCCCGGTCCTACGCCGGCTACCGCCTCCACCCGACGAGCGGCACGTTCGACCTCTACGACGACACGCGCTCGCAGGTCTACCGCGGCCAGCTCGGCGAGAAGACCGCCGGCACGAGCGCGGTCAACGCGACGGCGGGCAAGCTCCTGCTCTACAACGGCGCCATCGCGAATGCCCTGTACCACTCGGGCGACGGCGGCTGGACGGAGAACAACGAGTACGTCTTCGTGTCGGCGAGCGGGGCGATCACGTCCGGTGCCCTGACCTACCTCCGCGGCTCGTCCGACCGGGCTCCGGACGGCAGCTCGTACGACAAGGCGTCGCCGTTCAACACCTGGCACACGACGATCTACTCGCTGGCCCAGATCCAGGCGGTCTTCGCAGCCGACAGCCGGACGAACGTCGGCCAGGTCGTCGCGCTCGACCTGTCCCATCGGGGCGTCTCGGGCCGGCTCATCAGCGTCACGCTCATCGGCGCGAACGGCACGACCAAGACCGTCTCGGGCGCCGTCTTCGTCGCGGTCTTCAACGCCAACACGCCGGCCACCGACCCGGCGATGCGGAACACGCTCTTCGACCTCGCGCCGATCCCCTGACCGCCCGCCGGCCCGCCCGGATCGGCGATGATGGCGCCGACCGCAGCACGAGGGCAGGGATGGTCACCGCGGCGAGACCCACCTTCCGGACCCAGGCATTCATCGACGGCGCGTTCCGGGACGCCGCGTCCGGCGAGACGTTCGCGACCGAGAACCCGGCGACCGGCCAGGTCCTGGCCCACGTCGCCGCCGGCGGCGCCGCCGACATCGATGCGGCGGTCCAGGCAGCCCGTCGCGCGTTCGATGACGGTCGCTGGTCACGGCTGGCGCCGGCGGATCGCAAGAAGGTCCTGCTGCGGGTCGCCGACGCGATCGAGGCCAACCTCGACGAGCTGGCGACGCTCGACGCCCTCGAGGCCGGCAAGCCGATCACGGACTGCCGTGACGTCGACCTGCCCGACACAGTCAAGACCTTCCGCTGGTACGCGGAGGCCATCGACAAGGTCTTCGACGCGGTCGCCCCGACCGGGCCCGACGCGCTCGGCCTGATCATCCGCGAGCCGATCGGGGTCGTCGGCGCGGTCGTGCCGTGGAACTTCCCGCTGCTCATGGCGACGTGGAAGGTCGCGCCTGCGCTCGCGGCCGGGAACAGCGTCATCGTGAAGCCGTCGAAGCTCACGTCGCTGTCCGCGATCCGCCTCGCGGAGCTCGCCTCCGAGGCCGGCCTGCCGGACGGTGTCCTCAACGTCGTGCCCGGCCCCGGGGGGACCGCCGGCGCGGCGCTCGGCCGGCACATGGACGTCGACATGGTCACCTTCACCGGGTCGACCGAGGTCGGGCGGCTGTTCCTGGGCTACGCCGCGGAGAGCAACCTCAAGCAGATCACGCTCGAGTGTGGCGGCAAGTCGCCCCAGGTCGTGCTCGCCGAGCCGCCGGACCTCGACGACGTCGCCGACCAGGTCCTGTTCGCGGCGCTCATGAACCAGGCCGAGAACTGCTCGTGCGGCTCGCGCCTCCTCGTCCATCGATCGGTCCAGGAGCCGCTCCTCGAGCGGGTGCTCGCGAAGCTGCCCGCGTGGACGGTCGGCGATCCGATGGATCCCGCGACGAAGCTCGGGCCGATGATCGAGCGACCGCACCTCGACAAGGTCCTCGGCTACATCGCCACCGGCCGATCGGAAGGCGCCCGTGTCCTCGCCGGCGGCGGGCGCACGCTGGAGGAGACGGGCGGCTACTTCGTGGCCCCGACGATCTTCGGCGACGTCGCGAACTCGATGCGCATCGCCCGCGAGGAGATCTTCGGCCCCGTCCTCTCGGTCATCCCGTTCGACTCGGAGGAGGAGGGCATCCGGCTCGCGAACGAGACCTCGTACGGGCTGGCCGCGTCGCTCTACACCCGCGACCTCGACGCCGCCTTCCGTGTCGCCCGGGCCCTCCGGGCCGGGACCGTCGGCGTGAACGCCTACTCCGAGGGCGACATCACGACGCCCTTCGGCGGCTACAAGGAGTCCGGCTTCGGCGGCCGCGACAAGGGCCTCGAGGCGCTCGAGCAGTACACCGAGAAGAAGACGATCTGGGTGACGCTCCGGGCGTAGGCCCGCCGCCCCGCCGGGGCTACGGCGGCGACTCCGTGGGTGCGGGCGGCGACTCGGTCGGCAGTGGCGTCGGGACGTTGCTGGGGCTCGGCACGGGCGACGGCGCGGGCGATGGCGAGGGCGACGGGGAGGGCACCGGCGAGGGCACCGTAGAGGGCGTCGGGGACGGCGAAGACGAGGGCACCGGTGAGGGCGTCGGCGGCACCGGTACGCCGAGCAGGTTCGCGATGTCCCTCTGGATCTTCACGACCTCGGCCGGGGTGATCGACGACGGGTAGGTCGGCGGGACGATCCGGACCTGCTTGACCGAGGCCGTCTGGGCCCGCCCGAACAGGTCGACGAGGTTCGGCAGCGAGTCGCGCGGCAGGTCCGTCCAGACGAAGCCCTTGGCTGCCGCGGCGAGACCGGGGGCGTTGAGGATCGTCGCCGGCCCGAGCTGGTTCCGGATCGCGAGGAGCAGCGTCTGCTGGCGGACCATCCGGCCGTAGTCGGAGTCCTGGTGGCGGCTCCGGGCGTAGGCCAGCGCCAGGCGGCCGTCGAGGTGCTGCTGGCCGGCGCGGATGCTCAGGGTGATCCCGCCCAGGATGGGATCCGGGTAGTGGTCGTCGTAGACCGGCGCCGGGACGTCGATGTCGACGCCGCCCATGGCGTCGACGACCTTGATGACGCCCCACAGGTCGGCGACGAGGACCGCGTCGATGGGCCGGCCCGTCAGCTCCCCGACCATCGACCGCGCGGCCCCGATGCCCTTGACCGCGCCGGTCCCGGGCCAGCGGTTGGGGTGGACCGCGGTCGCCTCGACGTAGATCGCATTGAGCAGGTTCTGGAAGCAGCCGCAGGCGACCGAATCGCGGGCGAGGCCCGGCGGGAACGGCGCGCCCCACAGGTTCCGCGGCAGGCCGATCATCGCCACCTTGCCGCTGGCGACGTCGACCTCGACGAGGAGCATGACGTCCATCCGGCGGCTCCACCGGTCGACGCCCGCGTCCGAGCCCAGGAGGAGCAGGTCGAACCGGCCGTCGCTGCCCCACGGCACGGCGCCGGGCCGATCCCACGGGACCGCGACGCCGAGCCCGGGCAGCGTGCCGCTGCCGGGGATGATGGGCCGCTTCGGGGGCGCCGGGGTCGCGCCGGGGGCGGGCGTCCGGTCGGGCCAGTCCCAGCCAGTCGGCTCGGGATAGACCCAGCCACCGACGCTGCCGGGCGCGGACGGCTGGTCCGTCGGCTGCACCTGCCCGGTGTCGGTGTCGGCGAACGTCGAGTTGAGGAGGTCGTCCCAGGCGGCGATCGACCAGCCGAGCCAGGCGTGCGGCGCGACGAGGAGCACGAGCGTCGCCGTGCCGACGATCCCGACGGTGACCGCCGGCCGATTCGTCCGGCGGGCGCCATCGACGACGGCGGCGAGCCGCCAGAGCGCGAAGAGAACGTTCACGAGGGCCAGGGCCGGCAGGACGCCGGGCGTGACCAGGATCGCCACGACGCCGGTGATGCCGCGGGTCAGCAGCAGCCCCATTCCAACGGCGACCAGGGCGGCTGTCGGCAGGAAGAACAGGAGGGCCGCCCGCCGGCGCCCCAGGGCCGCCTGCCCGGCGCCAGGGACGACCAGGCCGAGGAGACCGGCCATCGCGAAGCGCATGGATCGACTGTTGGCGCGACCTGGCACCACTGTCAAGGGACCCATGACCCTGACGATCGGGCTACTCATCGGTGTGCCACGGGTGGCGCCGACGCGGCACCGTGACCCCTGGGCGGCGGACAGGTCCAGCGGGAGGCGCCACCATGACAGCATGCCGGAGCACGAGTGACCGTCGATCTCGTCGATGCGATCGTCGTCGGCGCGGGCCCGAACGGCCTGGCGGCGGCCATCGAGCTCGCCCGCGAGGGCCACTCGGTCGAGGTCATCGAGGCGGCCGAGACGGTCGGTGGCGGGGCGCGCAGCGACGAGCGGACGTTGCCCGGCTTCATCCACGACGCGTGCAGCTCGGTCTACCCGTTCGGGCGGCTGGCGCCGTTCTTCGCGGGCGGCTGGCTGGAGCGACGGGGCGTGCGCTGGGTCGAGGCGCCGTTTCCGCTCGGCCATCCGTTCGACGACGGGACGGCCCTCGTCCTTCACCGAGACGTCGCCGCGATGGCCGCCAGCCTCGGCCGCGACCGGGAGGAGTACGAGCGACTGCTCCGGCCCCTCGTCGAGCACTTCGACGAGCTCCTGCCGGATGTCCTCGCGCCGTTCCACGTGCCGCTCTGGCCCGGCCGAGCGGCGCGCCTCCTGTGGTTCGGCGTCCAGGCGCTGCAGCCGGCGTCATGGCACGCCGGGCGGTTCGTCGAGGCGCGGTCGAAGGCGTTGCTCGCCGGCGCCGCGGCCCACGCCATCCTGCCGATGCAGGCGCCGGTGAGCGGCGCGGCGGCGCTGCTCATGCTCGGCAGCGCCCACCGCGACGGCTGGCCGTTCCCCGCGGGCGGTGCCGGCGCGATCCCGGTCGCGATGGCCCAGGAGCTGCTCTCGCTCCGCGGCGGCATCGAGACCGGCCACCCGGTGAAGAGCCTCGACGAGCTGCCGGCGCATGGCGTCAGCCTGTTCGACCTGACGCCGCGCCAGGTCCTCGAGATCGCCGGCCCTGCGCTCCCGGCCGGGTTCCGGCGCCGCCTCGCGGCATTCCGCTACGGCCCGGGCGTCTTCAAGATCGACCTCGCGCTGGCCGGCCCGATCCCGTGGCGAGCCGAGGAGCTCGCCGGCGCGGGGACGCTGCACCTCGGCGGGACGTACGACGAGATCGCGGGCGCGGAGGCCGCGGTCGCGAAGGGCCAGGTGCCGGAGCGGCCGTTCGTGCTGCTGACCCAGCCGAGCCGGTTCGATCCGAGCCGCGCCCCCGAGGGCAGGCACACGGCCTGGGCCTACTGCCACGTCCCGAACGGCTCGACCGCCGACATGACCGAGCCGATCCTCGGCCAGATCGAGCGGTTCGCCCCGGGCGTCCGCGACCTCATCCTGGCCACGGTCTCGACGAGCCCGGCGGCGCTCGAGGCCTACAACGCCAACGACGTCGGCGGGGACATCGCCGGTGGCTGGAACGGCCTCCGACAGCTCTTCACCCGCCCGTCGGGGCGGTTCCACGATCCGTACTCGACCCCGAACGCCTCGATCTTCCTGTGCTCGGCATCGACGCCGCCCGGCGGCGGCGTCCACGGCATGTGCGGCTTCCACGCCGCCCGCTCGGCGGCTCGCCGCCTGCGCTAGCCCTAGACTCTCGGCGTGGCGCTCCTCCGGATCGACGTTCCCGACGACCTTCGCGAGCCGCCGCCGCCCGGCCCTCGAGATCCGCGACGGCCGCTCGCGGACGCTGACCTGGTCGAAGCTGACGATCACCCGCTCGACCCACGGGGCCCGCGACATCCTCGTGCTGAGCGGCGCCGAGCCCGACTTCCGGTGGCGCGAGCTCGCCCGTGAGGTCGTCGCGCTGGCCCAGCGCCTGGGCATCGTCCAGTGGATCAGCCTCGGTGCGATCCCGGCCGCGGTGCCGCACACCCGCCCCGTGCCGATCCTCGGCACGTCTTCGAAGCCCGGGCTCCTGAAGGGCGACGTCCAGCCCGGACCGACCGGCACCCTGCGCGTCCCAGCGGCCTGCGTCTCCGTCCTCGACGTGGCGATCTCGAAGGCCGGCATCCCGGCCGTCGGCTACTTCGCCCAGATCCCGCACTACGTCAGCGGGCCCTATGCCACGGCGGCGCTGGCGCTCCTGGAGGCCGTGAACCGCCACCTCGAGATCGAGGTCCCGCCGGGCCCGCTCGCCAACGAGGCGATGCTGCTCCGCCAGCGGCTCGACACGGCGGCCGCGGCGGACGAGAGCACCCGCCAGTACGTCGAGCGGCTCGAGTCGATGACCGACGAGGCGCGCCTGCCCGAGGGCGACGATCTCATCGCGGACATCGAGCGCTTCCTGCGCGAACGCGGCAACGAGCTCGGCGGCAGCGGCCGCCCGAACTGACCGTCCCCACCCGGCCCAAGTCTCAGCCCCGGAGGCCCGCATGCCCGATCCCGGTCATCCGTCGATCCTCGTCCTCGGCCGCGACACCTGCGAGGACACGACCCGTTCCCGCGAGCACCTCGAGGCGCGCGGGATTCCGTTCGAGTACCGGAAGGTCGACGAGGACCCCGAGGCGGACGCCCAGATCCGCCGCCTGAACGAGGGCGGGTGGGTCACGCCGACCATCCTGTTCGGTGACCCGGCCTTCCCGATCCTGATCCTGCGCGAGCCGACGAACGACGAGCTGGATGCCGCCCTCGACGCCTGAGGCCGACGACACCGCCTACCGGCAGGCCGTGGCGCGAGCGGCCGCCGATCCGGATGTCCTCGGGGCCATCCTCGTCGGGTCGCGCGCGATCGGCGCCCCGTTCGTCCGCGACGGGTCCGATTGGGACCTCCGCCTGGTCGTCCGCGACGCCGCGCTCGACGCCGCGGAGACCCGCCACGGGACGCCGCACGGCTCTCGGGTCGAGGTGGCGCTCATCCGCCTCGGCACCTTCGAAGGGCTCGCCGACCCCGGCTCGCCCGCCGCGTGGGACCGCCCAAGCTACCTCCACGCGGTGCTCGCCCTCGACAAGCTCGATGGCGGGATCCGGACGCGCCTCGATGCGCTCGCCCGTCTCGAGCCCGCGTCCGCCCGGCGCGTGGCGGCGTTCGCCCTCGACGGCTACGTCAACGCGTACCAGCGCTCGCGCAAGAACGCGGCGGTCGGGCTCCCGGTGGAGGCCCATCTCGACGCGACCGAGTCGATGGAGCCGCTGCTGACCTTCCTATTCGCGGCCCACGAACGCGTCCGGCCGTTCAACCGCCACCTCGGCTTCGACCTGCGCCACGCCCCGCTCGGCGAGGGCTGGCTGGCCGCAGACGTGTTCCTCCCGCGACTGGATGAGCTCCTCTCGAGTGGCAGCCTCGAGTTCCAGGCCGCGCTCTTCCGGGACATCGAGGGGCTCGCCCGCGAGCACGGCAACGGCGATGTCATCGACAGCTGGGAGCCGGACGTGCCGGCCCTTCGAGGGCGCGAGGTCTAGGCGCCGGGCCCGACCTCGCGGAGGCGGAGCATCGCCTTGATCGTCGAGAGCTTCGGCTCGAACTCGTGGCGGATCGCGTTCACCGCCGCTCGATCGACGTCGAGCTCGCTGGCGATCTCCTGGAGCGTGTCGGATTCGGCGACGCTGATGTCGTCGTCGGCTGCCCCGACGAGGTAGCAGCAGCGAAGGAGCGCGAGCCGCTGCTCGTCGCTGGAGAGCGACTTGAACTGGCGGGTGACGAGGTAGTCCTCCGTGCCGCCGTACAGGAGGGACTGGCTGCGGGCCATCTGGGCCACGAGCACGGCGTGCGACTCGGGCAGGGAGCCGTGGTCGGCGACGAGCCCTTCGATGACCCGTTGCTCGGCCTCGCTGATGTCGAGGTCCGCCGCGGCGGCGCGGGTCAGGATGTAGGCGAAGGCGGCAAGGAAGCGGGCCTGGTCGCGGGGCATCGCCTCGAGCTGACCGACGATCCGCCGGACCGTCTCGGTGTCGGTCGCATCCGCGGTCGGCGACAGCCCGCCGGGGGCCTCCGTCGGCGCCGCGGCGACGCCTCCAAGGAACTTCTGCCAGCCCATCGCTTGAAGTATCGCCGGGCGGCCCGGATGCCGCACGGGAAGGCCCCCGGCGCGGCGCGTCAGGCCGCGAGCGCCGGCGTGTAGCCCTCGATCAGGACCTCGATGAGCGGGCTGTGCGCAAGCATCGTCTCGGGATCGCGATGCCAGATCCGGGCGATCCGCTCCAGCACCGGCCGACGCTCCGCCGGGTCGGTGATGACGCGAGCCGTCGCGGCGAGATCGGCCTTGACGGGCCCCTTGAGATGGAACGTGAACCGCGGCTCGGTCTCGAGGTTGCGGAGCCAGGCGCGTTGGCGGACCGGGTTCGGGATGCCGGAGATGTAGATCCGGCCATCGAGGTTGTGGAACACGATCTCGATCCGGCGGGCGGCGCCGGTCAGGCGACCGGTCGTGGTGATGTCGATGGGGTGACCGTGCGCGAGTGCGCGCTGGATCTGGGGGTCCATGGGTTCGAGGAACGTCCTTCCGACTCGTCGACCGTGGCGCGGCCGACCCTGATGTAGTTGCTACGGCAACGATATCACCGAGCGCAAGGGGCGCCGCTCAGACCGCCTCTTGCGCCGCTCAGGCGGCGGCAACGACCATCACGAACGTCGAGGCTCGATACGTCAGGCCCGCGGCATCGACGAGGTCCATCTGGAGCAGCCAGATGCCGGGGGTCGGCGGGCCGGCCCCGACGCTCGCGACCGTCCGGCCGGCCTCGGGCACCGCCGACAGGCCACGAAGGTCGAACGTCAGGGCAACGTCCGTGACGGCATTCGCCCTGAGCTCGCCGGGCAACGGCTGGTAGGTCCCGACGACGCCGACCGATCGCGGCGCGGTCAGGCGAAACACCGGATCGGCCGCCTCGCCGGTGACATGACCGAGGACGATGGACCGGGTTGCGTAGACGCGCGCGGTCAGGTGGACGCTCAGGATCGTGGAGCCATCGGCGGACACGGTTGAACGGACGTCCACCGGTGCCAGCACGAGGGCCGCCGACCGGTCAGCGAGCGCCTGGTTGGCGCGCGCGCTGCGGTCGGCGTCCGACGCCGCGTCGAGGGCACGTCGGACGGGCCCGCTTCCCGCCGCCATCACCGCGATACCGACGGCGGCAACGGCGATGAGCGTCACTGCCATCCGCCCGCTCGAGCGCCACCGCCTGTCCATGCCCACGTCCCCGGGAGCGTACGCAGCGGGCGGCACCAGGGTCAACGAGATCGGGACATTTGGCACGACCGGAGGCGGGGTGCGGGCCTGTTATGATGCGGCGGCAGCCTGCTATTCCTTGCTGCAATTATTCTCACAACTGGCGTGCCGGGGTCGATCAGCGACGCGCGCCGGGAGGATGGCGACATGACTTCTCCGGTGATCGAGGCCGAGCGGACGGCCGAGGCGACGACCATGCGCGTCGGCGTCATGGCGGGCGTCCGGGACATCGGCGTCCAGGACGTGGCGATGCCCGTCCCCGGCCCGGGCCAGGTCCTGGTCCGGATCCGCGCGACCGCCATCTGCACGTGGGAGCAGCGCAGCTACTCGGGCGCCCAGGCCAACAAGTTCCCGTTCGTCGGCGGCCACGAGATCGCCGGCGAGATCGCGGCGTTCGGGCCGGGCACGGAGAACGACTTCCAGCTCGGTGAGCGCGTCGCGGTCGGCTCGGCCGCGTGCGGCAAGTGCCACTGGTGCAAGACCGGCCAGGACCGCGCCTGCAAGCAGCACTACGGGGTCGCCCAGAAGTACGGCGACGCGTGGGGCCCGGGCGGCTTTGCCCAGTACAAGCTCCAGGTCGCGGACGGCGTCTATCGCATCGGCGATGCCCCGTTCGAGGTCGCCGCCCTGTCCGAGCCGCTGTCGTGCGCGATGCACGCCAACCGGCTGCTCAACCTGCGACCCGGCGAGGACGTCGTCGTCCTCGGCGCCGGCGTCATGGGCCTCATGAACGTCGTCGCCGCCCGCCAGTACGGCGCGCGGGTCATCGTCAGCGAGGTCGACCCCGCCCGCCTGGCGATGGCCAGGCGGATGGGCGCGACCGAGCTCATCGACGCGACGAAGGTCGACCCCATCGCCCGCGTCAAGGAGCTGACCGAAGGCCGCGGCGCCGAGGCCGTCATCGCCGCGATCGGCCACGAGAAGGCCAACGAGCAGGGCATGGCGATGCTCAGCGACAAGGGCCGGTTCGTGCTCTTCGCGGCGGCCCACCCGGAGCCCGCCTTCACGTTCGCCCCGAACGAGGCCCACAACCGCGAGACCGGCGTGTTCGGGGTCATCTCCGGCGAGAAGCAGGACTTCTACGCGGCCACCCGGCTGATCCGGTACGGCCTCGTGGACCTCTCGCCGCTCATCGACGCCACGTATCCGCTCGAGGAGATCGGCGCGGCCCTCGACCAGGCGATCAAGCCCGGCACGTACCGCGTCATCGTCGAGCTGTAGCCGGCCCCACCCCCGATCGAACCCCCACCACCAGGCTGCTGAAGGAGACCCAGGCCATGAAGCGCAGGATGCATCGGCTGCTCAAGGACGACGGCCGGATCCTCATCGTCGCGATGGACCACACCGCATTCATGGATGCCCCGGTCGAGGGTCTCGCCAAGTACGGCCAGACCTGCGCCGCGGTCGTCCCGGCCGGGGCCGACGCGTTCCTCTCCCCGATCGGCTCGATCATCGCCTTCGGCGAGCAGATCGGGTCGGCGGCGGCGATCGCGTCGTTCGACACGACCCCGCCGTACCTCGAGGTCGCGGTCGAGCGGGCCCTGTCCGTCGGCGCCGACGCGGTGAAGTCGATGCTCTACCCGTTCACCGGTGACGAGTCGATCCGCCAGGCGGCCCGCCTCGCGGCCGATGCGGACCGGTTCGGCCTGCCGTACATCGCCGAGTCGGTGCCTGGCGGCTTCGCGGCCATCGACCAGCACACGCCCGACAAGATCGCGGCCGGCGCCCGGATCTGCGCCGAGACCGGCGCGGACATGATCAAGACCTTCTACACCGGCGATCCCGAGACGATGCGCAAGGTCGTCGAGTACGCGATGGTCCCCGTCGTCATCCTCGGCGGCGCGAAGAAGGGCTCGGTCCGCGAGCTCTACGAGGACGTCTACGACGCGATCAACCTCGCCGGTGTCGCCGGCGTGGCGATCGGCAACAACATCTGGCGCGATCCCGACCCGGCCGGCATCACCCGCGGCCTGGCAGCGATCATCCACGGCGGCGCCTCGGTCGACGAGGCCCTCGTCGCCGGCGGACAGCTCGTCCACAGCTGAGCTCGAACCCATCGATCGGGCGCCGTTCCCCGAGGCGGCGCCCGACACCACCGGCGTCTCGTCGCCGCAGCGTCCCGTTACCGCGCCGCTCCTGATCGGAGGTCTGCCATGGAGACCCACGCACCCACCACCAGCTCGACCTTCGATCCGACCGCGGATCCCCGCTGGGCGCTCGTGAGCGCGACGCCCTATCCCCTGCTCGTCGACGGCAAGCTCGTGCCGGCTGCCGACGGGGCCGTCTTCCCGGCCATCAGCCCGCGCGACAACGAGCCCGTGGCGACGATCGCCCAGGCCGGCGCGACTGACGTCACGGCCGCGGTCACCGCCGCGCGTCGGGCGTTCGACGAGGGCCCGTGGGGCCGGGCGACGGCGAAGGACCGCGGCGCGGCCCTCGTGCGCATCGCCGACCTCATCGAGGCCCATGCCGACGAGCTGGCATTCCTCGAGTCGATCGACGCCGGCAAGCCGATCAGCTCGGTCCACTACTCCGACCTCTCGATCAGCCTCGATTCGCTGCGCTACTTCGGCGGCAAGGTCCGGTCGATGCGCGGCGGCGTCGCGACGATGCCCGACCCGGCGGTCATCCACCACGAGCTCATCGAGCCGATGGGCGTCGTCGCCGAGGTCCTGCCCTGGAACGGCCCGCTGTGGACCGGCATCCAGCGAATGGCGGCGATCCTCGCCGCTGGCAACACCGCGATCATCAAGCCGGCCCAGATGGCGTCGCTGACGTTCATGCGCGTCGCCCAGCTGTTGCTCGAGGCCGACCTGCCGGATGGCGTCGTCAGCGTCCTCGCGGGTCCCGGCGGGATCGTCGGGGAGGCACTCGTCGCCGACCCGCGGGTCGACATGATCTCGCTGACCGGCGGGATCGAGACGGGCTCCCGGATCCTCGAGGCGGCCGCCACCCAGGTGAAGCGGATCTCGCTCGAGCTCGGCGGCAAGAACCCCAACGTCGTGTTCGCCGATGCCGATCTCGACACGGCGGTCTTCTGGAGCACGCTCGGGGCGTTCGGCAACACCGGCCAGATCTGCGTCTGCGGGTCGCGGATCCTCGTCGAGCGATCGATGAAGGACCGCTTCACCGAGGCTCTCGTCGCGAAGGCCGCGGCGATGAAGGTCGGCGAGCCGCTCGACCCCTCGACCGAGCTCGGCCCGGTCATCGCCGCCAGCCACGGTGCCAAGGTCTGGGAGTACATCGAGATCGGCAAGCGCGAGGCCCAGCTGCTGACCGGAGGCGTGCCGTACACCGACCCGGTTCGCTCGAAGGGCGCGTACATTCCGCCGACGGTCTTCGCCGACGCGACGCCGACCTGCCGGATCGCGCGCGAGGAGATCTTCGGTCCGGTCGTGACGATGATCCCGTTCGACACCGAGGCCGAGGCGCTCGCCATCGCCAACGACACGACCTACGGGTTGTCCGCCGGGCTCTTCACCCGCGACCTCGACAGGGCATGGCGGATGGCCCGCGGCCTCCAGGCCGGCCAGGTCTACGTCAACCAGTGGTTCTCGCCGGGCGTCCTCGAGGCCCCGGGCCACGGCTACAAGCAGTCGGGCTACGGCGGCGTCGGGATCGAGAAGTACAGCCAGCACAAGCAGGTCTTCTTCCGGATCGCGGACGCCGGGCGCTGAGCCCGGTCCGCCCGAGCGCGGCCGGCCACCCTCGCCGGGCGGCGGCAGCGCTCGCCGGAGTCGTCGGCCGCCCTCGCCGGGAGTCCCCCCGCTCGTGATGCCTGTAGCGGCATAGGAGGCATGCCAGTGGCCCTGTACGCGGTCATCGTCGAGCTGTTCGTACGGGACGTGGCTGCGAGCCGCGCCTTCTATGAGGCGCTCGGCTTCCGGGCGACGAACGAGTGGCGGAACGGTGCCTGGATGGAGCGCGAGGGTGTCGGCATCCGGCTCGAGCTCGACGACCACGTCACGGCCGGCCCGCACTACTTCACGCCGGACATCGGTCGCCACCCGCG
>JACQEG010000143.1 GCA_016200665.1 Chloroflexota bacterium | reverse complement strand
GTCACCCACGGCGGCGCATCCCTGATCTCGCTCGCGGGCGGCCTCGGGATCCTCGAGAGCATCCGCATCCGGCAGGGCCGCGCCGAGTGGTGACGCTCGCCCTCTGAGCTGTGGTCCACCTGCTCGGTCGTATCGGCTGAGTTCGGTGTCGGTCTCGCGCCACAACAGTGCCGAGATTGACGCTCCGATCGGGCGAGTCGTAAACTGCCTCTTCGCGCCTCGGCCCGGCCGAGGTCGCGTTCTGCTGTCAAGAAGGCCGCGGTCGTTCACCGCGCGACCGCAAGCGGTGCCCAGGGGATCCATGTACGCAGTCATCGAGACGGGCGGGAAGCAATACCGCGTCGAGGTCGGGACCGAGCTCGAGGTCGAGCTGCTCGACGTCGAGGCGGGCGCGTCGATGAAGTTCGACCGTGTCCTCCTCGTCGCCGACGGCGAGACCGCGGCGATCGGGCGACCGGTCGTGGCCAATGCCGAGGTCGAGGCGACCGTGATCGGTCGGGATCGCGGCCCCAAGACGATCGCCTTCAAGTACCGGCCAAAGGCGCGGAGCCGGGTCAAGAAGGGCCACCGCCAGGAGCTGACGCTCCTTCGGATCAGCGACATCGTGCTCGACGGCCACAGCGCCGCGGCCGACGTCAAGGCGGCCGAGGAAGCCACGAAGAAGGATCGCGCCAAGCTCGAGGAGGCAGCCCGCCGCCAGGCCGCCGCCGATGCCGAGCTCGCCGCGAAGCTCGCCGCCGAGAAGCCGGTCAAGGCTCCGGCGAAGGCCAGTGCCGCCAAGTCGGCGGCCGCGAAGCAGGCGACGGCCGAGAAGCCCGCGAAGGCCTCGACGGCGAAGGCCGCGGCGGCGCAGACCTCGAAGACGGTCAGTGCCTCCAAGGCGAAGGCCGACACGGCTGCCGCCGAGAAGCCGGCAGCGAAGAAGACGACCACAGCGAAGGCGCCCGCGAAGCGGACGACGAAGAAGGAATCCTGACCCGATGGCACACAAGAAGGCCGGCGGCACCTCGAAGAACGGCCGCGACAGCGTCGGCCAGCGACTTGGCATCAAGGCCGGTGACGGCCAGCTCGTCTCAGCGGGCTCGATCATCGTCCGCCAGCGCGGCATGACCTTCCTCGCCGGCGTCGGTGCGGGCCTCGGCCACGACTACACCGTGTTCGCGACGACGACCGGCCGGGTGAAGTTCGACCACGCAACGAAGACCAAGAAGCGCGTCAGCGTCCTCGCCGAGGCGGCCCCCGAGGCCGTGGCTGCGGCCGCGGGCGCGGCGGAGGCGACAGCATGAAGCCCGAGGGGCACCCCAAGTACTACGAGGCCAAGGTCCACTGCGGGTCCTGCGGGACCGAGTGGACGGTCGGATCGACGCGCCAGGAGCTGCGCGTCGACGTCTGCGGTAACTGCCATCCGTTCTTCACCGGCAAGCAGACGATCATCGACACCGCCGGCCAGGTCGAGCGGTTCCAGAAGCGCCTCGAGCGCCAGGTTCGCGCCGGCTGACGCCGTCGCTCGCGATCCGCCCGGCCTGACGGCCGCGGCACCGATCGCGGCCCTAGACTTCCGCGATGGCCCGGTTCAACTACGGCGGACAGGCCCTCATCGAGGGCGTGCTCATGCGTGGCCGCGATGCGATCGCGGTCGCCTTCCGCCATCCCGACGGGCGGATCGTGTGGGCCTCCGAGCCGCTGACGAGCGGTCCGCACGGCTGGCGCCTTGCGAAGGCACCCCTCGTCCGAGGCCTGATCGTGCTCTACGAGACGCTCGTCGTCGGCACGCGCTGGCTCATCCGGAGCGCGAGCCTCCAGGCGAGTGGCGAGGGCCTGGAGCTCGGCAAGGGCTCGGTCGCGCTGATGCTGCTCATCACGCTCGTCCTCGGCGTCGGCCTCTTCTTCCTGTTGCCGCTGTTCGTGGCGAGCGTCGCCGCGGCGAACGTCGAGGCGGGCTGGGTCCAGCACCTCATCGAGGGCCTCGTCCGGGTCGCGGTGTTCCTGGGCTACCTGGTGCTCGTGTCCCGGACGCCCGACATCCGGCGCGTGTTCGAGTACCACGGCGCCGAGCACATGACGATCCACGCCCTCGAGCACGGCGATCCGCTGACCGTCGACGCGGTGCGCCGCTACCCGACCGCGCATCCTCGCTGCGGGACCGAGTTCCTCGTCGTCGTCATCATCCTGTCGATCCTGGTGTTCAGCCTCGTGGGCCGGCAGGACGCCGCGATCATGGTCGGCAGCCGGATCGTGCTCATCCCGGTCATTGCGGCGCTCGGCTATGAGCTGCTGCGCCTCGGGGCGCGCTATCGGGCCAACCCGATCGTGAAGGCCCTCATGGCGCCCGGGATCCTCGTCCAGATGATCACGACGAAACAGCCGTCCGACGACCAGCTCGAGGTCGCGATCGTGTCGATGGAGCAGGCCCTCACTGCGGACGGCGAGGCGGTTCCTGCCGGGTCGGCCGAGCCGGCTCGCGATCCGCTGGAGCTGGGCGCCGCCGTAGCGGCCGCCTGAGCCGCGGCCTCGAACGATGGCCGACCTCGACGACCGGCTGGTCGAGCTGGCCGCCCAGTACGACCAGGTCCAGGGCCAGCTCGCGGACCCCTCGGTGACGTCCGACCCGGACGCGATCAGGCGCCTGGGGCAGGAGCTCTCGCGCCTGGAGCCGGTCGTGGCCGCGCACCGGGCGCTCCTCGACACGCGGCACGAGCTCGCCGGCGCACGGGAGATGCGCGATTCGGAGCCCGAAGAGGAGCTCAAGGCCATGGCCCGCGACGAGGTCGACCGGCTCGAGGCCGACGAGACCCGCCTCGTCGAGTCGCTCAAGCTCCTGCTGCTGCCGCGCGACCCGGCCGACGACGGCAACGTCATCCTGGAGATTCGGGCGGGAGCGGGCGGGGAGGAGGCCGCGCTCTTCGCCAACGAGCTCCTCCGGATGTACACCCGCTACGCCGATCGGCATCGCTACAAGGCCGAGGTCATGAGCCTCCACGAGACCGGGATCGGTGGCGTGAAGGAGGCGATCGTCGAGATCGCCGGCGACGGCGCGTACTCGCGCCTGAAGTTCGAGAGTGGGACGCACCGCGTGCAGCGCGTCCCCGAGACCGAATCGTCCGGCCGGATCCACACCTCGACGGCGACCGTCGTCGTCATGCCCGAGGTCGAGGAGACCGAGATCGAGATCGACGAGGAGCGGGACCTGCGGATCGACGTCAAGCGCTCGTCGGGGCCCGGCGGCCAGTCGGTGAACACCACCGACTCGGCGGTCCGGATCACCCACCTGCCGACGGGCATGGTCGTCGAGATCCAGGACGAGAAGAGCCAGCACAAGAACAAGGCCAAGGCGATGGCGGTCCTGCGCGCCCGGCTCCAGGAGGAGGAGCGACGCAAGCAGCGGGAAGCCGATTCGCTGACGCGCCGCACGATGATCGGCGCGGGTGACCGGGCCGACAAGGTGCGGACCTATAACTACCCGCAGGACCGCGTGACCGATCACCGGGTCCACATGGACCTGTCGAACCTGCCGCGCGTCCTCGACGGCGAGCTCGACCGGCTGATCGACGCGCTCATCACGACCGACCAGGCCGAGCGGCTCGCCGCGCTGGCCGACGGCGGCTGACCCGGCGGGCGCACGGCTCCCGTGGCGACCGTCGCCGAGCTCCTCATCGAAGGCCAGGCGCGGCTGCGTGCGTCGGGCTCGGAGAGCCCCCGGCTGGACGCCGAGCTGCTGCTCGGGCACGTCATCGGGCTCGAACGGACGGCGATCATCGCCCATCCCACCGCGGCGGTGGGGGACGGCGCGGCCGCGCAGTACCGCGAGGCGATCGCGCGCCGCGAGGCCGGCGAGCCGGTGGCCTACATCCGCGGCCTGAAGGAGTTCTTCGGGCTGGCGTTCTCGGTCGACCGGCGAGCGCTGATTCCGCGGCCGGAGACGGAGCGGCTGGTCGAGCTCGCGGAGGCCGAGATCGTCGCTCGGCTGACCGCCGCGCCCCGGCCGGCCGGCGCGCCGCCGATCGAGGTCGTGGACATCGGGACGGGCTCGGGCGTCGCCGCGATCGCCCTGGCGGCAGCCCTCTCGAAGCGGGGCATGCTTCACGAAGTACGCCTCCTCGCCACCGATGTCTCCCAGGATGCGATCGCCCTGGCTCGCGAGAACGCGGTCGCGCACGCGGTGGCGGACCGGATCGACTTCGCGGTGGCGGATCTCCTGCCCGGCGCGGTCGGCCAGTTCGAGGTGGTGCTGGCGAACCTGCCGTACGTCCGCGGCGACGCGATGGCGGGCCTGCCCCGCGCGACCAGCTTCGAGCCTCGCCTCGCCCTCGACGGCGGGCTCGACGGGCTCTCGGTCATCGGCCGCCTGCTGGAGCGCCTGCCGTCCGATCTCGCTCGCGACGGCGTCGCCCTGCTCGAGATCGGTGGCGACCAGGGCGAGGCGATCGTCGCGGAGGTCGCGAGGCGCCTGCCCGGCTGGAGCTGCCGGGTCGAGCTGGATCTCGGGCATCTGCCGCGGGTCGCGCGCGTTGAGCGCGAGGCGCGGCCATGACGGGCGAGGCGCGGCCGTGACGCGCATCGTCCCCGATGACGATGCCGGCCGGGCCCTCGCCATCGACGTCCTGCGGGCGGGCGGCGTCGTGGCGATCCCGACCGACACGGTCTACGGCCTCGCGGCGGCGATGGACGCGCCCGGCGGGATCGAGCGGTTGTTCACCGCGAAGGAGCGACCCTCCGAGCGGGCGATCGCGGTCCTGCTGGCCGACCTGGACCAGGTGGCGGCCATCGGGCTGCTCTCGCCGAGCGGGCGGGCCCTCGGCGCTGCGCTCTGGCCCGGGGGGCTCACGCTCATTGTCGAGCAGCATCGCGAGCGACCGCTGCCGATCTCGCTGACCGGGGGTCGGGACACGATCGGGGTTCGCGTGCCGGATCACCCCTCGCCGCGGGCGATCGCCGCGATCCTCGGTCCGCTACCCACCACGTCGGCCAACGTCTCCGGCGAGCCGGAGCTGGCGACGGCCGATGCGATCGCAGAGCGCCTCGGCGGCCGTATCGACCTGATCCTCGATGGCGGTCCGGCCCGCGGCGGGAGGCCGTCGACGGTCGTCGACGTCAGCGTCGATCCGCCCCGGATCCTCCGCGAGGGCGCGATTCCGGCGGCGGACGTGGAGTCGCACCTTCGCGACATGGGAAGATAGGCCCATGGCGGAGGCGGGCGCATCGGGCGGCGATCTGGGCTGGGCACGCATCGCGGACGTCGATCCCGACCTGTGGGCGGCGATGGAGGGCGAGCGCCGCCGCCAGCACGACAAGATCGAGCTGATCGCGAGCGAGAACTACACCTTCGCCGCGGTCATGGAAGCCCAGGGCTCGTGGCTGACGAACAAGTACGCGGAGGGGCTCCCGGGCAAGCGCTACTACGGCGGCTGCGAGTTCGTCGACGTGGCCGAGCGGCTGGCCCAGGAGCGGGCCCTGGCGCTCTTCCCGGGCTCGGAGCACGTCAACGTCCAGCCCCACTCGGGCGCCCAGGCGAACATGGCCGCCTATTTCAGCGTCCTCCAGCCGGGCGACCGGATCCTGGGCATGAACCTCGCCCACGGCGGCCACCTGACCCACGGCTCGCCGGTCAACTTCTCCGGCCGACTGTACGAGGTCCACGCCTACGGCGTCGATCGCCAGTCGGAGCGGATCGACTACGACGCGCTTGCCGCGAGCGCCGAGGAAGTGCGGCCGAAGGTCATCGTCGCGGGCGCGTCCGCCTACCCCCGGATCATCGACTTCGAGCGGATGGCCGCGATCGCCCACGGCGTCGGGGCGCTGCTGTTCGTCGACATGGCCCACATCGCCGGGCTCGTCGCGGCAGGGCTCCATCCGAGCCCGTTCCCGCACGCCGACATCGTCACGACCACGACTCACAAGACCCTCCGTGGCGGCCGTGGCGGCCTGATCTTCAGCCGCGAGTCGCTGCCCGAGGGCGTGAATCCGGCCGACTTTCCGATGGTCAGGACGACGCTCGCGGCCCAGGTCGACAAGACGGTCTTTCCCGGGGTCCAGGGCGGACCGCTCATGCACGTCGTCGCCGCCAAGGCCGTCGGCCTGAAGCTCGCGGCGACGGCATCGTTCCGCGAGGACCAGCGCCGGACGATCGAGAACGCCGCCGTGCTGGCAGCGTCGATGGCGGAGCACGGGGCGCGGGTCGTCTCGGGCGGGACGGACAACCACCTCATGCTCGTCGACGTCACGCCGCTCGGCGTCAACGGCAAGGAGGCGGAGGGCATCCTCGACGAGATCGGCATCACGATCAACAAGAACGCCATCCCGTTCGACGAGCTGCCGCCGAACACCGCGTCGGGGATCCGCCTCGGGACCCCGGCGACCACGACCCGGGGCTTCGGCCCCGACGAGATGCGGGCGATCGCCCGGCTGATCACCTCGGCCATCGCGAGCCGCGACGACGCGGGCCGCCGGGCGCCGCTCGCCGCCGAGGTCGCCTCGATCGTCGACCGCTTCCCGGTTCCGGGCCTGCCTCGGGATCGCGCATGAGGTTCTCGGCCGCCGCGGGCGACGCGCTGCCGGCCCTCGTCATCGGCTTCCTCCTGGCGGCCCTCATCGCCCTGCTCGTGACGCCGGTCGTGCGGGAATATGCCCGACGCCGCCGGATCGTCGATCGGCCGGAGCCGCGGCGGGTCCACCGCCGGACGCTCCCGCGTGGCGGGGGCGTCGCGGTCGTCGTCGCCTTCACGCTCGTCGCGGGTGCCGCGGCGATCCTGGGCAAGGCCGTGCCCGGGATGGCCGGCCCGAGCTCGTTCGGAGCGACGCAGGGCCTCGGCCTGTTCGTGGCCGGCCTCGTGGCCGCCGGCATCGGGGCGATCGACGATCTGTTCGACCTCCGGGCCCGCTGGCAGTTCCTCGGTCAGTTCGTCGTCGCCGGGATCGTCGTCGCGTTCGGGATCACGGTCCCGCTGATCGAGAACCCGTTCGCGCCCGGCTACATCGTGTTCCCGGGCGTCGTCGCGATCCTGTTCACGGTCGTCTGGGTCGTCGGGATGATCAACAGCATCAACTTCATCGACGGCCTCGACGGGCTGTCCTCCGGGATCGGGCTCATCGCGGCCGTCACGCTCGGCCTGCTGAGCCTGAGCGACCAGCTGAACCAGCCGTTCGTCGCGTTGCTGTGCTTCGTCCTCGCCGGCGCGCTGCTCGGCTTCCTGCGCTGGAACTTCCACCCGGCGGTCATCTTCCAGGGGACGTCGGGCGTGATGTTCCTCGGCACGACCCTTGCCGTCCTGTCGATCCTGGGCACGGCGAAGGTCGTCGTGGCCCTCCTGGTCCTCGGCGTGCCGATCATCGACACGTTCTGGGTCATCGTCCGGCGACTGTCACGCGGCCGGTCGCCGTTCAGCCCGGACCGTGGCCATATCCACCATCGGCTGCTGGACCTGGGACTTTCGCACCGTTCCACGGTCCTCCTGATCTACGCAATCTGCACCACGCTGGGGGTGGTGTCGCTGCTCGCCTCCGATGAGGCCGTCGCGTACACGTTCCTGGCCGCCGCGGTGGGCTTCGGGCTGGTCCTGTTCCTCATTGCCCGTGACCCGCGCGAGGCCCTCGACTCGACGTCCTACGACAACGGAGACGAATGACGAACCGCCAGGGTCGGGGCCCCGACCCGAACGACCAGGCAAGCCACCTCTCCGAGGAGGAGGTCGAGCGTCGCCTGGGTGGCGACGCCGGCCTGGGTGGCCCCGTCCCCGAGCGCGTGGGCCCGCCCGCCCCGTCGTCGGCGTCGTCCGGCCGGACCGGCCGCGACAAGCGCGGCGGCGCCTTCCTGTGGCGCGACGTCGTGCTCGTCCTCGTCCTGCTCGGCTTCCTCGGGGCTGGTGCCCAGTTCGTCCTCCAGCGTCCGCTCGCGGCCGTCGGCTCACCGACCCCCGGCACGAGCGAGGTCGCGATCGCCTCGTCCAGCGCAGGCCCGATCGCAACGCCGCCCTCGCTGCCGACCGAGGTCGTCGGACCGACCGATGTGATCGGCAGCCTCGCGCCCGAGGTCACCCCAACGCCCCGGCCCACGCCGACGCCGGTCCCGACGCCGACGCGGGCCCCCGGCGCCACCCCGAAGCCGACGCCCAAGCCAACGCCGGGGACAGCGACGCTTGTCGTGTACCTCCAGACGATCGTGGACGACGGTGGGATCGCGCTCCCGAGTGACTGGAGCGTGAAGGTCAAGGTGGGCACGACAACGATCGCCACGTTCGCGGGATCGACGGCGGGACACACCGTCCACGTGCCCGCGGGCTCCACCTACGTGGTCTCCGCGACGGGTCCGACCGGCTACGTCGCATCCACGTCGGGCGACTGCAACCTCGTGCCTGCAGCCGGCTCGAGCCACCAGTGCACGATCACCGAGAACGACAAGCCAGCGACCCTGTTCGTCAAGGTCAGCGTGTCGGACGGGAGCCCCGCCGACCAGTTCGAGGTGACGCTCATCGCCCCGAATGCGAACCCCTCGAGCCCGGTCGCAGGCAGCGCGTCGGGGACGCCGTTCGAGCTCGATGCCCACTCCTCATACAGTGTCAGCGTGACGGGACCGTCGGGGTACCTGGTGGACGCTTCGGGTTGCAGCGGGTCCAACATCGCCAACGGGGGCGCCAGGTTGTGCACGGTGTTCGTCACCGCGAGTGCTGCCGCGGATATGGCTGACGCGTCCGCGGCCTCGACGACTGCGACGCTGGTCTGGGCCCCGGCGCTCGTTCTCGCCATCCGTCGCCGTCGGGAGCCGGGCCGCGAGCGTGCGTGATGATCCAGCCTGCCCGGGCCAGATCGTCGTCGCGCTTGATCGTCCTCGGCGATTCCATTGAGTGATGACGACGGTCGAGCATGCTCGCCGCCGATTTCGCTCCTCGCGAGCGACCGTCGGCCGAGACACGATGACGATCCTGGGTGGCGCGCTCCTGGCGGTCATTCTGGGTAACGTCGCGGGCTTCGGCGCACCCGTCACTGACCTGTCCTCCGCGACGCCCGACGACAGCAGCATGATCATCGGCGGCGGCTCCCTGCCGCCACACCCGACGTTCCCGCCGCTCGAAACGGTGGGCCAGATCGTCAACGCCACCGTCGGCTTTCAGGCGACCCCGACACCGATCCCGATCATCACCCTCGGACCGCCGACCCCGACCCC
>JACQEG010000147.1 GCA_016200665.1 Chloroflexota bacterium | reverse complement strand
GCGGATCGGCAGGAACGCCGCCACGAAGCCGGTGACCGCGAGCGTGACGACGGCAGCCAGCTCCGGCAGCCCGATCGGTCCGACCCGGCTCGGCTCGCGCAGCACCGAGCTGATGACGAGGAAGGATCGGACGGGCGCCCGGGGCGCATCGGCGGTCGAGCCGGCGAACCGGCCGGCCACGACGAGCCCGAGCGCCGCCGGCATCGCCCCGATCGCGAAGCTGCGAACGGTGGAGAGCGGGTCGATGGGCTCGCCACCGGCGAGCAGCAGGAGGTAGACGCCCCACAGGATCGTCCAGGGAAGGGCGGTGCCGGCCAGCAGCCAGCCCGCGGAGGCCCGTCGACCGGCTCGCCACTCGTTGCCGACGAGCGCGGCCGCGACGATCAGGAGTAGGGCGCCGATCTCGAGGTCGGTCGCGACGACGAGGACCATCGAGCCGAGGGCCAGGCCCCCGCCCAGCGACAGCGCGGCCGACAGCCGCGGGCCGATGGCCTCGCCCCGACGGCGCGCCATCGCGGCGATGACGACGACCCCGAGGAAGCCGAGGGGCACGACGAAGGCGGCGATGGCGATGACGACGAACACCGTCGTCCGGAGGTCGGTCACGACGCCGAGGATAGCCAGCGACCCGTCCCGCGTACGATGGGGGGATGGACCCAGCGCCACCCACGCCGCCGCCGCCGGTGACCCCGGCGCCCCCGCCGGCGACCTCGACGCCCGTGACCACGGCGCCCGCGCCGCCAGGCACGTTCGGCCTCCGGATCCTCACCGTCGGTGAGGTCTCGCGGGCGATCTCGGCGACGGTCCGAGCGGACGAGCGGCTGCGCGACCTGTGGGTCGAGGGCGAGGTCGGCCGGGTCACGATCTCCAGCGCCGGTCACGCCTACTTCGCCCTGAAGGACGACCGGGCCCAGCTCCAGTGCGTGTGGTTCCGGGACGATCGAGTCCGGTCGGCCTTCCAGCCCCAGACCGGGCTCCGGATCGTGGTCCATGGGCGGATCGACGTCTACGAGCCGCAGGGCGCGCTGCAGCTGTACGTCGAGTCGATCCAGCCGTCCGGGATGGGCGATCTCGCGATCCGGTTCGAGCAGCTGAAGGCCCGGCTCGCGGCGGAGGGCCTGTTCGACGTCGCCCGCAAGCGGCCGCTTCCGCCCCGGCCCCGGGTCGTCGCGGTCGTGTCGTCGCCGACGGGCGCCGTCTGGAAGGACGTCTGCCACGTCTTCGCCCGGCGCTGGCCGCTCGTCCGGGTGCTGCTCGTGGCCTGCCAGGTCCAGGGCGAGGCCGCCCCGGAATCGATCGTGGGAGCGCTGCGGCGAGTCGAGCGGCATGCGGCCGCCCTCGTGGCTGCCGACCGGCCCGAGGAGGCCCCGGTCGTGACGATCCTCGCCCGCGGCGGCGGCTCCATGGAGGACCTCTGGGCGTTCAACGACGAGCGAGTCGTCCGGGCGATCGTGGCCCACGCGCTGCCGCTCGTGAGCGGCATCGGCCACGAGATCGACGTCACGCTCAGCGACTTCGCGGCCGACGTCCGGGCGGCGACGCCGTCGGCTGCGGCGGAGCTCGTCGTTCCGGACCGGGCCGAGTACGGCGCCGCGCTGGCGCGCGGCGCCGAGCGGATGCGGCTCGCCGGCGGTCGCGTCGTGACCGAGGCCGGCCGCGTGCTGGAGGCCGAGCGGAGGATCCTCGATCGCTCGAATCCCGCGGCTCGCCTCGCCGGATCGCGCCAGCAGGCCTCCGACCTCCTCGATCGCGCCACGCGGGCGCTGCGCGCCCGGCTCGCGACCGTGGCGACGATGGAGGACCGTCTCGCCGCCGCTCTGCCGGCGCAGGCCGGCCGGGCGATCGCCGACCGGAAGGCCGCGGTTGGCGCGGCGGCGGCGGCGCTCGCCGTCCTCGGGCCGCAGGCGACGCTCGAGCGCGGCTACGGCATCGTCCGGCGGAGCGTGGACGGGGCGATCGTGCGCGAGCCGGGCGAGGCGCCGGCCGGAACCGGGCTGTCGATCCGGGTGGCCCGGGGCGAGCTCCCGGCAACGGCGGGGGAGCGATGAACGGCCAGCTCCTCGACCTCGCGGTCCTGCTCATCGTCGCGCTCGTCGCCGGCGCCATCGGGCTCGGGTTCGGTATCGTCGTCATGGCGCCGCGGATCGGCCGCGCCATCGACCGCTCCCGCAAGGACGAGGAGGCCAGCGACGGACGCGACTGAAGCCCCGATCGAGTCGCTCTCGTTCGACGACGCCCTCGCCGCTCTCCAGCGCACGGTCGCCGAGCTCGAGACCGGCGGCCTGCCGCTGGAGCGATCGATCGCCCTGTACGAGCGGGGCGTGGCCCTCCACGAGCGCTGCGCGAAGCTCCTTGCCGAGGCCGAGCTCAAGGTCCAGCAGCTCGTCTCGCGCGCCGGCGGGGCGCTGGAGGCGATCGACGTCCGGCCGGAGGAGCCCCGGGACGCCGAGTGACGGCCCGGCGCGCCGCGCAACGCCGGCCAGGCGGCGCGCGTCCCTGACCCAGATGCGACGACCCCTTGCCGTGCTGGCCGCCCTCGTCGTGGCCGCCTGCACGAGCCCGTCACCCGTGCCCAGCGCACCTGGGCCCAGCTCGGTCGCGACGTCCGCCTCGTCGCCTTCGCCAACCCCCACGCCCCCGCCGACGGCCAGCCCCGAGCCGACCGCGACCCCGGAGCCGACCGCGCCGCCGCCGACCGTGATCCAGCTCATCGGCTCGAAGCTGATGGTCGCGATGGACGGCACGACGCCGAGCGCCGCGCTGCTCAAGCGGATCCGCCAGGGCAAGATCGGCGGGGTGATCCTGTTCGACAAGAACCTCACCACCGAGGCAGCGCTCATCGCGCTCACCAGGCAGCTCCAGGCAGCGGCCACCGCCGGCGGCCAGCCCAGGCTCCTCATCTCGACCGACCAGGAGGGCGGGTCGGTGAAGCGGCTGCCGTGGGCCCCACCGACGCTCTCGCCGCCGCAGATGGGCCAGGCCGGCTCGGTGACCACGGCCTGGCAGCAGGGTGAGCTGACCGGCGCCGCACTCCTCAGGGACGGCATCAACCTCGACCTCGGTCCCGTCGCCGACGTGCCGATCTCGACGAGCTCGTTCATGTACCAGCAGGGCCGGACCTGGTCATTCAGCGCCGCGACGACGACCTCGATGGCGGACGCATTCGCCGGGGGTCTTCTCGATGGCGGCGGCGTCGCGGCGATGAAGCACTTCCCCGGTCTCGGCTACGCGCTCCGGAACACGGATCTCAACGTCGTGACGATCACGGCCACCAAGGCGCAGCTCGACGCCGGCCTCGACCCCTACCGCGGCATGGGCCTCGGGACCGCGTCCAGTGGGCCCGGGCTCGGGATGGTCATGCTCTCGAACGCCTGGTACACGGCGTATGACCGGGCGAACGCCGCCGGCTGGTCGCACGCGATCGGGACCACCCTGCTCCGAGACGAGATCGGCTTCAACGGGATCACGATCACCGACTCCCTGAACGGGATCGGCGAGGCGATGGGCGTACCCGCCAAGACGCTCGCGATCAAGGCGGCCGCTGCCGGGACCGACATGATCCTGCTGACCGGCCCCGAGGCGTCCACCAGCGCGGCGTACACGGCCCTGGTGGCCGCCCTGAACGACGGGACGATCCCGCGATCGGTGCTCGAGGCGAGCTACGACCGGATCCTCGCGCTCCGGCTGGCGCTCGCGGGGTAGGGCCGAGGACCCCTTGCGAAACATGCGCGTCCGTGGTATCAGATTTCCCGTCGCCCGGAGCCACGTCGCCCGCAGCCGCGTCGCGCGGGCCCCTCGACGAGCGTCGTTCTAGACTCAGCCTCCACATCGGACCCCGACACCGGACGCGTTCCCCGGGACCGGGCCCGTCCCACGAACCGGAGACGCGTGACCACCCTGCTTTCCCGCCTCAACGGCCCCGGCGACCTGCGCGGCCTCGACGAGGGGCAGCTCGCGATCCTTGCGGCGGAGATCCGCGAGACGATCGTCGGCACGGTTGCCAGGACCGGCGGCCACCTCGGCTCGTCGCTCGGCGTCGTCGAGCTGACGATCGCCCTCCACCGCCTGCTCGAGTCGCCGCACGACAAGCTCGTCTGGGACACCGGCCACCAGGCCTACGCCCACAAGCTCCTCACCGGCCGGCTGGACCGGTTCCACACGCTCCGCCAGCTCGACGGGGTGGGCGGCTTCCCGCGGCGCTCCGAGAGCGAGCACGACGTCTTCGACGGCGGCCACGCGGGCACGGGCCTCTCGATCGCGGAGGGTCTCGCCGCGGCGCGCGACCTGCGCCACGGCCAGGAGCGGATCGCGGTCGTCGTCGGCGACGCCGCGCTCATGACCGGCCTGTCGCTCGAGGCGCTCAACGACATCGGCCACCGGGGCACCCAGATGCTCATCGTCCTGAACGACAACGAGATGTCGATCAGCCCGACCGTCGGGGCGTTCTCGACCTACCTCTCGAAGATCAAGCTGAGCAGCGCCTGGCTGCAGAGCAAGACCGCCTACGACCGGCTCGTCGAGCGGATCCCGTTCATCGGTCCGGCCGCCCTCATGTGGAGCCAGCGGATCCGCCGGTCGGTCGTCAACCTCGCCAGCCCCGGCCAGCTGTTCGAGGACCTCGGGATCACCTACATCGGGGTCATCCCGGGCCACGACCTGCGGATGCTCAACGAGACCTTCCGCCGCGTCATGCAGCTCAAGGGCCCCGTCCTCGTCCACGTCCGGACCCAGAAGGGCCGCGGCTACCGGCCCGCCGAGACCGACCAGATCTCGTTCCACGGCGCGGCCCTGCCACCGATGGAGCTCTCGCCGCGAGCCGATGCCCACGACGGGGCGCGCGCCCCCCTGACCCTGCCGACGGCGGCCCCGGCCCCGGCGTCGCCCGCCGCGGCGTCGGGACAACCCGGCCCGGTCGCCGCCGGAGCGATCCCGCCCGGCGCGCCCCACGGCGCCGGCTCGAACGGCGATGCCCTGGCGCCGGCGGAGCCGGCGAAGGCCAGGCAGCCGAACTACACCGCGGTCTTCGTCGCCGAGCTCATGCGGCTGGCCGCCGACGATCGGCGGGTCGTCGCGATCACCGCCGGCATGCCGACCGGGACGGGCCTGGCACGGTTCCAGGCGTCGTATCCGGACCGGTTCATCGACGTCGGCATCGCCGAGCAGCACGCGGTCACGATGGCCGCCGGCATGGCGATCGCGGGCCTCCGGCCGGTCGTCGCGATCTACTCGACGTTCCTCCAGCGAGCCTTCGACCAGACCGTCCACGACGTCTGCCAGAACGACCTGCCGGTCCTCATCGCGGTCGATCGGGCGGGCCTCGTCGGCGAGGACGGCACCTCCCACCAGGGGATGTTCACGATCCCGGCCCAGCGCCAGCTGCCCTACCTCGTCGTGGCGAGCCCGAAGGACGAGCAGGAGCTCCGGGCCCTGCTCCACACGGCCATGGCCCAGGACCATCCCTTCGCGCTGCACTACCCGCGCGACGCCGGGTTCGGCCTGCCGGAGGCGGGGCTCCAGCCGATCCCGGTCGGGCGCGGCGAGGTCCTGCGCGAGGGCCGCGACATCGTGCTCGTCGGGTTCGGGCCGATCGTCCATCGCGCGCTCGAGGTGGCCGACGCGCTCGCGGCCGAGGGCTGGTCGGTCGGCGTGATCAATGCCCGGTTCGCCAAGCCCCTCGATCGGGAGCTGATCCTCGACGAGGCCCGCGGCAAGCCGCTCGTCGTCACGCTCGAGGAGAGCGTCGTGACCGGCGGCTTCGGCAGCGCCGTGCTGGAGGCGATCGAGGATGCGCGGCTGACCGACGCGAAGCTCCGCGCCACGACCGTCCGGATCCTCGGCATCCCCGCCGAGCGGTTCGTCGATCACGGCTCGGTCGGCGACCTGCGCCGGATGCTCCGGCTCGACGCGGCCGGGATCGCGGACCAGGTTCGCGAGACCGCATCGGCGCTCGGGCTCGAGCCGTCGCTCGCGCCGACGATCGTGGAGCACGCCCGAGCGGGCTAGCCGCTCGCCGCCGGCCGCTCACCGCCGGCCTCCCGCCGTCAGCCCCTCACCGCGCCCGCCAGCGCAGGAGGCCGATCGCCGCGACGTTGATGACGACGGCGGCCAGGAGCGCCGCGCCGAACGCGGGAACGACCCCCCAGTCCACGAGGGCTGCGCCGGCGACGAGGAAGAACGTCGCGAACCCGGGCAGGCCGATGAGCAGGCCCCGCAGCACGGCCCGGGCCTGGGTCGGGCCACCCAGCCGATGGGCGAACGTCGTCAGGACGCTGACGTACACCGGGAACGTCGCGAGGATGCCGGCCGCATGGCCGCCCATGATCGGCGCGGCGCCGCTGATGGCGAGGACCAGGGCTGTCGCGATGACGGCGCGGGCCGGGATGTCCCAGCGGCTGGGGCACGTGACCCGCAGCGGCTGGTCCGCAGGGCCGGAGTGCAGGAACGGCAGCCCGGCCGCGATGGCCACCAGCGCAAGCCCGAACAGGACCAGCGGGTCCATCGGCGGGACGATGACCGCCGTGATCGCGAAGGCCGCGGTGCCGGCGACGAGGCAGCCCGGCCAGTCGAACCGCCGGCTGGCCCGAGCGTAGGCGACCGAGAACGCCACCTGGGCGGTCGCGCCGACGAGCGAGCCCGCGGCGGCCTGGGCGCCTGCCCGGGCGCCCAGCTCCACGGAGATGAACAGCGCGATCGGTCCGGAGGTGAGCGGCAGGGCCAGGAGCCAGCCGCTCGTCAGCGCGCCCCAGCGCCGGCCGGCGAGGCTCGCCGAGGCGATCAGGAGCGGGGTCAGGACGACCTTCGGGGCGACGAACGCCACGGCCTAGGCGCACCACAGGCCGCCGCTGGCGGCCATCCAGTCGGCGATCCGGTTGCAGGCGGACTCGAGGTCGCCCTCGGTCATGTCGAGCTCCAGGAGCGGCAGGCGGCTCGCGGCGGCGAGCTCGCGGAGCAGGTCCTGCTCGCGGATGAAGACCGACAGGTCGTCGTACTGGCCGGGATTTCCCGAGACCGTCAGCCGCTCTGCCCGGGCGGCCTCGAACTTGTCCTCGCGGCGGGTGCACAGGACCAGGTGGAACCCGAGCGGGAGCAGCCGCTCCTCGAGCCAGCCGAAGTCGTAGGTCCGGCCGTGCTCGCGCTGCCAGGCGATCGTCGAGAGGTGGAACCGGTCGACGATCCAGGAGTAATGCGGCTGGAGCTCGAACAGCCGGGCCCAGGTGGCGTACGTCTCGAGCGCTCGCGCCTCGTCACCGGGCTCGAAGTTGATGAGCCCGGCGCCCCACGGATAGGGCGAGAAGGTGCACCACTCGGCCGAGATGAGCGGCGAGTGGTAGCGATAGCGGCGCGGCCCGGTGATCCGGGGATGGTCGTTGAGGGCGAACGCGAGGTCGGTCTTGCGGGTGAGGCGGGTGCCCTCGAGGATGATCTTCGGGCAGAGCTTGGAGCGCGTGGCCACGGGCCTCGTCGGCGACGTCATCGCCGGCAACGGTAAGCCCCGGGCAAGTGGCCTGTGCCACCATCTCCGCGTGACCGCCACGCGGATCTCGCGCATCCGGCTGGACCAGCTGCTCGTCGACGCGGGCTTCGCGCCGAGCCGGGCGCGGGCCCAGGCGATGCTGCTGGCCGGCCACGTTCGGGTCGGGGCCGGCGATGCGGCGCGGACCGACCGGAAGGCGGGCGATCTCGTGGCCGCGGACGTGGCCGTCGAGGTGCTGGTGCCCGAGCCGTATGTCAGCCGCGGCGGCCACAAGCTGGCGGCGGCCCTGGACGCGTTCGCGATCGACCCGCGCGACCGCGTCTGCCTCGACGTCGGGGCCTCGACCGGCGGCTTCACGGACGTGCTGTTGCAGCGCGGCGCGAGCCGCGTCTACGCTCTCGACGTGGGTCGCGGACAGCTCGCCGAGTCGTTGCGCCGGGATCCCCGGGTCGTGTCGATGGAGCGCCACAACGCCCGCGACCTGGCGGCCGGCTCGTTGCCGGAGCCGGTCTCGCTCGCGACCGTCGACGTCGCCTTCATCTCGGCGCGCCTGCTCGTCGGCCCGATCCTCGCGACGTTCCGCGACGGGCGGGGTGACCTGGTCATCCTCGTGAAGCCGCAGTTCGAGGCCGGGCGCAGGGAGGCGAAGGGCGGCGTCGTCCGCGATCCTGCCGTCCACGCCCGGGTGCTCCGGGAAGCCGCGGCGGCCGTGGCGGTTCACGGCCTGCCGCCTGCCGGCCTCGTGGCATCGCCGATCCGGGGCCCGGAGGGCAATCGCGAGTTCCTCCTCTGGGCGACCGTCCCAGCGGGGCCCAAGCGTCTGCCGGTGCCTGCCCCGGCCTGGCTGGCCGCCCGGATCGCGGACGTCGCCGGGGTCGCGGCATGACCGCGCGGCCGGCGACCGCCACGCCCGCCCGGCGGATCGGCTTCGCCTATAACCCCACGATCGAGGCCGCCATCGACCTCCGCGAGCGAGCCGCCGGCTGGGTCGAGATGCAGGGCCTCGGACACTGGGCAGCGCCGGCCGCCGACCAGGCCGCGCTCCGCGAGCACCTCGCCGAGACCGACGTCCTCGTCGTCCTCGGCGGCGACGGAACGTTCCTCCGCGCGGCCCAGGCGGTCATCGAGGCCGGCGCCGACGTGCCCCTCCTCGGCATCAATGTCGGCAAGGTCGGGTTCCTGTCCAAGGTCGAGGCGGGCGCGCTCGAGCGGGTGCTCGGCCAGCTCGCCGCGGGCGACTACGGGATCGAGTCGCGGATGGCGATGGAGGGGCTCATCCACCGCGCCGCCGACCCGGAT
>JACQEG010000139.1 GCA_016200665.1 Chloroflexota bacterium | reverse complement strand
TCGAACGCTTCGTCACGCTTGGTGCCGACCTGGCCCTCGCCACCGTCCTCGGCCCGCCGTCGACCCCAGCCCTCGCGGCACGTCTCGCCTCCGAGGGCATCGCCCTGGCTCCCGGCCAGCCTGCCGAGATCTGCCTCGCGATCGACGGTTGGGTCGCCGCGGCGACCGCACCGCTCGAGCGCGGCCTACTCCTCATCATCGATTACGGCGACGAGGCCACCGACCTCTACACGCCAGCCCGCGGATCCACGCTCCGGGCGTATCACCACCACCGGGTCCACGATGACCCGCTCGTCGCGATCGGCCGCCAGGACCTGACTGCGCACGTCGACCTGACCGCGCTGGAGCGGGCGGCGACCGCGGCCGGCCTGACCCCGCTTCGCCGCACCGCCCAGGCGCAGTACCTCAGCGAGCTGGGCCTCGGCGAGCTCCTCGTCGGCCTGCAGTCGGAGCCGGGCACGACCCTCGAGTCCTACCTCGAGGCGCGCTCGGCGGTCGTCCGGATGCTCGACCCGCGGGCCACGGGCGGCTTCGCGGTCCGCGAGTTCGGCCGAGGCCTCGCGGCAGGCGCGTCCGGCCGCAGCCCTGCCGCGGGCGGGTCGCCCTGACGCGGGCGGGTCGCCCTGACGCCGATCCGATACGCCCCGGGTATGAAACCGGCAATTCATACGCCCCGGGTATGAAACCGGCAATTCATACGCCCCGTGTATGAACGCGACGGGATCGGCGCCTCCCTCGGCCGGAATGGCCGGCTTCGAACCCGTTTCATACGTCCCGGGTATGAACCCGACCCGAATCACCGCCATGGCGGCGATCGACGTCGCGTTCAGACGCCCCACGTATGAGCCGCCGCGCCGCCGCCCAGCGACGAGCCGACGCCGAGCGACGAGCCGACGCCGAGCGATGCCGCCGCCGAGCGCCAGCGTGGATCGCCTGCACGATGGGCATTCCGGAACCGCCGTGGCGGGCCGACCGGCACCCGCTACCGCGAGCGGGCGAGGCGATAGAATGCCAAGCGGGCGACAGCCGTCTCAGACGGTCGGTCGTGAAAGCCTCGAAATCTTGAAGCACGCGAAGCGTCCCGCCCTCGGGATGGACCAACCGGATCGAGCCCAGGGGTAGCGACGCGCCCGGACGGGCCGCGGAGTGGAACCTCCGGAGCGAGACCCGGGAGCGAGGAACGGAAGCGAGGATCGGTTGCCAGCGATCTGGTACGTCGTCGGGTTCGCCGTCGTCTCGATCGGATTCGTGTTCGTGACCATCGGCGCCGCGTGGCTGCTGTCGCACCGCAACCGCGGAGACGTGCACAAGGGCATGCCCTACGAGTCGGGCATCGACACCTACGGCGACACCCACGGCCGGTTCGGGCTGAGCTTCTACATCTACGCCCTGCTGTTCGTGGCGTTCGACATCGAGGTCGTGTTCATCTACCTGTGGGCGTTGATCTTCCGCGACCTGCTGCTGGGCGGGTTCGTCAGCATGGTGCTGTTCGTGGCGATCCTGCTGTTCGGGCTGGCGTACGCCTGGCGCAAGGGCGTGCTGACGTGGCGCTGAGCGACCGAGCGAGCAAGCGAGCGACCGACCGAGCGAGCAAGCGAGCAAGCGAGCGATGACGAACGAACTCACCCGATCCACGAGCGCTGGCGCTCGCACGACCGCGCTCACGGTCCCCGGCTCGACGGCCGTGTCCGAGCCGGTCGTCGTGCGCAACGAGCTCTGGGCGCCGGCCGACCCGCTGGCGTACGACGGCGGCCAGCCGACCGAGATCACCCACCTCGCCCAGCTCGAGCACGACATGTCGCTGCGGCGCGACGACGCCCGCTGGTCCGGCGTGCTCGAGGTCATCCCGACCAAGGCCGACTACGTGATCGACCTCCTGCGCGCCAACAGCCTCTGGCCGCTCCTGTCCGGCCTCGCCTGCTGCGCGATCGAGATGATGTCGTTCGCCACATCGAAGAACGACGTCGACCGCTGGGGCGCCTTCCCGTTCCGCGCCAGCCCCCGCCAGGCCGACGTCCTCATCGTTGCCGGCACCCTGACGACGAAGATGTCCGGGCCGCTCCTCCGGCTCTGGGAGCAGATGCCGGAGCCGAAGTGGTGCGTCGCGATGGGCGACTGCACCTGCTCCGGCGGGCGCTACAAGCGGAGCTACAGCACGGTCGAGGGGATCGACCGGATCATGCCGGTCGACGTCTACGTGCCCGGCTGCCCGCCCCGGCCGGAGGGCCTCATCTACGCGATGATGAAGCTCCAGCAGCTCGTCAAGGATCGGCGCGGTCACTGGCCGGAGCGGGCGATCGGCCCGACCGTGCCCCAGGACGTCTAGGCGCGGCGAGGACGAGCGAGATGGACCGAGCCCTCAGGAGCCGCCTCCAGGCGCGATTCGGCCTGGAGCTCCACGGCGAGATTCGGCAGCGCAACGACGAGACCGAGCTGCGGATCGGCGCCGGCGACGTGGTCGACGTCCTGCGCGCCCTCCACGACGAGCCCGCCTTCGACTTCGCGATCCTGGCCGACCTCGCCGGCGTCGACACCGGCAGGGAGATGCAGGTCGTCTATCACCTCTGGAGCCAGTCCACCAACGACTGGCTGCGGGTCATCGTCGAGGGCCTGTCCCGGGACGATCCGCGGATCGCCTCCGCCACGTTCCTGTGGAAGGGCGCGGAGTGGATGGAGCGCGAGACCTACGACATGTTCGGGATCGTGTTCGAGGGCAACCGCGACCTGCGCCGGATCTATATGCCGCCCGACTACACGAGCTTCCCGCTCCGGAAGGACTTCTACCTGGCCGACGACTCGGCCCGCTCGCCGGGCGCGGGCGTCCGGCACATGGAGCGCACCCACAGCCCGGCCGAGGCCGGCGAGGCGCCGCTCCGCAGCGGCACCGGCACGTGAGCGAGACCCGAGCGATGGCGACCACGTACCCCCACGGCACCCACAAGTCGGCCGACGATCCCCACGTCCTGCTCGACGACGAATACGGCCAGTACGAGCCGATCCCGCCGTACCCGCCGCGAACCGAGCGAGAGCTCGAGTTCTACACGCCGGGCGACGGCGAGATGTACCTCAACATGGGGCCGCAGCACCCATCGACCCACGGCGTCCTCCGGGTCGTCCTCAAGCTCAACGGCGAGCGCGTCGTCGACATCGACCCGGTCCTGGGCTACCTCCACCGCGGGGTCGAGAAGCTCTGCGAGAACGCCGACTACCACCAGACCATCAGCCAGCTGGACCCGCTCGAGTACATCTCCTCGCTGTTCTGCGAGTGGGGCCCGGTCATCGCCTACGAGAAGCTGCTCGACGTCCAGGTCCCGCGCCGGGCCGAGTACATCCGGGTCCTCTCGGGCGAGCTGAACCGGATCGCGTCGCACGCCCTGTTCATGGGCTGGTTCGCGCTCGATCTCGGCGGCCTCGCCCCGATCCTCTACTCGTTCATCGAGCGCGACGAGATCGTCGAGATGCTGGCCGCCCTGACGGGCCAGCGGATGCTCTTCAACTACTTCCGGATCGGCGGCGTCAACGGCGACCTGAACCACGACTTCCTGAGCCGGCTCGGCGACTGGATGAGCCGGGCCGGGAAGCAGATCGAGACGAACCTCGCCCTCCTGAACGAGAACGAGATCTTCGTCCGGCGCGCCCGCGGCCTCGGCACCATCGATCGCGAAGCGGCCCTGCGGCTGTGCATGACCGGCCCGAACATCCGCGCCAGCGGCGTGCCGTTCGACGTCCGGCGAGCCCATCCGTACTCGATCTACCCGGAGATCGACTTCGAGATCCCGACCCGGAGCGAGGGTGACTCGCTGGCCCGCTACCTGCTCCGGATGGACGAGGTCAAGCAGAGCCTCCGGATCATCGACCAGTGCCTCGAGCAGATGCCGGATGGCCCGATCATGGCCAAGCTGCCGCGCCTGCTCCGGCCTCGCCCCGGCCGGGCCTGGGCCGCGATCGAGGGCCCGCGCGGGATGTACGGCGCCTACGTCATCAGCGACGGCACCGACCAGCCCTTCCGGCTGAAGATCCACGACCCGAGCTTCATCCATCTCCAGGCGGTCGGCGCCCTCCTGCCCGGCCACCTCCTCGCCGACACCATGGCGATCATGGCCAGCCTCGATCCCGTGATGGGTGGCGTGGACAAGTGACCGCGATCTCCCGGACCTGGGACCAGCTGACGCTGCCCGGGAAGGCGCTCGCCATCCTCGTGCCGCTGCTGCTGTTCCTCACGGCCGGCGCGGTCATCACGATCCTGCTCTTCGGCGGGATCGTCTGGAACGCGATCCTCGACCACCTCGAGATCGTCCGGCTGTTCGTGGCGGTCCTCGCCATCGTCCTGATCTTCATCCCGTTCGCATTCGTGATCATCTACATGGAGCTCAAGATCATCGCCCGGATGAACCTCCGGATCGGGCCGGACCGGGTCGGACCGTGGGGCTCGCTGATGTCCCTGGTGCCGGGCCTGAAGGTCCTCACGAAGGAGGACTTCACCCCGACGAAGGCCGATGCGGTCGTCTTCACCTGGGCCCCGGTCGTGGTGTTCGCGACGAGCGTCATGTCGGCGCTCGTGCTGCCGTTCGCCCCCGGTCTGTTCGGCGCGGACCTGAACATCGGGCTGCTGTACTTCTTCGCGGTCGGCGGGATGACGGTCGTCGGCCTGCTCATGGGCGGCTGGTCGAGCTTCAACAAGTACTCGCTGCTGGGCGGCCTCCGCTCGGCCGCCTCGATCATCAGCTACGAGATCCCGCTGACCCTGTCGGTCGTCGGGCTGATCATCCTGGCCGGGACCATGAGCCTGAACACGATCGTCGAGCAGCAGGCCGGCTGGTTCACGAACTGGTACGCCTTCCGCCAGCCGCTGGCGGTCGTCATCTTCTTCATCGCCGCCACGGCCGAGGCCAATCGGACGCCGTTCGACATGACCGAGGCCGACTCGGAGATCGTCGCGGGCTTCGCGACCGAGTACTCCGGGATGCGGTTCGGGTTCTTCTTCTTCGCCGAGTACGTCAACGTCTTCATCGTCTCGGCGATCACCACGGTCCTGTTCCTCGGCGGCTGGAATGCCCCGATCGAGCTGCCGTGGCACGTCGCGATCGATATCAACCCCGGGGCCTATGGCCTCGGGCTGTTGTTCATCATCGCCCTCGTGCCGGTCCTCGGGACGCTGATCCTCGCCGCACCGATCTATGCGATGCGCAGCAAGACCCGGTGGTGGGTCGCCCTGATCGTCGGCTTCGTCCTGTTCAACGTCGTCGCGGCGGGCCTGACCCTGCTTTGGGCCTACGCCAGCTTCGACGTCGTCGCCGGGCTGCTGTGGTTCCTCGGCAAGGCCTTCGCCCTGGTGTTCGTGTTCGTCTGGATGCGCGGCACGCTGCCCCGCGTCCGGATCGACCAGCTCATGGGCTTCGCCTGGAAGTGGCTCCTGCCGGCGGCGCTCCTGAACCTGTTCGTGACCGCGCTCGCGGTGATCGTCGTCCAGCAGTGGAAGGGCGGCCTGTGAGCTTCGTGCCGGGCATCGGGATCGTGAAGGGCATGGGCCTGACCCTGCGGCGATTCTTCGAGCCGAAGGCGACGGTCAAGTACCCCGAGCAGAAGGCCGACGTCGCGGCGAAGTTCCGAGGCCGCCTGCAGCTGCTCCTCGACGAGCACGGCGCGCTCAAGTGCGAGACGTGCTTCCAGTGTGCCCAGGCCTGCCCGATCGAGTGCATCGACATGGGCGGCATGGATACGAAGAGCCGGTTCCACGTCCACTGGGGCCCGCCGGAGACGTACGGCGAGCGACGCGAGGAGTCGGCGATCCGCCGCTCCGGGCGCACCGTGCCGGATCCGGCCTTCAATTCGTTCCAGCCGCTCGAGCTGGACGCGCTCGACGAGGCCCTCCGGCGCTACGACTACGACCCACGGCGGATGCTGGAGATCCTCGAGGCGACCCAGGCCATCTACGGCCACCTGCCGGTCGCGGCGATCAAGAAGATCAGCCAGCTCACCGGCGCCTGGTACGCCCCGATCTACGGCGTGGCCACGTACTACGGCCATCTCCGGTTCGAGTCACCCGAGGCGAAGGCCCAGGTCGCGGCCATGGCCGCCCGCCGGCCGTCCGAGGACGCCTATCTCGCGCACCTCGGGGCCTCGCTCGCCGGCGGCTCCGGCGTTGGGGGGCCGTCGTGAGTCTCCTGAAGACGCCGGCCGGCTGGCCGTCGATCCTGCTCCCGAAGGCAGACGGCGGCGCCGGGAAGGACGCGTTCTCCGGCCTGCGCCACGCGATCCACCTCGGCCCGACGGGCACGATCGCCGAGGTCGCGGCCTCGGGCCTGCGCGGCCACGGCGGCAGCGGCTACACGACCGCCGACAAGTGGCGCGCCGCCGCGCTGGCGGGCCGCGACGCAGGGGTCTCGACCCGCTACGTCGTCGTCAACGGCTATGGCGCGGATCCCTCGTCGCTGACCGATCGGACGCTGCTCGCCGAGAACCCGGCGGGCGTCGTCGAGGGCGCGGCGATCGCGGCCTGGGCGATCGGGGCGGAGGAGGCGATCATCGCGGTTCGCGCCGGCGAGACGGCCGCGATCGCGGCGCTCGAGGGCGCGATCGCTGCGGCCGGTGCGGCAGGCCTGCTCGGCAACGACGCCGCGGGCACCGGCCATCGCCTCGAGGTCGAGGTTCGGACCGTCCAGGGCGCCTACATGCTCGGCGAGGAGACGGTCCTCATCAAGGCGCTCGAGGGCAAGCGCGGCCAGCCGGAGCAGCGGCCGCCACACCCGACCGAGGACGGCCTGTGGGGCAAGCCCACGGTCGTGCAGAACGCCCAGACCGCCGCGGCGGCGGCCTGGATCCTCGCCCACGGCGCAGCGGAGTTCCGCCAGGCCGGCACGTCCGAGGATCCGGGCACGATCCTCGTCGACGTGCGGGGCCCGGCCGGTGGCGGCATCGCCGAGGTGCCGTTCGGCACGACGCTCGCGGCGATTGCGAAGCTCGCCGGCGGCACCGGCGCCGGCCACGAGATCAAGGCCGTGCTCGTCGGCGGGCCGTCGGGCGGGATCCTGCCGGCGGATCACCTGACGACGCCGTACACGTTCGAGGCCCTGCGAGTGGCCGGCGCCCACGTCGGCTCGGGCTCGGTCATCGTGGCCGACGAGCGGGCCTGCATCGTGGACCTCGCCCGGCTGCTGACCCGCTACTGCGCCGACGAGGCCTGCGGCAAGACGATCCCGTGCCGGATCGGCACCCGCCGGATGGCCGAGATCGGCGAGCGTCTCGCCGGCGGCACGTCACGGGCCGGCGACCTCGAGCTCCTCGTGGATCTCGCCGAGGACATCGTGGGCTCGGCGCTGTGCGACCACGAGCGACTGGCGACACTGCCGCTCATGAGCGGGCTACGCTACTTCCGCCCCGAGATCGATGCCCACCTCGAGCGCGGCGAATGTCCGGCCGGCGTGTGCCATCCGAGCGCGCTCGGCCGCCCGCCAGCCACGGCGACCACGACGCCCTCCGCCACGCAGCCCAGCAGCGCGAGCCCTGCCTGACATGACCGACCTGATCGTCCGACCCGAGAGCCGCCCGGACATGCCGGCCAAGCTCGACACGGTCGCGCCCATCGAGGACTCGATGGCCGAGCGCTACATCACCTCGCCCGCGCCGCAGCGGCCGCAGTCCACGCCGCGGATCCGGATCGAGGTCGACGGCCACGTCGTCGAGGGCTTCGAGGGCCAGACGATCCTCGAGGTCTGCCGCGACAACGGGATCGAGATCCCGACGCTCTGCTATGAGCCGAAGCTGCCCGGCTTCGGCGCCTGCCGGATGTGCGTCGTGGACGTCGAGGGCGAGGACCACCCGCCGATCAGCTGCTCGCGCCAGGCCGAGCCGGAGATGAAGGTCCAGACCCAGACCGACGAGATCCGCCGCCTCCGCCGGACGAACCTCGAGCTGATCTTCAGCGACCACAACGCCTACTGCCTGCCGCCCTGCCAGAACAAGTGCCCCAGCCACATCGACATCCCGGGCTTCCTCAAGCAGAACGCCGAGGGCAACTTCCGCGAGTCGACCCGGATCTTCAAGCGGACGATCCCGTTTCCCAGCATCCTCGGCCGGGTCTGCCCGGCGCCGTGCGAGGACCACTGCCGGCGCGACGAGGTCGACGAGGCGATCGCGATCCGCGACAGCCACCGCTACGCCGGCGACCAGGTCATCAAGGCGATGCTCGACGACGGCATCGACCCGCCGCTGCCGTTCGAGGTGTCGGCCGCGACCGGCCGCCGCGTCGCGGTCATCGGCTCGGGGCCCGCCGGCATGGCCGCGGCCTACTACCTCCTCATCAATGGCCACGAGGTCACCGTCTTCGAGCGCGACCCGGCCCCCGGCGGGATGCTCCGCTACGGCATCCCGCAGTACCGCCTGCCGAAGGTCGAGGTCCTCGAGGCCGAGTACGAGAGCGTGACCCGCCTCGGCGGCAAGATCGTCTGCAACCAGGGGCTCGGGCGGGACTTCACCCTCGACGACCTGCAGTTCCAGGGCTTCGACGCGGTCCTCATCGCGATCGGCTGCTACGACACGAACAAGCTCGGCGTGCCCGGCGAGGACGCCGCCGAGGTGCTCGACGGCCTCGAGTACCTCCGGACCGCGACGCTCGGCCTGGAGTACCCGGGCCACAAGGGCAAGCGGGTCGTCGTCGTCGGCGGCGGGTTCACGTCGATGGACTGCTCGCGGACGTCGATCCGCCAGGGCGCCGCCGAGGTCACCCTCGTCTACCGCCGCGACATGAAGGACATGCCCGCCGCGAACGAGGTCCACGAGGCCATCGAGGAGGGCGTCACCGCGATCTTCCAGGCCGGCCCGACCCGGGTCATCACCGACGCCAGGGGCAACGTCACCGGGATGGAGTTCATCCGGATGGTCCCCGGCGCGCCGGATGCCTCTGGCCGCCGCCGGCCGGAGCCCGCCGCCGGCACCGAGTTCACCATCCCGTGCGACCGGATCCTGCTCGCGATCGGCCAGGGGCCGGAGCTCGACTGGATCGGTCCCGGCTCGCAGGGCCCGAAGGCCACGAAGAACCGCCGCCTCCAGGCCGACGCGGTCACCTTCGAGACGGGTCGCCCCGGCGTCTTCGCCAGCGGCGACGTTCGGGTCGGCGCCGCGACGGTCGTCCAGGCGATCGCCGAGGGCCGCCGCTCCGCCTACGCCGTCGATGCCTACCTCAAGGGCCACGACCTCGGCGCGATCAAGACCCGCCAGACGCTCGCCGAGCCGCAGCCCGAGTTCCTCTCGATCGTGCCGTTCACGGCCGAGGTCAAGGAGCCGCGCTACCGGCTCAAGGCCCTCGAGGCCGAGGAGCGCCGCGACAGCTACATCGAGTACGAGATCCCGTACTCGGTCGAGGAGGTCGTCGCCGAGTCGACCCGATGCCTCCAGTGCACCTGCGAGGCGATCGGCTACTGCGACCTGCGGCGCCTCGGCATCGAATACGGCACGACCCTCCGGACGCTCGAGCCCCAGCCGAATGCCGGCGCCGGGGTCCGCAGCGTCGGCGAGAACCGCTTCACCGGCATCAACCACGACTACATCCGCGACGACAGCCACGCCTTCATCCTGCGCGAGCCGTCGCGCTGCATCGACTGCGGTCGCTGCGCCAACGTCTGCTCCGAGGTCGTCGGCGCGGCCTGCTACGACTTCATGCGGATCGGCTTCGACACGCTCGTCACGACGCCACTCGACATGAGCCTCAACGACACGCCATGCGTGTCCTGCGGGCGCTGCGCCGAGACCTGCCCGACCGGCGCGCTCATGCCCAAGCCGCGGGTCCTCCAGAAGTACGAGGTCGACGAGAGCCGCTGCATCCTGTGCGGCATCTGCGTCGACGCCTGCCCCTACGACGCGCTCCGCGACGGCGGCGAGTTCGAGCTCGCCCACACGTCCCGCGAGACGCCGACGATCGATCTCATGGCCCTCGCCGAGATCGATCGCGAGACCGAGGTCACCTACATCCGCAAGGAGCGCGACTGGCTCCAGCGGGCCATCGAGAGCGGCCGCTACATCGAGGGCTCGCGCGTCCTGCAGGTCCTGCCCGCGAGATTGACGTCCGACGGCGCCGGGTCCGGCAACGGCGCCCACGCCCACGTGAAGTAGGGCACCGATGCGGGCCTGGCTCTACCTCCTCGCGGCAGCGGTCGCGATCGGGATCGTCACGACCCCCGCGCTCCTCGTCTTCGTCTTCGGTGGCGGGAACGTCGATGACGCGCTGCTCGCGGCGTTCGCCACGCTGATGCTCGTCGCCGGCATCGCGGTCGTCACGATGCGCGACATCATCCGCTGCGGCCTCGCGATGATCGTGTGCTTCATCGCCCTGGCCGGGATCTACGTCCAGCTCGGCGCGCCGCTCGTCGCGGCGGCCCAGGTCATCGTCTACATCGGGGCGATCAGCGTCCTCGTCCTGTTCGCGATCATGCTGACCCAGACGAAGTCCGGCTCCTCGAAGCTGACGTTCCAGACCCAGGCCGGCTGGGCCGCCGTCGCGGCCGTCGTCCTGTTCCTGATCATCGGGATCGCCGTCCTCGGCACCGACTGGCCGGACGTGGCGGCCCGGATGACCGTCGTGACCCAGGCCCTCGCCACCATCCTGTTCAAGGACTATGTCCTGCCGTTCGAGGTCGTCAGCGTCCTCCTCCTCGCGGCGGTCATCGGCGGCGTGTTCCTCGCCAAGCGCGAGGATCGACCCGGCGAGCGCGTCAGCGACGAGGTGGCCCGCTGATGGCCGACCAGCTGAACACCTACCTCACGCTCGCCGGCGCGCTCTTCGCGATCGGGACGTTCGGCTTCCTCGCCCGCCGGAATGCGATCTCGATGCTCATGTCGATCGAGCTGATGCTCAACGCCGTCAACCTCTCGATCGTCGCGTTCGGGGCGTTCATCCCGCAGCTCCAGGACCGCGGCGCGGTCATCGCGCTCATGGTCATGGCGGTCGCGGCGGCCGAGGCGACGGTCGGGCTCGCGATCGTCATCGCGAT
>JACQEG010000138.1 GCA_016200665.1 Chloroflexota bacterium | reverse complement strand
GCCGCGGGCAACGTCGCGATCAGCGTCGCGATCACCGCGACGAACCACCTTCACGACACGGCGACGAAGCACTACTACTTCCGGACGGCGTTCCTCGCGGTCCTGCCCAACACCTCCGGCTTCAAGCTCAAGGCCGCGAGCGGATCGCCCTCGGTCTCGGTCTCGAAGCGGACCGCGACGTACACCGTGCTCAAGCTCGACTTCGGGAGCAATCTCGGGGCCGGGGCGACGCGGACCTTCACGCTGACATTCGTGCTCAAGGATCCCGGCGGCGCGCCCGACCGGCCGATCCGGATCTCGCCGTCGCTCGTGTCCTTCTACGCGTGGGCGTTCGCCACGCCCTCGACGCCCGGCTCGTCGGTGACGATCACGTTCCCGTCGGGCTACGAGACGACGATCGGCCGGGGCCCGCTCACCGGGCCGACGACCGGCATCGACGGCACGCTCACCTGGACGAGCGGGCCCCTCGCCGATCCCCTGGCGTTCGTCGCGGACGTCACCGCCGACCACCCGTCCGACTACGTCGACGTGGCGCGGTCCGTGGCGATCGGCAGCCAGGAGGCCAGCCTCGTCATCCGGGCCTGGCCCGACGACACGCCGTGGCGGACCCGCGTCGGCGACCTCGTCGTGCGCGCGCTGCCGGTGCTCAGCGAGGAGATCGGGCTGCCGTGGCCGATCCCGGAGCCGCTCGTCGTCCAGGAAGCGCTCGTCCGATCGACCGGTGGCTATGCCGGCCTGTTCGATCCCGCGCAGCACCGGATCGAGATCGCCTACGCCGCGCCGTCGGGCGTCGTCCTGCACGAGGCGGCGCACGCCTGGTTCAACGGCGCGCTCGTCGCCGATCGATGGGCGGCCGAGGCCTTCGCCTCGTACTACGCCGAGGTCGCGGCGGCCCGGCTCAAGGTCGCCATCGTGTCGCCCGAGCTCACCGCCACCACCCGCACCGCGCCGATCCCGCTCAACGCCTGGGGCGCCATCGGATCCGCGTCGGCCGACACCGAGACGTATGCCTACGCGGCGTCGCTGGAGGTGGCCCGCGCGATCGCGGCGAGAGCCGGGAGCGACGGCCTGCAGCGCGTCTGGGGGCTCGCGGCGAGCCATCTCGGTGCGTACCAGCCCAGCGCCGGGCCCGGGGAGACCGTGAACGCGGCCCCCGATTGGCGCGGCCTGCTCGACCTCCTCGAGGATGCCACCGGCCGGTCATACCTCGACCTCTGGCGGACCTGGGTCGTCCGGACGGAGGACCTGCCGGTGCTCGACGCCCGCGCGGAAGCCCGCGAGGCCTACGCCCGCGGGGTCCAGGACGCCGGCGGGTGGCTGCTGCCGCGCTCGATCCGGGACGCGATGCGGGCCTGGCAGTTCGGCGTCGCCGAGCAGCAGCTCACCGACGCAGAAGCCGTCCTCCGCCAGCGGACCGCGCTCGAGCGGGCATCGGCCGCGGCGAGCCTGCAGCTGCCCGTGGCCCTCCGCCACGCCTTCGAGTCGGGCGACCTCACCGGGGCGTCCGCGGAGGCCGCCGCGGAGCTGGCGGCCCTCGGCGCGATCGGCGAGGCGACGGCGGCCCAGCCGCGGACCACGACGCCGCTCGAGGAGATCGGGCTCATCGGTGCGTCGCCGGACGAGGCCCTCCGCGCCTCGCGCTCGGCGTTCGCTGCCGGCGACCTCGACACGGCGACCCGCACCGCCACCGAGGCGAAGACCGCCTGGACGACCGCGGCCGTCGTCGGCCGCGGTCGGGTCATCAGCGCGATCGGGCTCGTCATCGCGCTCCTGCTCCTCATCGGCCTGTTCCTCGGCGCCTGGCGCCGGCGTTCGGCCGCCAGGGCGAACCGGCTACACTCCCGGCCCTGATGTCGATCCGTCGGACGAAGCCGAGCTGGGAGATCCTGTCGGGCGACTCGGCCGACGTGTACTTCGCGCGGGCGGAGCGGATCCTGGAACGCGAGGGGATGGACCCCATCGTGACGATGGAGGTCTTCGCCAGGGAGCCCGCGGTCCTGTGCGGCATCGACGAGGCCAAGAACCTGCTGGCCCACGTCCTCGTCGACGCCGATCCGGCGGAGACGGTCGTCGAGGGCCTCGACGATGGCGACCACATCGAGCCGAAGGAGGTCGTCCTCCGGATCTCGGCTCGCTACCGTCGCTTCGGGCTGTACGAGACGGCGATGCTCGGGATGATGGCCCAGTCGACCGGCTGGGCGACCGCGGCCCGCCAGTGCGTCGACTCCGCCGCGCCGCAGCCGGTCATCTCGTTCGGCGCCCGGCACGTCCATCCGGACGTCACCGACGTCCTCGACTACGCGGCGATCGTCGGTGGCTGCGTGGGCGCCTCCACGCCGGCGGGCGCGCGTCTCGCGGGCCTGAACCCGACAGGCACGATGCCCCACTCGCTCGTCCTCATCTTCGGCGACACCGTTCGCGCCGCCGAGGCCTTCGATCGGGATCTCGAGTCGGACGTGCCGCGGCTCGTCCTCGTCGACACGTTCAAGGACGAGGCGGAGGAGGCTCTCCGGGTCGCGCATGCCCTCGGCGACAAGCTGTACGGCGTCCGGCTCGACACGCCTTCGGAGCGTGGCCGCGTGACGCCCGACCTCGTCCGCGAGGTCCGGGCGCGGCTCGACCAGGACGGCTTCCAGCACGTCCAGATCGTCGTCTCCGGCGGTCTGACCCCGGAGCGGATCCGCTTCTTCAAGGAGTCCGGCGCCCCGGTCGACTCGTTCGCCGTCGGCTCGTACATCAGCGGCGCCTCGCCGATCGACTTCACCGGCGACATCAAGGAGATCGACGGCCGGCCCATCGCCAAGCGCGGCCGCATCCCCGGCCGGACCGAGAGCCCCCGCCTCCGCCGCGTCAACCTCGGCGAGTACCGCGAGGTCCCGGTCGGCTGACCCCGGCCGCACCCCCGGCGGCACCCCAGGCGGATCCGCGCGGCTGGCACCGCGCCGTTTGTGCCAAATGCCCACCACCCGGGCATTGGGCAGCAGAAACCGGGATCTGAGGCGCCCTGGGGCGCGGAATTGGACCTGATTCATCCCGGCGTGAGCGTGGCGCGGGATGAATACCTGCCACCGACCAGTGCCTGACCGTCGTCGTTGCTGACGAATGCTCGCCTGGTGGGAATCTGGCAAGAACTCGCCATCTCGGGGCGGGCGGCCCCCTTCCACTGGGTGTTCAGCAGCTTCGTGGGACCATGAGCCGATGGAGCCGCGCCCCATCCCGCCCGACGATTCCGAGCACGACCCGGAGAGCGCCTACGAGCTCCTCCAGCGCGGCCACGCGCTGGTCAAGCGGCGGCATCACGCCCAGGCCGCGATCGTCCTGGAGCGGGCGGCGCGGCTGGAGCCGGGCAAGGGCTCGATCCTCGAGCCGCTCGGGCGGGCGTACCACCACAGCGGCCAGTTCGAGCGGGCGCGCGCGACGTTCGAGGCGCTCATCGAGATCGATCCGTCCGGGCACTGGGCCCACTTCGCGTTGAGCGAGAGCCTCCGCCAGCTCGGCCGGCTCGCCGAGGCGCGGACTCACCTGAAGCTGGCGATCGCGCTCAGCCCGAGGTCCGAGCTCTACGAGCGGGCGATGGCCCGGATCGAGCAGCTCCTGCCGCCGACGACCGACGAGCCGCCGGGCGCCGAGCGGCCGGGCGGCTAGCGGTCGCGCAGGGTCGCGACCCACAGCAGCCCGACGATCGACTTCGCATCCCGAAGGTCGCCGCGCTCGGCCATCGCGATTGCCTCGGCCAGCGGCAGCGGCTCGAGCTCCAGGCGCTCGTCCTCGTCCGGACCGAGCCGGCCCTCGTGCGCCGGCCGAAGGTCGGTCGCGAGGTAGAGGTGCATCTGCTCCTCGGTGAAGCCAGGCGCGGTGAAGAACGAGCCGAGGTAGCGCCACCGCCCGGCGCGGTAGCCGGTCTCCTCCTCGAGCTCGCGCGCGGCTGCGAGGGCGTGATCCTCGACGGAGCCATCGGGGTGGCGGTCGAGCGTCCCCGCCGGGATCTCCAGCAGCGCCCGGCCGACCGCGTGACGCCACTGGCGGACGAGCAGGACCCGGTCGTCGGGATCGATCGCGACCATCCCCACGCCGCCGGGGTGGCCCGCGACATCGCGCGTCGAGCGGGTGCCGTCCGGCAGCTCGATCGTGTCGACCCGGAACTCGAGGATCCGGCTGCGCCGCAGGACCTCCCTGGAGACGAGCCGCTCGCGGAGGCGCTCGTCGGCGCCCGGTTCGCCGCGCACGTCGGGATCGCGGCTCACGGCGTCTGGATCGCGGCTCACGGCGCCGGGATCGCCGCGATGGCGAGATCGGCCAGCGTCCGCATGTCCGGCACGACGAGATCCGGCCGGGCGGTTGCCGGCGGGGTGGCGCCCGAGCCGGGACGCCCGCCGCGGCGATCGACCCAGACCGTCGTCAGGCCCAGGCGCTTTGCCGGCACGTGGTCGTGGAACAGGCTCTGGGCGACGTGGAGGATCCGGGTCGTCGGGAGGCCGATCCGCTCGAACGCCAGCTCGAAGCCGCGCGGGTTCGGCTTGTAGCGCCGCGTCTGCTGCGCGGTCACGACCGGATCGAAGGTCACCCCGAGGCGCCGCTCCGAGGCCGCGAAGAGGTCGTCGTCGCAGTTCGTGATGACCCCGAGCCGGAAGCGAGCCGCGAGATCCGCCAGGGCGCCGGCCGAGTCCGGGAACGCGGGCCAGTCGGCCACGGATCCGCCGAAGGCGGCCGCAGCCTCGTCGGAGATCGCGAGGCCGAGGTCGGACCCGATCGCCCGGGCGGTCCGCTCGAGGACGGTCCGGTAAGCGAGGTACGGTCCGGCCTCGATCTCGGCCTCGTGGCGCCCGAACGCCTCGAGGAGGGCCTCGTCCGTGACGCCTGCCGCGTCCGTCGATGACCGCCCCGTCAGCGCGGTCCGAAGGGCGGCGAGGATCCCGGCCTCCCAGTCGATGAGGGTGCCGTAGCAGTCGAACGTCAGGGCGTCGAAGCGCGTCAGGTCGACGGTCGAGGTCGACGGGGAGGGGCCGGACACGCCGGCGATGATGCCATGCGGTCGGGTCAGGCCGGGCAGCCCTTGGTCGGTCGCGGGGTCGGTGCCGGCGATCCGGACGAGCCACTCGGGCCGGGCGATGCGCTCGGGCTCCCGAAGATCGTCCGGACGACGTTCTGGATCTTCGCGATCGAGGCCTTCGTGAGGACCTCGGGATACGTCGGCGGGAAGAACTCGACGTTCGTGACGTTCGTCCGGTCGACGGTCGCCGCGAACCGAAGCAGCAGGCCCATGTCCTGCGGCTGGAACGTCGTCCGGATGTTCGTCCCGGCGATCTGCAGCAGGTGCGGCACCTGCATGATCAGCGAGATCGGGTCGAGCTGGCGGGCGAGGGCCTCCAGGACGAGCTGCTGGCGGGTCATCCGGCCGTAGTCGGAATCCTGGTGGCGAGACCGGGCGAGCGCCAGGGTGAAGTGGCCGTCGAGGTGCTGGCAGCCGGACCGGATGTCGAGGACCACGTCGCCGGTGCCGTTCTCCAGCGGATAGGTGTCGTCGTGGATGTGGTACGGCACGTTGACCCAGACGCCGCCGATCGCGTCGACGAGGTCGACGAAGCCGTTGAGGTTCACGACGACGGCGCCGTCGATCGGCACGCCGGTGAGCTGCTGGAGGGCGCCGGTGATCGCCCGGAAGCCGCGGGTCTGGTCGTCGCCGGGGAACTGGCTCGGGTGCTGGTCGGCGTAGACCCACAGGGCGTTGAGGAGCCCCGGGAATGTGCCGTCCGGCGTCGCGCCGGCGCTCTCCGGCGGGAGGGGCGCGCCGTAGAGGTTGCGAGGGATGCCGAACAGCGCCACCCGGCCGGTCGCGACGTCGGCGCTGAGCAGGATCATCGTGTCGGTCCGGAGGCTCCAGCGACCCGGCCCTGCGTCGCCGCCGATGAGGATGACGTTCAGCCGGCCATCCGCCGCCCACGCCGGGCCGGGGAGGGGCGACACGGAGAACTCCGTCGCTCCGGGCTCCGGGCTGCGCGTCGGCTGGGGCGTCCCGAAGCTCGCCAACGGGATGACGAACCCGGTGCCCGGCTCCTCGAAGACCGCGGTCAGGTCACCGTAGGCCTGGACCCCGACGACGCCGATGCCGCCGTGGAGCAGGACGGTGGCGGCCAGCAGGCCCGCGACGAGTCGGCCCGAGCCCCGGGGACGGCCCCAGCCCGACGCGACGGCACGCTGGCGGGCCAGCCACCAGGCGTCCCCGATCGCCACGACGCGGTTCAGGCCCAGGGCGACGTCGAGCACGACGAGGGCGAGGATGACCGGGGGATCGAACAGCCAGCTGACGAGGTCCGCCCGGTCGGCCAGGATGAAGAACGCCGCGACGGTGAGGGTGGCCAGGATCGGCACCGCGAGGAGGAGCCCGCTCCGGACCTCGCCCAGCGCGATCTGCCCGAGCCCGGGCAGCACGAACGACAGGAACGCGGCTCGCCCCGGCGACGCCGGTCCGGGCCCCGGATCTTCCTCGGTCACGACCGCTCCAAGCGGGCCTATCGCGTTCCCTCCCACCGCTCCGCCGATCGACCGAGCGGCGCCCCGTCCGCAGCGCAGCGTACGATCGGCATGGCTCCCCGACAACTCGAGGCAGGGAGGACGCGCCCGTGGACGGTCGGATCCTGCTCGTCGAGGACGACGCCTCGATCCGCGAAATCGTTGCACTCGGCCTGCGTGCCATCGGATTCGATGTCGTCACGGCGGCCGACGGGACGAGTGGGCTCGAGCGCTGGCAGGCCAGCGATCCGGACCTCGTCCTGCTCGACGTCATGCTGCCGGGCCTCGACGGGCTCGCGGTGTGCCGCGAGATCCGGCGGACCTCGACCGTGCCGATCGTCATGCTCACGGCCCGCGGCGACACGGTCGACGTCGTGCGCGGGCTCGAGGCCGGCGCCGACGACTACGTCCGCAAGCCGTTCGAGATGCCGGAGCTCGTCGCCCGCGTCCGGGCCGCCGTCCGTCGCGGCACCTCGAGCTCGCCGTCGGCCGAGGCCGGCCTCGGCCCAGCCGCGGCTCGCGGCGGCCGGCTGACGCTCGGGCCCCTCGTCATCGACCTCGACGGCCGGACCGTCCGCCGCGACGAGACCGAGATCGCGCTGACCCGGACCGAGCTCGACCTCCTCGCCGAGCTCGCCGCGCGTCCGGGGCAGGTCCTCAGCCGGGAGCTGCTGCTCGATCGGGTCTGGGGCTACGACTACCTCGGCGATTCGCGGCTCGTCGACGTCGCGGTCGGCCGCCTCCGGGCCAAGGTCGAGGATGACCCGGCCCGACCGCGGCTGATCGTCACGGTTCGGGGCAGCGGCTACAAGGCCGGGCCAGGATGACGCCCGGCGGCCTGCGGGGCCGGCTCGCGATCGCGCTGGTGGCGCTCGTCGCGCTCACCGTCGTCGGCATCGGGTTCGGCACGTACGCCTTCGTCGACGCCCGGCTGCGCGAGGGCCTCCTTGCCGACGCCGAGCGCCAGGCGCAGTTCAACCTCTCCGTGCTCGTGCCCGATCGGCTGCCCGCGGGCGCGGGGATCGACGAGTATCGAACGAGTGGACTGCCCGAGGCCTTCAGGCTCCGGGGCGTCGAGGAGTCGATCGTCGACTTCGGGAACGGCGCGATCTACGTTTCGAGCGACGTGCTCGCCGGAGCCCTGGCGGGCTTCCCGGGGTCGCTCACCATTGCGGTCGCCGGCGGGCGCCTCGCCTATGCCTGGGTGCCGGTCGCAGGGTCGGAAGCACTGGTGGTCGGTGGCCGCCAGGGCGCAGGACCCGCGTTCTACTTCGTGTTCGGGACGTCGACCATCAGGGCGGCCCTCGGCCAGCTCCAGATCGGCCTCGTCGTCGGTGGGCTCGTCGCCGCCGTCGTGGCGCTGCTCGCGGCCGGCTTCATCGCCGGCCGGATCCTCGTGCCCGTGCGATCCGGGAGCGTCGCCGCCGCGCGGATCGCCGCCGGCGACCTGAGCGCCCGCATCCCCGAGACCGGAACCGACGAGCTTGGCGCGTGGGCCGCCGAGTTCAATCGGATGGCCACTGCCCTCCAGGCGACCATCGCCCGCCTCGAGTCGGCGCAGCAGCAGAACCGGCGATTCGTCGCCGACGTCTCGCACGAGCTGCGGACGCCGCTGGCGGCCCTCGTCGCGGAGGCCTCGATCATCGATGCCGGCGTGGACCGCCTCCCGCCCGAGTCGCGCCGGGCCGCGGAGCTCCTCGTGGCCGACGTCCGCCGGCTGCGGAGCCTCGTCGAGGACCTCATGGAGCTGTCGCGGTTCGACGCGGAGGCCGAGCAGCCAACGCTCGTGCCGCTGGACCTCGGGGCGTCCGTCCAGGCCATCGCCCGGGCGCGACTCCCGGGGGCGATCCTCCACCTTCCCGAGCAACCGATCGTCGTCCCAGCCGAGCTGCGGCGACTCGACCGGATCGTCGGCAACCTCCTCGACAACGCCCGGATCCATGCCCCCGGTTCGGCCGTGGAGGTCGCGGTCCGACCCGCGGTCGGCGCGGAGGCCGCGGCCGAGGTCAGCGTGGCCGACCGGGGGCCCGGCGTGGAGCCCGGAGCGGTGGCCCATCTCTTCGACCGGTTCTACAAGGCCGACGCGTCGCGGGGCTTCGGCAGCTCCGGGCTCGGCCTCGCGATCGCCGCCGAGCATGCCCGGCTCCTCGGCGGCCGGCTGACGGCCCGGAACCGCGAGGGCGGTGGCCTCGAGGTGTCGCTCCGCCTGCCTGTGACCGGATCGTTACCGGATTCCGCTGACTGATCCCGCGCGCCAAGCGATCCTCGGGACGAGCCGCGACGCCCGGCCGGCGCCGCCAACCAGCGAGGCGCACGCCGATGTCTCCGAGGATGCTGACCCTTCTCGCGAGCCTTGCCCTGGTCGCCGGCGCCTGCGCCGGCCCGGCCGGCGGCGATCTCGGGACCGTCGCGCCGCCCGGCTCGAACGGCTCGGCCTCGATCGACGTCGCCAGCCCGGAGCCGACAGCGGCCGGCAGCCCCGGGGCCACGCCAAGCGGCACGTCGTCCGCCTCGGCCACGGCGACGACGACCGTTCGGGCGTACTTCATGCTGGGCAGCCACACCGGCGCTGGCGGGCTCGTGCCCGTCCTGCGGACCGTTCCGAAGACCCAGGCGGTGGGCGCGGCAGCGATGACCCAGCTGCTCGCCGGGCCGGTTGTCGGCGAGCTGTCGGCCGACCCGGCGATGTTCACGGACATCCCCGTCGACACGCGGTTCCTCGGCCTCTCCATCTCGAACGGGGTCGCAACGGTGAACCTCTCGAGCGAGTTCGCCGTCGGCGGCGCGAGTGCCACCATCGAGCGGCGATATGGCCAGGTCGTCTTCACCCTGACGCAGTTCGCGACCGTCAAGAGCGTCCGCTTCCAGCTCGATGGCGCGGACGCTCCCGCCGTCACGGACATCGGCCCGGTCTCACGGGCTGTCACCCGCGCGGACTTTGTCGCCTTCATTCCGGCGATCTTCGTCGACGGCCCAGCCTGGGGCGGCGCCGTCGCCAACCCGGCGCGTTTCACCGGCATGGCCTACGCCTTCGAGGCCCAGTTCCGCCTGCAGCTGGTCGCCGCCGATGACACAACGCTCGTCGACCTGCCGGTGCACGCGACCTGCGGGAGCGGCTGCTGGGGCACCTTCGATGTCACCGTGCCGTACGCCGTCGCGGTTGGGCAGTGGGGCACGCTGCGGGTCTTCGAGCTCTCGGCCGCCGACAGCAGGCCGGTCAACGTGACTGAGTACCCGGTCTGGCTCACGCCCGGCGGCTGACCCGCTCCCCGATCCCGGGACGCCCGCGAAATCAGGGAGGCCCGCCCGGCGCCGGCCGGGCGGGCCTCCCCATCCTCCCGGGGGAGTGGTCGGCGATCAGCCTCGGGCCGGAACCGGCCGGCGGGCTGCCGCGACGATCGGCTCGATGAGCCGCTCGAGCGGGCTGCCACCGACCTGGGCGAGCTCGTAGCGCACCCGCGTGATCGGCTTGTTGAGGGTCAGGACGCGGGTCAGGTCGATCGGCGTGGCCGACAGGACGAGGTCCGCGTCGCAGGCATCGAGGGTGGCCTGGAGGTCGGCGATCTGGGCGTGGCCGTAGCCCATCGCGGGGACGAGGGGCTCGAGGGTCGGGTAGCGGTCCAGGACCGCGGCGATCGAGCCGACGGCGACCGGCCGCGGGTCGACGACGCGCGCCGCGCCGAAGCGCTTCGCGGCGACGATCCCGGCGCCGTAGGCCATGCCCCCGTGGGTGAGCGTCGGGCCGTCCTCGACCACGACGACCCGCTTGCCCTGGATCGGGTCGCCTTCGAGGGCCAGGTCGGACCGGGCGGTCACGACCTCGGCGCGGGGATTGACCGCGGCGATGCTCGCCTTGACCGCATCGATCGCCGCCTGGCCCGCAGAGTCGATCTTGTTGATGACGACGACGTCGGCCATCCGGAGGTTGATCTCACCGGGATGGAACGACAGCTCGTGGCCGGCCCGGAGCGGGTCGGCGACGACGATGTTGAGGTCGGGCCGGTAGAACGGGAAGTCGTTGTTGCCGCCGTCCCACAGGATGACGTCGGCCTCCTCCTCGGCCTGGCGCAGGATCGCCTCGTAGTCGACCCCGGCATAGACGACCCGGCCGGCGTCGATGTGGGGCTCGTACTCCTCGCGCTCCTCGATCGTCGTCTCGTGGCGATCGAGGTCGGCGTAGGTCGCGAACCGCTGGACCCGCTGGGCGACGAGGTCGCCATACGGCATCGGGTGGCGGATGACGACGGGCGTCACGCCGCGCGCGGCGAGCAGGGCGGCGATGTGGCGGGTGGTCTGGCTCTTGCCGGAGCCCGTCCGCACGGCGCCGATGGCGATGACGGGGCGACGGCTCGGGAGCATCGTGGCGTTCGGCCCGAGGAGCTCGAAGTCGGCCCCGGCGGCCAGCACCCGCGACGCGGCATGCATGACCGTCTCGTGGCTGACGTCGCTGTAGGCGAAGACGACCGTGTCGACGGCCTCTCGCCGGATGATCGACTCGAGCTCGGCCTCGGCGAGGATCGGGATCCCGGCCGGGTAGAGCTGTCCCGCGAGCTCGGCCGGGTAGCGGCGGTCGGCGATCCCCGGGATCTGGGTGGCGGTGAAGGCGACGACCTCGACGGCGGGATCTTCTCGGTACACGACGTTGAAGTCGTGGAAGTCCCGGCCGGCGGCGCCCATGATCACGACGCGGCGGCGGTCCATGGCTGGCCTCTTGTGGGGCGACGTGAGGCCGAGGTGATCGCACCCCAGCGGCTCCGGACCCTCAGCGTCGGTCGTCGGGGGGCCGGAGACACCGGCCAACGGGCCCGGCTCGTCAGGCCGATCGGCCCGCGTTCTGCCTGTCTCGTGCGGCGAGCGACCTCGTCACGGAGCCCCAGCTGCCCCTTGGCTGACGCCGGCCGCCCCGGCCCCGACGGAGGCCGCTCCGGTGGCCGCGCGCGACTGCGCGGCCGTCAGCCCCAGGGACATCCCGAGGGCGACGATCGCGATCCAGCTCAGGAGGCGCCGGCGCCGCCGGCGGCGGGCGACACGGCCGGTGGCATCCCACCACGGGTCACGGGCGTACGAGAACGGCCGGATGACGGGTCCCATGGCCCGATGCTGCGGACTGCAGGGGTCCTGCCGTCGAGGGGGAAGGCTGGACTACGCGCCACTCGGGACCGCTCCGGACCGCCCGTCCGGTGCGAGCCTGCCCCGGACGCAGGTCCCGGTCGCTGTACCGTTGCCATGGTTGACCCAAGGAGGAGTGAGGCCATGGCCGGTCCGCCTGGCGCCGTGATTCGCACGCACGCCCTGACCAAGTACTACGGCACGGCGCGGGGCATCGTCGACGTCGACCTCGAGGTCCACGCCGCGGAGACCTTCGGCTTCCTCGGCCAGAATGGTGCCGGGAAGTCGACGACGATCCGCCTCCTGCTCGACCTCATCCGGCCGACCTCGGGCAGCGCCGAGGTGCTGGGCCTCGACGCTCACCGCGACCGGCTGGCGATCGATCGACGGGTGGCCTACCTGCCGGGCGAGCTGGCGCTCTACGGCGACCTGACCGGCACCCAGACGCTGGAATACCTCGGCAACCTCCGTGGCCGGCCGGACCGTGCCTATCGGGCGGAGCTCGTCGCCCGCCTCGAGCTCGACCCGTCGCGGCCGATCAAGAGCCTGTCGCGCGGCAACAAGCAGAAGGTCGGCCTCGTGGCGGCATTCCAGGACCGCCCCGAGCTGCTGATCCTCGACGAGCCGACGAGTGGCCTCGATCCGTTCGTCCAGCTCGAGTTCGAACGCCTCGCCGGCGAGGCCCGGAGCGACGGCCGGACCGTGTTCATCTCGTCGCACATCCTGCCCGAGGTCGAGCGGATGTGCGATCGGGTCGGGATCATCCGCGAGGGCCGGCTCGTGGCCGTCGAGTCGATCGCCACTCTGAAGGCGCGGGCGGTTCAGCGCCTCGAGATCGACTTCGCCGGGCCGGTCGACGCCGCGGCCTTTGCCGGGGTCGAGAACGTCCGCGAGGTCAGCCTGACCGACGGCACGCTGCGGTGCACCGTCGTCGGCAGTGTCGACGGGCTGCTGAAGCGGGCCGCCGCGCGCGAGGTCGTCCGGATCCGGACCATCGAGACGAGCCTCGAGGAGATCTTCCTCGCCTACTACGGCGAGGGCGAAGGCGAGGGGGCGGGCCATGCTGCTGCGTAGCCTCTTCGGCAAGACGCTCCGCGACCTTCGCTGGCCGACGTTCTGGGCGGGGGCGGCGGTGTTCCTGCTCGCCTTCTACTTCACCTACGCGTTCCCGACGTACTCCAGCGCGTTCAACCTGCAGGAGCTCCTCGACAAGATCCCGCCCGCGATGAAGGCCCTCATCGGCGGGCAGCTGATGGACGTCTCGACCGTCAACGGCTTCCTGAACATCGAGCTGTTCCCGTTCATGCTGCCGGCCATCCTGGGCGGCTACGCGATCGCCCAGGGCAGCGGCCTCACGGCCGGCGAGGAAAGCCGCGGCACGATCGACGTCCTGCTGTCGTATCCCGTCTCGCGCCGCTCGCTCGTCGTCCAGAAGGCGGTGGCCGCCACGCTCGCCGTGATCGTCGTTGCGGTGGCCGTCTGGCTCGGGGCCGTGCTCGGTGCCGGCGCCAGCAACTCCGCGGTCGACGCCGGCGACATCGCTGCCGGGCTCGTCCTCGCGACGCTGCTGGCGCTCGACGTCGGGGCCCTCGCGCTCGCGATCGCCGGCTGGCGCGGCAATCGCAGCGGTGCCGCGGGGATCGCCGCCGCGGTCCTCGTCGTGTCGTACTTCATCAACGCCCTCGCGCCGCTCATCGACACGATCGACTCGATCAAGCAGGTCTCGATCTTCTACTGGTATCTCGAGGGCGATCCGCTCCGGCACGGGCTCGCCCTCGGCGATGCCGCCGTCCTCGCCGCCGTGGCCGTCGTCCTGTTCGCGGCGGCCCTCGTCCTCTTCGATCGGCGCAATCTCGCCGCGTGAGGGTGCTGGGGTGGCCTATGGGGGTCGAACCCATAACCTTCGGATCCACAATCCGATGCTCTGCCGGTTGAGCTAAGGCCACCGCGCCACCGGGGCCGCGCGAGGGGCGCCCGGGCGGTGGGCAGTGTACCCGAGGCGCGCGGTCAGTCCTCGGGCAGCCGGTCGACCAGCGCCTTCGGCGCCCGGCGCCGCCAGGCGCGCCGGACGAGCGCTTCCAGTCGCGCCGGATTGACGGCCTCCAACCGGACCAGCACGGCGGGGTAGCCGTCGTAGTGCGGCTCCGTGAAGCATGCCGCCGGGTCGGTCGCGATCAGCTCGCGCTTCTCGGCCTCACCCGCGACGCTCAACGCGACGACGCGCGGATTGAGGAGCCGCGGCTTCCTCGGCTCGAGGCGCTCCATCCAGGCCCAGCCGAAGGCCTTGCCGTGGACGAGCCAGCGATAGCCGTCCGGGCCCTCGGTGACCTCGGGCAGGTCCAGGGCGATCCGGCGGACGTCGTCGATCGTCGGCATCGTCCGGGATGGTACCCAGCCGGCCGGCCGGCCGACCGCGGGGTGCGGTGCAGGGACGGCCGGATGGGATCGGGCGGTTCCCGAGCCCTGGTCGGACCGGTGGAGTCGAGTGCGGTCGGGTGGGAGCGGTGGTACCCGAGTTCGCGGTGGTGCGGGACCACCGGACGGGGTCGGACGCCGGATTCCCCCGGGTACGGTGCCGAGGTCCGGTGCGAGACGGTGTCGATCGGTGTCGATCCGCTCGCAGTGCCCCCGGGGACACCCAGCGCCAGAGACGGAGTCCATGACGCACCGACGACCTCCCGCGCGAGCCTTCCGCGGCTTCGGCTCGATGCTGGCCGCCGCCCTCGTCACCGGCCTGACCCTCGTCATCGCGATGCCCGGCGTCGCCTTCGCGTGGAACAGCTACTCGTTCTCCTCGACCGAGGAATCGAGGCTGCTGACCGACATCAACCAGCTCCGGGCCGCCAACGGCCTCGCGGCCCTGACGGTCGACTCGACGCTCGCGAGCGAGGCCCGCAAGCGCTCGAAGGACATGTACGACCGCAACTACTTCAGCCACAACATCCCGCCGGACGGCCACACCGTGTTCGACGAGCTGAAGGCCATGGGCTACTGCTACAAGGCGGCCGGCGAGAACATCGCCAAGAACGACTACCCGGACGACCAGACCACCACGGTCGCGTTCAACGGCTGGAAGAGCTCGTCCGGTCACCTCGCGAACATGCTCGGCGGCTACGACGTCGTCGGCATCGGCATCTTCAAGGGCGACGGCCGCAACGGCGGGAGCGACAGCGTCGCCTACCCCGATCACCTGTTCACGGCGGTCTTCGCCAAGCGGTGCGCGTCGGCCACCCCGACCCCCACCCCGAAGCCGACCGCCACGGCCACGCCGCGCCCCTCGGCGACGGCCACGCCGCGGCCGACCGCGACGGCGACGCCCCGTCCGACGGCCACCCCGAAGGCCACCCCCAAGCCGACGCCCAGGCCCACCTCGACTCCGACCGACGTCACGAACCCGACGTCCACTCCCGAGGTCACCCCGACGCCGACGCCCGAGGTCACCCCCGAGCCGACGCCCGAGGTCACGCCGGACGTGCTCGACCCGATCGAGGCGCTCGGCTCGCTGGCAAGCGACCCGCGCTACTGGCCGAGCAACCTGCGCGCCGATGGCGCCGGGCCCGAGCCCTC
>JACQEG010000136.1 GCA_016200665.1 Chloroflexota bacterium | reverse complement strand
GGCGAGCGGGACGAGATCGAGCACCGCCACGCGGCGTGGTTCCTGGACCTCGCCAGGCGCGCGCAGCCGGAGCTGTCGGGCGCCGACCAGCGGCAGTGGCTGGAGCGCCTCGAGCGGGCCCACGACAACCTCCGCGCGGCGATGGACCGGTCCGTGGCCGAGGGCGACGCGGCGACCTCGATCGGCCTCGCATTCGCGCTGTGGCGGTTCTGGCAGAAGCGCGGCCACCTCTACGAAGCGCGTCGCCGGCTCGACGAGATCGCCGGCCACGACTGGTCGCGCCGTGACCCGGTGCTGCAGGCGAGGCTGCTCGAGGCGCTCGGCGGCGTGGCCTGGTGGCAGGGCGACATCCGAACGATGCGCCCGGCCTACGCCAACGCGGTCGAGCTGTGGCGTGGGCTGGGCGAGAAGGCCGAGCTGGCCAATGCGCTCTACAACTACTCGTTCGTCTTCACCGTGCCCGACACGCCGGGCGACGACATGCGGGACGTCGATCCGGAGGGCCTCGGCTTCCGGATCCTCGAGGAGGCGCTGGGCCTCTATCACGAGCTCGGCGACGAGCGCGGCGAGGGAAACGTCCTGTGGGGCCTTGGCAACAAGAGCTACTTCTCGCGGGCCGGTGACGGCGGTGCCGAGAAGTTCGCCCAGGCGCTCGAGAGGTTCCGCCACGTGGGCGATCGGACGATGGAGGCGTGGAGCCTGCACATGCTCGGCGGGGCCCAGGTCCGGCTCGGGCAGCTGGACGCCGCCGGCGACAACCTGCGCCACGCCATCCGGCACTTCTGGGAGTCCGGCGACGCCTCCGGCGTCACGCTCGTCCTCGACGACCTCTCGTCCCTCGCCCTGGCCCGGGACGAGCTGGAGCGCGCGGCCCGGCTGTGGGGGGCCGCCCGCAACCTGACGAACGCGACGGGCGCAGCCCTGGCCGGCTTCGTCGACGGCTGGATCGAGCAGGACGTCCGGCCCAACGTCCGCAAGTCGCTCGCGCCCGAGCGGCTCACCGAGCTGGCGCAGGACGGCGCCCGTCTCTCGCTCGACGAGGCTGTGGCGTACGGCCTCGAGATCGACGTGACGGACCTCGCGCCGCACGCCGAGGCCCTGGAGTCGTCATCCTGACCTGCGCCTGACCCTCGAGCCGACGATCCGGATACCGGGCGGCTCGCCCACCGCCGCTCCCGGGAGTGATGACATGACCAGCGGCATCACGCCGATCTCCCTCACGATCGAGGCACCGGTCGCGCCGGCCGTGGCCTGGACCTACCTGACCGATCCCGAGCGAATCGCCGAGTGGTTCACCGAGGCGACCCCGCTCGGCGCGGTCGGTGACCGCTATCGCCTCGACTTCGGCGACGGCAGCATCGCCGAAGGCGAGGTGCTCGAGGTCGTGCCGGGTCGGGCCTTCGCCCATGGCTGGGCCTGGACCGACGCGGAGCCGCGTCAGGCCACCCGCGTCCGATGGCAGGTGGACCCGCTCCCCGGTGGCGGCTCCCGGATCGCGCTCGTCCATGACGGCTGGTCGGAGGTCGGCGCCGACAAGGCGATCCGAGATGACCACGAGGCCGCCTGGTCGGGCTACCTCGACGACCTCCGCGGCCTCCTCGAGGGTTCCGCGGCCTCGTGAGCGGCGCGACGGCGCCACGACCGGGCGGCCGGCGCGGGCTCGGCCGCTGGATCGACCACTACCGCGACTTCGAGCCCGACGCCCGGCGCTTCCTGCTGGTCACGCTCGTCGCCGGCGCGGCCACGAGCCTGTGGTGGATCGACTTCAACCTGTACCTCGTCTCGCTCGGGATCGACGCCGCGGGCATCGGCATCGTCGCGACGGTCAGCTCGATCGCGGCAGCGCTGGCCGCCCTCCCGGCATCCTCGATCTCGGACCGGATCGGGCGGCGGCTCGTGCTCGCCGGCGGGATGGCCGCCGGGATCGTCGCGGCGGTCGGCCTGGCCCTGACCTCGAACCACCTTGCGATCATTGCGTTCGCCGCGCTCTACTCGGTCGGCAACGCGGCGGCCGGGGTCGTCTCATCGCCGTACATGTCGGAGCACTCCCGGCCGGAACACCGGAGCGAGCTCTTCTCGCTCCAGTTCGCCATCGGCAGCGCCACGAACGTCGTCGCGGCGGCGCTGGGCGGCCTGGTCGCGGCCGCGATCGCGAGGGCGATGGGCCTGGGTGCCGGCTCGGCGGACACGTACCGGATCATCTTGATCTTCATGGCCGTGCTGCTCGTGCCGGCCCTGGTCGTCGTGCTCCGGCTCTCGGACGACCGGCCCGCCCGGCTGCACCACGCGGCGGTCGTGGCGGCCGGCGAACCGGCGTCGTTCCCGCATCGCCGGACGGTCACCGGCTGGTCGATCGCCCGGATCGGCATGACGATCCACGATCGCCGGACCTTCGCCAGGCTGCTCCTGCCGAGCTTCATCATCTCGGTCGGGGCGGGCCAGGTCATCCCGTTCCTCAACGTCTTCGTCCAGGCGAAGTTCGGGCTGGACCTCGTCGCGCTCAACGGCCTGTTCGCCATCACGAGCCTCGGGACGAT
>JACQEG010000141.1 GCA_016200665.1 Chloroflexota bacterium | reverse complement strand
TCGACGCCGCCCTCCTCGAACCGGCGCACCGCCCGGCGCTTCATCACGACGTCGGCGAATTCCACGGAGCACCTCGAATTCGAGCGGGATCGACGCGCCCGGCTTGCCCGGGAGGGCCTCTTCCGGTAGCATCAGAAAAACCCCCGGAGGTTCTGACCCGTGGCGAAGTATGTCTTTGTGACCGGAGGCGTCACCTCCTCACTCGGGAAGGGCATCACCGCCGCCAGTGTCGGCCGGCTGCTCAAGGCGCGGGGCCTCAAGGTCTCCATCCTCAAGCTGGATCCGTACATCAACGTCGACCCCGGAACGATGTCGCCGTACCAGCACGGCGAGGTGTTCGTCACCGACGACGGGGCCGAGACGGACCTCGACCTCGGGCACTACGAGCGGTTCATCGACGAGAACCTGACCCAGCTGTCCAACGTGACGACCGGCCGCATCTACCAGGCCGTCATCGCCAAGGAGCGCCGCGGGGACTACCTCGGCGGCACGGTCCAGGTCATCCCCCACATCACCAACGAGATCAAGGAGCGGATCACGCGCGTCGCGCGCGACGGCGATCCGGACGTGGTCATCGTCGAGGTCGGGGGCACGGTCGGCGACATCGAGAGCCTGCCGTTTCTCGAGGCCATCCGCCAGATGCGCAAGGACGTCGGGCGGCACAACGTCCTGTACGTCCACGTCACGCTGCTGCCGGCGCTCGCCGCGACCGGCGAGCTGAAGACCAAGCCGACCCAGCACTCGGTCAAGGAGCTCCGCGGGATCGGCATCCAGCCGGACGTCATCGTCCTGCGGTCCGACAGCGAGGTTCCGGACGAGATCCGCGAGAAGATCGCGCTCTTCACGGACGTCGACATCGATGCCGTCGTGCCGGCCGCCACGGCCGAGACGATCTACGAGGTCCCGCTCCAGTTCGAGGCGTTCGGCCTCGGCCGGCGCATCGTCCGCGAGCTCGGCCTCGGTGATGCCGAAGCGGTCCCGGACCTCGATGGCTGGCGCGCCCTCGTCGACCGGATCAAGGCACCGAAGCCGACCCTCGAGATCGCGCTCGTCGGCAAGTACATCGAGCTGCCGGACGCCTACCTCTCGGTGACCGAGGCGCTCAAGCACGCCGCGTGGGCCAACGGCGTCGACGCCCGGGTCCGCTGGGTCGACTCGGAGAAGCTGACCCACGACAACCTCCACGACACCCTCGAGGGCGTCGCCGGGATCCTGGTCCCGGGTGGATTCGGCCATCGGGGCATCGAGGGCAAGGTCCTCGCCGCGCACTTCGCGCGCGACCACGCGGTGCCGTATCTCGGCCTGTGCCTCGGCCTCCAGTGCGCGGTCATCGAGTTCGCCCGCCAGGTCATCGGCAACGAGGACACGAACTCGACCGAGTTCGACATGTTCACCTCCAACCCGGTCATCGACTTCATGCCGGATCAGCGCGACATGGAGGACAAGGGCGGCACGATGCGGCTCGGCCTCTATCCAGCCAGGCTCGCCGAAGGCTCGAAGGCGCGGGCCGCCTATGGCCAGGAGGTCGTCTACGAGCGGCATCGCCACCGCTTCGAGGTGAACAATCGCTACCGCGAGACCCTGGAGGGCGCGGGCATGGTCCTGTCCGGCCAGTCGCCCGACGGTCGCCTCGTCGAGATCGTCGAGCTCCGGGACCACCCGTGGTTCGTGGCCAGCCAGTTCCACCCGGAGTTCAAGAGCCGGCCCGAGCGCCCGCACCCACTCTTCAACGGCTTCGTGGCGGCGGCCCTTGGACGCCAGCCCGACGCTCGCCACGACGAGCGCCGCGCGGCGCCGGCTGAGACCGTCACCGAGGAGCACTCGGCGACCCGCGCGTGAGGCGCACCAACCTCAGCCTGTATTACCTCGCCGGCTATCTGCTGCCGGCCGGCGCCCTCCTCCTGTTCGTGCCCGAGTGGGCGACGAAGCTCCTCCTCTCGGACCGGACGTACGACTACGCGCCGTTCCGCCTCGCCGGTGTCCTGCTCATCGTCATCGGAATCCTCATCGTCCAGATCATTCGGCACCGGCTCGAGATGCTGTACACGACGACCCTCGTCGCCCGGGCGCTCATCAGCGCCACGCTGCTGTGGCTGTTCCTGTCGACGGGCGACCCCTTCTTCGCGGTCATCCTCGTGGTCGTGCTCATCGGGGTGGCGCTGACGGGCACGAGCTACCTCCTCGACCGTCGCGCCGCTCGGTCATGAGCACACCAGCGTCGCCGCTCTAGAATCTGGCTCCTCTCGAAAGGAGCTCGAGCGCATGAAGCTCTTCCTCGACACCGCCGAGATCGACGAGATCCGGACCGTCGCCCGGTGGGGTGTCCTCGACGGCGTCACGACCAACCCGACGCTGTTCTCCAAGATCAAGGGCAAGACCTACGACGAGGTCCTCCAGGAGATCTGCACGATCACCTCCGGTCCCGTGTCGGCCGAGGTCGTCGCCGACGAGCTCGACGGGATGCTCAGGGAGGGCCGGCACTTCGCGAAGCTGGCCGACAACATCGTCGTCAAGGTTCCGATGTCCGAGACCGGCCTCGAGGCGATCAGCCGCTTTCGGGCGGAGGGCATCAAGACCAACTGCACGCTCATCTTCACCGCGAACCAGGGCCTCCTCGCCGCGAAGGCCGGCGCGTCGCTCCTGTCGCCGTTCGTCGGCCGCCTCGACGACATCAACGAGGAAGGGATGACGGTCATCCGCGAGCTCGTCGAGATCGTCACGATCCACGACATCGAGACCGAGGTCCTCACCGCCTCCGTCCGCCACCCGCGGCACGTCACGGAGGCGGCCCTCGCCGGCTCCCACGTCGCCACCCTGCCGTTCAAGGTCTTCCAGCAGATGGTCCGCCATCCGCTCACCGACAAGGGCATCGTCCAGTTCAAGAAGGACTGGGAGGCCGCCCGCGCCGCCATGGCGGCGAACGCCAAGGGCTAGGTCTCGTCCTCCCGCGGTCAGCGCGTCGCCCGGACGCTGACGCGCTGCCGTGTGGCGCGAGAATGGCCATCCCGAGCGTGACGAGCTGCCGTGTGGCGCGCAAGTGGCCCCGCTCCGCAGTCGTCAGTCCGGTGGGCGCCGGCCCGTATGGAGCGTGACCATCCCGAAGAGCATGCCGCGCCATGCGACCTCGACGAGGCCCGCCTCGCGCATGATCGCGGCGATCTCGTCGGGCGGCGGGTAGGCGCGGACGCTCTCGACGAGGTAGCGGTAGGCGTCGCCCTGGCCGATGGCCCCGCCCAGCCACGGCACCGCCCGCTCGAACCACAGCCG
>JACQEG010000140.1 GCA_016200665.1 Chloroflexota bacterium | reverse complement strand
GGCCAGATCGTCGCCGATTCGATCGGCCACCGGATGTACTCCGGCGTCGGCGGCCAGATGGACTTCGTCCGCGGCGCCTCGCTCGCGACCGAGGGCAAGGCGATCATCGCCCTGCCGGCCACGACATCGAACGGCCTCCGCTCGAAGATCGTGCCCGCGCTGCAGGAGGGCGCCGGCGTCGTCACGACGCGAGCCCACGCCCGGACGATCGTCACCGAGTTCGGGGTCGCCGAGCTGTGGGGCCGCTCGCTCCACGAGCGGACCGAGGCGCTCATCGCGATCGCCGACCCGCGCTTCCGCGACGAGCTCCACGACGAGGCCTGCCGCCTCCGCCTCTGCTAGCCGGTCCAGACGACAACGCCGCGATCGTCCGTCGAGCACACGAAATGACCCCGGTCCGGAGAGCGCTGTCCGGACCGGGGTCGAGGGGTGGGCGTTGGAATCGAGGGATTGGGGTGGGTGCCGGGCGTCCCCTCCGACACCCACCGCGTCTCGGATGCTCGACCCGGCCGCTGGCGCACAACAGGGCCGAAGGTCCCGAGTTCGGCAGGACCGCGCCGGGTGGAGCCTGCCGACGGCGGGACGTCCGTCGAACCCGTTCGGGCCCGATGGCGCTCCGACGCGGCGTGGACGATCCCTAGCGTTCGTGCTGGAGGTGCCACCGACCATGGCTCGCGATCCGATCGCGCCGCCGTCTCCCCAGGACGCTCACGACCCGTGGCACGAGCCACCGACCGCGTTGCGCGACCTGACGCCGGCCAGCCGCGCCAAGCTCGCCGAGATCGCGTCCGCCCTGGTGTTCGTGACCGGCGAGGTCATCCTGCGGGACGCCACCCCGACGCCGTTCCTGGGCCTGGTGGAATCCGGCCGGATCGGCCTTCGGCTGGCGGTCCCGGAACGGGGCAACCAGACCGTCGTCACGATCGAGCCGGGTGAGCTCGTCGGCTGGTCCGCGCTCGTGGCGCCGTACCGGGCGACGGCCGAGGCCGTGGCCCTCGAGCCGACGACGATCGAGGCGTTCGATGCCGCTCGCCTCCGGGCCCTGCTCGCGACCGATCGCGATCTTGCCGCCGAGCTCATGCCCGTCGTCCTGAGCTGCGTGTCGGATCGCCTGACCTCGAGCTGGCAGCAGCTCCTCGACCTCTTCTCCACGGGTGCGGCCGACCCGTGGTGACGGCCTGGGCCGCCTCGCCGGCGGATGCTCGGTGGCTGCCGCGACCGCGGCTGGACGAGCTGATCCAGGCGTTGCGAGCCTCGGGCCGGACCGTCATCGGTCCGCGGGTCGTCGACGGGGCGATCGCCATGGCCGAGGTCGAGCATGCCATCGACCTGCCGCTCGGCTGGACGGCCTCGACGTTCCCGGGTGGGGCCCGCCTCCAGCGGCGTGCAGCCGGTGACCCCGGCGCCGTTCGGGTCTTCGACAACGGTCCGGCCTGGAGCGGCATCAAGCCCTGGACGTTCCCACCGCGCATCGACACCCTGACGCTCGAGCAGCTCGTCGACGGTGCGCTCGTGGCGACGGAGCCTGCAGCGACCGGCGACGCGGGGCCGGCGACGCCGACGGCGCCGGTTGCGGCCGGGCCACGCCCGATCGCGGTCATCGGCGCCCGGGCGTGCGACCTCGCGGCGCTCGCGATCCATGACCGCGTGCTGATCGGCGGTCCCGCGGTCGATCCCGACTACGCATCCCGCCGCGCCGGCCTGCTCGTCGTGGCGGTCGAGTGCGCGATGGCCACGACGACGTGCTTCTGTGCTTCGATGGGAACCGGCCCGGAGGTGGGCGAGGGCGCCGACGTCGTGCTGTCGGAAGCGGACGGCGGCTTCGTGGCTCGTGGCGCCACCGCCGCCGGCGAGTCGCTCCTGGCGACCCTGGACCTCGAGTCGGCACCGGTCACCGAGCTGGGCGCGGCCGACGCTCGGGTCGCCGCGGCGCGGGCCGCGATGGGCCACAACCTCGGCGTCGAGACCGACGGGCTCCACGACCGCCTGCTCGCCAGCCTCGACAGTCCGCGCTGGGATGCCAGCGCGACTCGCTGCCTGGCCTGCACCAACTGCACGCTCGTCTGTCCGACCTGCTTCTGCACCGGCCAGTTCGTGACATCCGATCTCGACGGGCGGGCCTCGACCGCCGCCCGCACGTGGGACTCGTGCTTCACCGCCGGCTTCGCCCAGGTGGCGGGCGGCTCGTTCCGGCCGAAGC
>JACQEG010000135.1 GCA_016200665.1 Chloroflexota bacterium | reverse complement strand
GAGGCGATGCGATTCGATCCGGTAGCCGCTCCGCCGCCCGACGTCGGCGATGATCGCCGCGAGGCCGCTGTCGGCGATGTCGGTCGATCGCCCGCAGCGCGAGCACACGACGTGGTGGTGATGGGCCGCTTCGCAGGCGACGAAGGCGTGGCCGCCGCTCGGCAGGTCGAGTCGCTCAACGAGGCCCAGCTCGGCGAGGACCTCCAGCGAGCGGAACACGGTCGCCCGCCCGACGCCCCGGTGCCGGCCGCGCAGGGCCGTGACGAGCTCGTCCGCCGTGAAATGCCCGCCCTGGTCGGAGACGAGGCGGGCCACGACGCGGCGAGGCTCCGTCAGGCGGTAGCCCGCGGACTCGAAGGCATCGAGGATCGCCTCGGCGGTCGGCATGCCCGGCAGGCTAGCACATATCGAGACACAGTCTCAATAGGCCCCGCTGGGGACGCGCCGGGCGACTACCTGGCCGGCCCGTCCGATTGGGTCGGGGTCCGGTCGCGCATCTGGTCGACGCCGTCGAGGATGAGGTCGAGCTTGAACTCGAACTCGTCCTGTCTCGGGCCATCGTGTGGCCCGAGGTGCCACTCGGCGTGGGTCTTGAGGTGCGGGTAGCGATCGATGCCCAGGCGCTCGAGGAAGGCCGTGAGGTCGTCGCCGGTCAAGGCCGGCATCCCGCGGGTGTAGCCGGCCTCCCAGAGCGTGAAGCCGAGGATGTGGCTGTCGATCGCGTGGTAGGCGAGGTCGGCGAGATCCGGCGGAAGGCGGGCCGCCTCGAACGTGGCGAGGAGGGCATCCACCATCCGAAGGCGCGCCGGCGAGATCCGCGGCCCGGACATGAGCGGGTTGCAGGCCCACGGATGCCGCCGGAGCACGCGATGGGCCGAGATCGCACACGAGCGGATCGCCGCCTTCCAGCCCTCGTCCGGCATCGGCAGCTCGATCTGCTCGACGACGCGGTCGACGAGCGCCCCGACGATCTCGTCGCGACTCGCCGCGTAGTGGTAGAGCGACATCGGCTCGACGCCGAGCGCCCGGGCGAGGCCGCGCATCGTCAGGGCCTCCAGGCCGCGCTCGTCGGCGATCGCCAGCGCCGCGGCCAGGACCCGGTCTCGGCTGAGAGGCTCGCGACGCGTCGTCGACGTCGACCTCGAGCCCGGTTTGCCCCGCGTGTCGTCCACCGCTTGACAACCTTACGCTGTATGTCCAGACTTACGCCATAAGCATACATCGTAAGGCAGGTGGTTCGTGAAGGCCGTCCTCGTCTCCCGCTACGGCGCCCCAGAGGTCCTGCAGCTGTCCGAGGTCCCCGCTCCGGAGCCGGGCCCGGACCAGGTCGTCGTCCGGGTGCGGGCCACGTCGGTGAACCCGGTCGACTGGCACTCGATGCGCGGCGAGCCGGTGCTCGTCCGCTTCTCGAGCGGCCTGACGAAGCCGAGGCAGCCCGGCATCGGAGCCGACGTGGCCGGGGTCGTCGAGGCGGTCGGGTCGGCGGTGACGACGCTGCGGCCGGGCGACGCGGTGTTCGGGATGAGCATCCGGACCTGGGCCGAGCTCGTCCCCGTCAAGGCCGAGGGTCTCGTCGCGAAGCCCGCGGCCGTGTCGTTCGAGGAGGCCGGGACCATCGGCGTGGCGGCGTTGACCGCTCTCCAGGGCCTCCGCCTCCACGGCCGGGTCCAGCCCGGGCAGCGGGTCCTGGTCGCCGGCGCTGGCGGCGGCGTCGGCCACTTCGCGGTCCAGATCGCCAGGGCCCTGGGCGCGGGGGTCACGGCCGCCACGAGCACCGCGAACCTGGCGTGGGTGGGCGCGCTCGGCGCCGACGAGGTCATCGACTACTCGAAGGCCGATCCGACGGCAGCCCGGTCCCGCTTCGACGTCATCTTCGATGCCGGCGGCTGGCTCACCCTCGCGGGCGAGCGGCGGGCGCTCCGGCCGGGCGGGATCGCGGTCAACGCCGGTGCGGGTGGGAGCCCGAGCGTCGTCGGGCTGGTGGGCCGGATGGCCGCCGCGGCGATCATCAGCCGGGTGGGCGATCGGCGGTTCGTCTCCTACCTTGCCAATCGGACGCCCGAGGATCTCGAGACCCTCCGAGCGATGCTCGAGGCGGGCCAGCTCCGCCCACACATCGACCGCCGCTACGGGCTCGCGGAGATTCGCGAGGCGGTGCGGTACCAGGAGACGGGGCAGGCGCAGGGCAAGGTCGCCGTCTCGATCGCGGGGGGCTGACGCCGGCGGCGTCAGCGGCGGTACCCGCTCCCGGGCCGTCGCCGCCGCAGGCCAACCGAGGCGATGAGCCCGACCACGGCGAGGACGAGCAGCAATCCCGCCACGAGGGCCGGAGGATCGAGCCCGAACAACGTCCCGGCGGGTGAGCTCGGGACCGGAGTCTCACCGGCAGAGACGCCCGGGCTCGGGCTCGCGCTCTCGAGCGGGCTGTCCGTCGGGACGTCACCGGATGAGCCGGGCGATGCGAGGTCCGTCGGTGACGGCACCGGGGTCGGGGTGGCGAGGGGCTGGCCGGTGGTTGGATCGACGGCAGTGAAGTTCTGCCACAGGTACTCGCGAGTCGTCAGGCCGGAGGCGTGGATCTTGGCCGCCAGCTCGCGGCCGTAGTAGCGGTAGTGCCACGGCTCGTAGTTGAGGCAGACGACCTTCTGCTTGCCCTCCGGGTAGCTCAGAAGCCAGCCGTACTTCCAGCCGTTCGTCGCCAGCCATCGACCTGTCCGATCGGTGCCCGACACGAACGTCGACGTCCCAGCTGCTGCGAAATCAATCGCCAGTCCGAGCTGGTGCTCCGAGTGACCGGGTCGGGCCGAGAACAGGATCGCTGCGTCGAACCCGTAGCCCTTGGCGTACATGTTGAAGAGGGACACCTGCGTCTGATAGCTCCGGTAGGAGCTCACGCTGCCAAGCGGCGTGCCATGGGCACGAGCCGCGGCGGCCATCGCCTTCAGGTCGTTGAGGGCGACCTTGCGGACCTGTCCGCCGCCGGTGACGCCGGCTCGGCTGAGCGACACGAGATCCGGTGGGACGTAGCTCTTGCCGACCGTGAAGATCCAGTCGACGAGGGTGTGCTGCCAGTCGTCGTAGCCGCGCGGGATCGTGAGGATGTCGTCGAGGCGGCAGTCGGGGAGCGGCCCGGTCGCCCCGCGAGCGGACGAGGGCGTCGCCGCCGGAACCGCCATGAGGCCGGCCCCGAGCAGCACCGCGGCCGCGAGGATCCGCGCGGCGCGCAGCCGAGGCCTGATGGTCTGCATCGGGAGAGAGCCTATCCGGGCCGGGAGGATCCGTCGCTCCGATCCGTCTACGATGAGCACGTGCCGATCCGGACACACTTCCGCGGCGTCGCCATCGCCGCCCTCGTCTCGCTCCTGGCCGCCTGCGAGCCGACGATCAGCCCCAACCCGTCGACCGGCATCGTGCCGACGCCGACGCCCTCGTCGGAGACGCCGACGCCGAGCCCGTCACCGGTGACCGCCGCCGACTTTCCACTGGCCGTCGTGACGGGCATGAAGACCCTGAAGGCGCGGATCACCGTCGCTGAGGTCACGACGCTGGCATCGAGCGGGAAGCTCGTCGTGCCGTGCGGCGTGACCGTCACCCAGCCGGCGATCACCGCCACCGCGCCGTGCATCGCCGCCGACCAGATCGCACCGGCCATCGAGGCCAACCAGCAGCTCATCGCGCTCCTGCCGCCGGGTCTCGTCCAGCCGGCCACGAAGGTCCTCCCGATCGCCGGCGACGGCCCCTACGGCATGTTCGGGCCGGACCTGTTCGGCGATCCGCAGAGTCGTGCCCTGCCGTACCCGATCCACGGCGCGGAGGCGATGGCCGGATCGCTCGATCCGAGCTGGTACGCCTACGACCCGTCCACCACGTGGACGCTCACGACGATCGGGAGCCTCTGTGCCGATCGCGGCGCGGCGCACCAGGCGGTCACCCTCCACAAGGGCTGGGACTGGGTCTTCAACGGCGGGACGGCGAAGTACGCCGGCAAGCCCCACCCGAACCCGAACCCCCCGCCCGGGCTGCAGAACCCGATCGTCACGGTCGTCGAGACCGGTAACGCTGGCGTGACCTCGAGCATCAGCAAGCGGTCCGACGTGACCCTCGCGAACCACAAGTGCCCGATCCTGCCGACGGCCAGCTGGCACGCGAACGACAACACGACGGCGCTGAGCTTCTCGGTGCCGGAGGACGTCCTGTCGCGCTGGCAGAAGTACCTCGGCATCGATGCCGTGTTCCTGCCGGCCGATCATCAGAGCGACCGCGGCGTCACCGGCATCCGCTCGACGCTTACCCTCCTCGACAAGTACGGCTTCCCGCACACGGGCCTCGGGATGAACCTCAACCAGGCCCTCGAGCCGGCCTACGTCCAGGTCGCGGGGCTCAAGGTGGCGTTCGTGTCGTGGGACAACGTCCCGGGCCCCGTTCATGCCGCCGCCAGCACCCCGGGCGTCACCTGGATGACCCAGGGCAACATCAACGCGGCGGTCGGCCGGGCCAAGGCCGCCGGCGCCGACGTCATCATCTGCGACCCACAGTGGTGGGGCCCCGACGAGTACTACCCGGGCCTCAGCAGGTCGCAGGCTACCTACCTCAAGTGGATGGACGCGGCGGGCTGCGACCAGGTCATCGGTGGCGGCCTCCACCTGACCGGCGCGGTGCTCTTCCGACAGACCTCCGACGGCGTGAGCATGGTCAACACGGGGCCGGGCAACTACATGTTCGGCCAGGGCTGGTGGCAGCAGACCCAGGAGGGCGTGCTCCTGCAGCTGGCCTTCCGGGGCAAGACGCTCGCGAACCTGAAGATCATCCCGTACGTGATGTATGCCGAGGCGCGGGCCGACCTCCTCGACCCGCAGGGCGACGGCCACTACGTCCTGCAGCGGCTCTTCAAGAGCTCGAGCCTCGACTACCTGCCCTGACCGCCCGGCGTCGCCCGGGGCGTTCGGGTCGTCACGACGCTATCCGGCGGTGGCCATGGCCGGTGCCGCGTGGTCTGGCGAGCCAGTCGTCGAGGCGGACCTCGCCGGGTCGTGCGCTCGGTCCGGCTCCAGGTCGATCGACCGTAGAATCCGCGGGTGAAGAAGATCGGCTTCCTATCGTTCGGGCACTGGTCGGCCTCGCCCTACTCGCAGGTGCGGTCGGCGTCCGACGCCCTCATCCAGTCGATCGAGCTCGCCGAGGCCGTCGAGGACCTCGGGGCCGACGGGGCCTACTTTCGGGTGCATCACTTCGCCCAGCAGCTCGCATCGCCGTTCCCGCTCCTGGCCGCGATCGGGGCCAGGACGAAGCGCATCGAGATCGGGACGGCCGTCATCGACATGCGCTACGAGAACCCGCTCTACATGCTCGAGGACGCCGGCGCCGCCGACCTCATCGCCGGGGGTCGGCTGCAGCTGGGGATCAGCCGTGGCTCGCCGGAGCAGGTCATCGACGGCTTCCGCTACTTCGGCTACGTGCCTGCCGAGGGCAAGACCGATGCCGACATGGCTCGCCAGCACACGGAGGTCTTCCTCCAGGCGCTCGAGGGCGCCGGGTTTGCCCAGCCCAACCCCTCGCCGATGTTCCCGAACCCGCCCGGACTCCTTCGCCCCGAGCCGCATTCGCCTGGCCTTCGCGACCGGATCTGGTGGGGCGCCGGCTCGCGCCCGACCGCCGAATGGGCCGCGAAGCAGGGCATGAACATGCAGTCCTCGACACTGATGACCGAGGACGCCGGCGTGCCGTTCCACGAGCTCCAGGCCGAGCAGATCCGGCTGTTCCGCGAGGCATGGGCCGCGGCCGGGCACCGGCGCGAGCCGCGGGTCTCGGTCAGTCGGAGCATCTTCGCCCTCGTCGACGATCAGGATCGGGCCTACTTCGGGCGCGGCAACCAGGCGACCGACAAGGTTGGATACATCGATGCGCAGACGAAGGCAATCTTCGGGCGCTCGTACGCGGCCGAGCCAGACGTCCTCGTCAAGGAGCTCGCCGGGGACACGGCGATCCAGGCGGCCGACACGCTGTTGCTGACAGTCCCGAATCAGCTCGGCGTCGAGTACAACGCCCACGCCATCGAGAGCATCCTCAAGTTCGTGGCCCCGGAGCTCGGCTGGCGATAGCGGCGGACGCCACTGAGCACGAGCGAGGGGAGTGGAGCCGACACTCGGATTTGAACCGAGGACCTGCTGTTTACGAAACAGCTGCTCTACCGCTGAGCTATGTCGGCCCGGGTTTCACGCTCAGTTACAGCTGATAACTGGCGATTCCACCGATTCCGGTTGACGCACAACGCTCGAATAGCTGATGATTGTGCGACCAGCCATGGCGACACAACGAGCGACTTCGAGACATCCGGCGGCCTCCGGCGCTGCCGATCTTAGCGCACCCGGCGATCTGTCCTCCAGCGCGGCGTCGTTCGCGCGCTACCTGCGCGCTGCCAACATCGCGCCCGCGACCCTCAAGACCTACGCCGAGGCAGTGCGGACGCTCGACGGGTATCTCCGCGAGCAGGGCATGCCGACCGACGTCGCGGTCATCACCCGCGAGCACGTCGAGGCGTTCATCACCGACCAGCTCGCGCGCTGGCGGCCGGCGACCGCGGCCAACCGCTACCGCGGCCTCCAGCGCTTCTTCGCCTGGCTCGTCGAGGAGGGCGAGATCCGGGTCAGCCCGATGGCCAGGATGAGGCCGCCCCACGTCCCCGACGAGCCGCCGCCCGTCCTGCGCGATGAGGAGCTCCGCCGCCTGATGGCGACCTGCGAGCGCGGGACGAGCTTCGAGGATCGTCGCGATGCGGCGATCATTCGTGTGTTCATCGATACCGGCGCCCGCCGGGCGGAGGTCGCGGGGCTTCGCTTCGTGCCGGCCGACGAGGCCTCGAACGACGTCGACCTCGACCAGGGCATCCTGCGCGTGCTCGGCAAGGGCCGGCGCGAGCGCGTCGTCGCCATCGGCGCGAAGACGGTCCGCGCTCTCGATCGGTACGTCCGGATGCGGCAGCGTTCGACCCACGCCGACCTTCCCTGGCTGTGGGTCGGCCGCAAGGGCCGGCTGACCGACAGCGGCATCGCCCAGGTCATCCGAGAGCGCGGCCGGCAAGCCGGATTCGGCGACGGCCTCCACCCGCACCAGCTGCGGCATACCTTCGCCCACAGCTGGCTCGCGGGAGGCGGCGGCGAGAGCGATCTGATGCGGCTGGCGGGCTGGCGAAGCCGCCAGATGCTCGATCGGTACGGCGCGAGCGCGGCGAGCGAGCGGGCCGTGGCCGCTCACCGTCGACTCAGCCCGGGCGATCGTGTCTAAGCTCGAACGTCTGTTTTGTCCCTGCGGCCGCGGCTAGCTCGGAGATCGTCGGCGATGGTGCGAGCTCCGGCGGCGCATCAACGCGGGACACCCCTGCCGATGCGGCCCAACCGGTGACGATCGCGGCGACGTACAAGGCGGCGCTCGCCACGCCGGACTAGGTCCGCACGATCGTCGATGCGATCGACGCGCGTCGGGCAGTCCATCTCGCGTCCGTCAGGAGCGAGCCATCGGCAGGAATCCAGTCTCGGGTGCCGTGAGCGGACCGTAGACCTTGGTGTCGGTCCAGTGTGTCAAGACGACGACGGTGCCTTCGACGGGCTGGAGCGCCGTTGCGGACGCGCCTGCGGCGAGTCAGCAGCTCACAACGCGAGCCTCGTACCGAGCATCGCGTTAGGCTTTGTCGCTGACGGCGCCGGGGCACGGGCGTTCGAGCAAATCCCGATCAGAAGGTCGAAGGGACGAGGCACGAATGGCGCCTTATCGAGCACGATGGGCGATGTGATCCGATCCATCCGAAACGTCCGTGGCTCGTCCTTCTTCGTGTCCCAAGCCACGATGTACCAGAGTGGAGCCCGGACGAGCAGGGCGTGGGGCTCCACTTCCCGGTGGCTCGGCCGGCCATGGCGATCCCGGTAGTCGAAGGTCAGGACGCGGCTCTGCGAGAAGGCCGTCTCGAAGGTCTGGAGCAGGGCCGGGTCGACGGGATCCACTGAGACGAGGAACTCGTCGATCGGATCGCCGACCAGAATTCGCTCCATCAGTCGCCTCAGCTGGCCGACGCGCTCGGGCGGCAGCGCACCCTCGATCTTCGAAAGGGCTGCGTCGGCCGGTGCCGCAAACGGCATCCAGGGGGCCGCCCGAATCATCGCGACCGACAGCACCAGAGCGACAACTTCGTCGGCGGCGAGCTGCGCAGAGACGAGCACCGAGGCTGGGTCCATCGACACTCCGCCACCGGGCCCGCTCTCGGCCAGGACGATGAAGCCACGATCGCGAAGCGCGCCCAGATCGCGAAGCACGGTCCTTCGCGAGACCGAAAGGTCGTCGGCGAGCTGGTCGACGGTGGTGTGACCTCTCCGCCGCATCAGGCGAACGAGGCTCTCCTGACGGGCGGCCACATTCATTCGACAAGCCTACGCGAGATCGGTGACAAGATCTGGCACTGATCACTCCTAGATTGAGCGGCATCGGCGCGCAGGTCCGGTCAAGAAGGAAGGTTCCAAACATGGCATCCAAGTTCGTTTGGTTCGACGTGGCGGCGCATAAACCGGATGCGGTTCGCGAGTTCTACGCCGCGCTGTTCGGCTGGCCGATCGGGCCGGACTCGAACCCAGGGCCGTACAACGGCTGGATCATGGATGGCGAGCAGCCGTGGGCGGCAGTCGTCGAGGCGGACGACAGGACCGCCGGCCGCTGGATCCCGTACGTGCAGGTCGACGATCTCGATGTCGCGACCGAGAGGGCAACCGCGCTCGGCGCGACGGTGATTCAGGGCAAGACGGACGGACCGGCCGGCACCGCGGTGACGATCGCCGATCCGGGCGGTGCGATCATCGCCCTGTGGGTGCCAAGCGCAAGCCACGGGTGAGTCGCGGTCTCGAGCGGGAGCGGGTTGGAAGCGCATGATCCAGGCGTTCAGCGGGTTCCAACCCGAGACCCTCGACTTCCTCCGGGATCTCGCTGAGAACAACTCGAAGGCGTGGTTCGATGCCCATCGGGCCGAGTACGAACGCGACTACCTTGCGCCAGCGCTCGCCTTCATCGCCGCCATGGACGCCCCGCTCCGCCGGATGAACCCGACGGTCCATGCCGATCCGCGGGTGAATGGTTCCCT
>JACQEG010000137.1 GCA_016200665.1 Chloroflexota bacterium | reverse complement strand
GGGCCGCCTCGAAGGCCCGGGCGTGGAGGAGGGGATCGGGGAAGGCCGCCTCGGGGCCGGCGAGGTCCCAGCCGGTCAGGCCATCGTCGCGGAACCGCGCGGCCGTCTCGGCGAGGCGGAGGTTGTCGGCTGGGTCGTGCGATCGCAGCGCGGTGCAGATGAGACGGACGACGGTCCCCGTGTCCGCGGCGGCCCGGCGAGCCCCTCGCGCCACCGCGGCGATCCCGTCGGCGACCACCAGGCCGCGGCGGGTGTGGAGCAGCGGCCCCCACCGAATCTCGACGTAGCGGACGCCGTCGGCGGCCTTGGCCTCCACGAGCTCCGCGGCGATCCGATCGAGGGCCTCGGCGTCCTGCATGAGCGCGATCGGCAGGTCGAACGCCTCGAGCAGCTCGGCCTGGTCCGCACATCGCTCCGGTGCGATGAGCTCGCCGCGCATCCCGGCGAGGGTCCGCGGCGCCTCGATCCGGCGGCTCTCGGCCAGCTCGAGCGCGGTTTCCGGGCGGAGCGAGCCGTCGAGGTGGAGGTGCAGCTCGGCCTTGGGCATCGCCTCGATCAGGGCGGTCGTCGCGACGAGGGCAGGATCGGTCGGAGCGGTCACGGCTCGATGCTACGATTCCGGCCGCATGCGAACTGCCCCAGGTCTCCGCCGGCCGTCGCGCGCGATCGGGTGGCTCGCCGTCGCGGCGGCCCTCGCCCTCGGCGGTGCCGGGATCGTCGGCCAGGTGTCGCACCCACCCGGCGACAGCCGGCGCGAGGAGCTGACCTACACCGCGGACGTCGCCCTCAAGGTCCGGCTCGACGCGCTCGCGGCCCAGCTGACGGACGTCGGCTCGCTCGTCGACGGCCTGTCCGGCGACGCGAAGGCCTCGCTCGTGGCCGTGACGTCGGGCGACGGAACCGCGCTCCAGGAGGCGCTCGAGCGAGGCACCGGCCGCGCCCGATCCGCCGAATCGACCGTCGACGCCATCCGGACCTCGCTGGCCGGGCTGCCGGGCGAGGGGCCCGCGGCCGCGGTGAGCTACGCCAACGCCACGCTCGTTCGACGGGCCGATCTCCTCGCCGCGCTCGACGCGGTCGGCAGCCTGAGCGACCTGTGGGACAGCGTCACCGGCAAGGCCGCCCAGGCAGCGTCGCTGACGCTCGCGATCCGCGACCACGACGCCACGGTCGCGAACGCCGCCTCGCTCGGGGTGCAGGCCCAGTACCAGGCGGCGCTCGACGAGCTCACGAAGGCGGCCGCCCTGCTCAGCCAGATCGCCCAGCTGCGCGCGGAGATCGTGACGAGCACGGAACAGACGGTGCTGGACGACTGGATCTCCCGCCACGACCGCTACGACAGGGCCCTCGCGACGCTGTACCAGGCCCTCAAGCAGTCCGGCGGCAAGCGCAGCCCGACCGTCGACGAGGCCTACCGCCAGGAGAACCTCGCCCGACAGGGTCTGCCGCCGGACAACCGCCAGATCGTCGTCATCGTCGCCGAGGTGGCCCAGGCCGGGCTGAACCAGGCGGTCGTGGCGATCGAGGACGCCCGGGGCCGGATCGACGAGGCGGTGGCCGCGGTCCAGCCCGGCTGACCGCGGCACGGCCAAGGCTGATCCCGGGCACGGCCCGGTTGATCGAGGTCTCACAACCGACTGATCGCGGGCTACCGCGGCGCGGCTACACTCGCCCGCGGCGCCTGGCGCGGTCCCAATTCCGTTCCGGTGCCGGCGTCCACTGGGGAGGTTCGTCAGACCCGTGCAGATTCGTGTCGCCATCGCCCGGCCGTGGGAGGTCCCAGCCGACGTCCTCGTCGTCCCGATCCTCGACGAGGCCGCCCTGACCGGGCCCGCCGCCGAGCTCGATCGCCGCTCCGGGGGCCAGCTGGCCACCCTCCTCGCGTTCGGCGAGCTCGGCCCGAAGCGGTTCTCGACCGTCGTCGCCGGCACCGCCTCGGACCCGGGCGCCAGCGGAGCCCGCGCGCCCCACCTCCTCGCGGTCCAGGCCGGCGCGGCCGCGCGCCTCGACCGCGAGACCGTCGTCCATGTGGCGGGCGCGGCCATGCGCCGCCTTTCCGGCCGGACCGTCCGCACGCTGGCCGTGTGGCTCGACCCGCTCGCCGGCCTCGACGGCGGCGCCGAGGCGGCCGCGGAGCTCGTGGGCCGTGGCATCGTCGAGGGCAGCTACGAGCCGCATCGGATCTACCGCGACGACGCCAAGGCGCCGCCGACGCTCGACGAGCTCGTCCTCGTCACCGGCTCCGGCAGCGCCGAGGCGCTCACCAGGGCCGCCGACCGCGGCCGGATCATCGGCGAGGGCGCGAACCTCGCCCGAACCCTGTCGAATCGCAGCGCCAACGACGTCAGCCCGGAGGTCCTGGCCGAGGAGGCCTACGGCCTCGCCAGGAAGCACGGCCTGTGGATCGACGTCATCGGTCCCGAGAAGGCGACCGAGATGGGCATGGGCCTGTTCATGGCCGTCGGCCGTGGCTCGGACAACCCGCCCCGGATGATCGTCATGCGCAACGGCAAGCAGGGCGCCACGGACGCCCTCGATCGCCACCTTGCCCTCGTCGGCAAGGGTGTCTGCTTCGACTCCGGCGGCATCTCGATCAAGCCATCCGACCGGATGGACGAGATGAAGATGGACAAGACAGGTGCCTGCACGGTCATCGCCGCGCTCGTCACGGCCAAGCGGCTCGCGCCGGAGCTGCCGCTGCTCGTCGTGGCGCCGGCGGTCGAGAACATGCCCGGACCCCACTCCACCCGACCGGGCGACCTCGTGAAGGCGCTCAACGGCAAGTGGGTCGACATCGGCAACACCGATGCCGAGGGGCGGCTGATCCTCGCCGACGGGATGACCTACGCCGAGCGGCTGGGGGCGACCCACGTCGTCGACGTCGCGACGCTCACCGGCGCCGTGGGCCGCGCCCTCGGCGAGCTCGTGTCCGGCCTGTTCGGCACGGACCAGGCCTGGATCGACGACGTCCAGGCCGCCGGGCTGCGAGCCGGCGAGCGCTACTGGCAGCTGCCGCTCGTCGAGGAGTACCGCGACGACATGGACAGCTGGTACGGCGACCTCGTGAACTTCGCCCGGAACAACGAGGGCGGCCTCGTGAAGAGCGCCCTGTTCCTCAAGGAGTTCGTCACGAAGCCGTGGGTCCATCTCGACATCGCCGGGACGGCGTACTTCCGGAAGGCCCATCCGTGGGCGCCGCAGGGCGCCAACGGGGCCTCCCACGCCACGCTCGTCGAGCTGGCCCTCGCGGGGGCGAAGGCCTGATCGCCATCCGGCCGCCGATCCACGCAACCCGGCGGGCGCGGCCGGCGTGACCCAGCTCTCGATCGCCGTCGCCGCCGTCCTCGGGCTCGGCTGGGGCCTCGCCGCGGATCGGCTCGCCGCCCGCTGGCCGGCCCACACCGACGGCGCGATCCGGCCGCTGGATTGGCGGACGCCGGTGGTCGCCGTGGTGGGGGCCGCGGCCGGCGGCCTCCTCGTCTGGCGCTTCCCGGCCGATCCGCCGGCGCTCGCGCTCGTGGGGCTCGTGGTCCTCGGCGTCGTCGTGCTGTTCGCGACCGACCTCGATCAACGCCTGCTGCCCGACCTCCTGACCCTGCCCCTGATCCCGTACGCGCTCGTGCTCTTCGTCACCGGGTCCAGCCCCTATGTCCATGCGCCGTCGGAGCTCCTCGTGGCGGCGATCTCGGCGGTGATCCTGCCGCTCGGGATGTACCTCCTGTCGCTGCCCTTCGGGCCGGGCGCGATCGGGCTGGGCGACCTCAAGCTCCTGGCCGGGTTCGGCCTCCTGGGCGGCGCCTGGCGCCTCGTCTCGGCGCTCGTCTTCGGGGCGGTCGCGGCCGCCATCGTGATCCTCGTGCTCGTCGCCTTCCGGCGGATCACGCTCAAGAGCTACGTGCCCTACGGGCCGTTCCTGATCCTCGGCTGCCTGTGGGCGCTCCTGGTGCTATCGGACGTTGCGCCACTATGACAAACGTACGGTGGACGACGGGTTGCCCCCCTGCAGTACCATCGCAGCCGTTGCCGGTTAGTCGTTCCGCGTGCGCTCGAGGGACGGCGTTCACCCGGCGTGCGAACCGACCGGCGCCCCAGCTCCGACGGAGATCGCCCGCACGATGACGCTGCTACGTCGCCGCCCCACGATCGGCCCGCGAGGCTGGTCCGCACGACCCCGACCCCTCATCAGCCGCACGGCGATCTCGATGCTCGTCGTCGTGGCGCTCGCGGGCGGCATGTTCGCGACCGTGTCACCGGCCCCGGCCTCGGCCGACGCGCTGTCGGACGCCTACGCCAGGCAGCGGGCGCTGGAGCGCCAGATCGCAGCCCAGAAGGCCGCCATCGCGTCGCTCACCGCCAGCCAGTCCGCCCTCAGCTCGAAGCTCTCGAACACCAAGGCGACCCTGACCTCGGTCGTCAGCGACCTCAACGTCGTCCGGGTCGACATCGTCGCGATGACCGTCTCGGTCGCCCAGGCCCAGGGCTCGGTCGACGAGATGGTGGCCACGGTCGCCCAGCTCGACGGCGAGCTCGCCGACCTGGAGCGCCAGGAGCGCGCCAAGTCCGATCAGCTCGATGCGCGCAAGGCGATCCTCGCCGACCGGATCCGGAACGCCTACGACACCGACCGGACGTCGCTCTTTGAATCGCTGCTCTCGAGCGAGGACTTCACCGACGTCCTGTCCGAGGTCAGCTACCACCTCGACTTCGCCGACCAGGACAAGGCCCTCGCGGAGCAGATCGCGAGCGACCAGCAGGTCCTCGCGGTCATGCACCAGACGACCGACATGGCCCGGTTCCAGGCGGACCAGCTGCGCCAGGAGGCGGCCACCCAGAAGGCCAGCCTCGACGCCCAGCTCGCCGATCTCGCCGCCGCCAAGGCCAAGCTCGTGGACCTCCAGAAGCAGTACCAGTCCCTCCTGGCCGCCCAGCAGTCGCAGTACGCCCAACTGGCCGCGTCGAAGTCGAAGCTCGCCGCGCAGCTCGCCGCCGAGGCCGCGGCGATGAAGAAGCTCGACGCCCTCATCGACAAGCTCGTCCTCCAGGCGATGCAGGCGGGCGGCATCCCGTCGCGCTACAGCGGCTCGTTCCACTGGCCGATGCCGGGCGTCATCACCCAGCCGTTCGGCTGCACGGGCTTCTACATGGAGCCGCCGCTGGGCAGCTGCGCCCACTTCCACTCCGGCATCGACATCGCCAACACGAGCGGCACGCCGATCCGCGCCGCCGGACCGGGCAAGGTCGTCTACGCCGGCCGCAGCCCGTACGACCCGGCCTACATCGTGATCATCGCCCACGCCTCCAATCTCGTGACCTGGTACGCCCACGTGCAGACGAGGATCCCGGTCCGCGTCGGCCAGTTCGTCGTCCAGGGCCAGGTCATCGCCTACGAGGGCTGCACCGGCTGGTGCACCGGGCCGCACCTCCACTGGGCCGTGCGCCTCAACGGCACCTGGGTGAACCCGCGGCTGTTCCTTTAGGGCAAACGGAACGTAGCCAGCCGACAACCTCGCCGTAACCGGACGCTGACGGATCGGGTGGTACGCTGACCGCGCGACGCACGGCGGCCAGCGCCGGGCGGAAGGGGACCGGCCGTGAAGCGAACGATGGCCCTGATCCTCGCCGGCGGCGAAGGCGAGCGCCTCTCCATCCTCTCGTCGGTGCGCGCCAAGCCGGCGGTCCCGTTCGGCGGGAAGTACCGGATCATCGACTTCACGCTCTCGAACTGCGTGAACTCGGACATCGACGACGTCCTCGTCCTGACCCAGTACAACCCCCGCTCGCTCAACGACCACATCGGGCTGGGCCGGCCGTGGGACCTCGACCGGACGAAGGGCGGGGTCAAGCTCCTCCAGCCGTACATCTCGCGCGGCCGCGTGGCCGAGTGGTACCGCGGCACCGCCGACGCGGTCCTCCGCAACCTCGGGGTCATCGAGCAGTCCTCCGCCGACACCGTCCTGGTGCTGGCCGGCGACCACATCTACAAGATGGACTACGCGCCGTTCGTCCAGGCCCATCGCCGCCACCGGGCGGACGTGACGATCGCCGTCCGCCGCGTGCCGCTCGCGGACGCGAGCCGGATGGGCATCCTCGCGATCGGTGATGGCGACCGGATCACGGACTGGCAGGAGAAGCCCAAGCAGCCCAAGAGCGACCTCGCGTCGATGGGCATCTACGTCTTCTCCAAGCGGGCCCTCCGCCGCTGGCTCGACGAGAGCCGGACGGACTTCGGGGCCCACGTCATCCCGGCGATGCTCGACGCCGGGGCCCGCGTGTTCGGGTACCGGTTCAGTGGCTACTGGCAGGACGTCGGGACGATCCAGTCCTACTGGGAGGCCCAGATGGATCTCCTGACCGACCATCCCGAGCTCGATCTCTACGACAAGGAGTGGCTCATCCACACCCGCTCGGAGGAGCGCGCGCCGGCGAAGGTCGGGCCGACGGCCCAGATCCACCGGAGCCTCATCAGCCACGGCTGCATCATCGATGGCACGGTCGTGAACTCGGTCCTGTCGCCCGGCGTGCGGGTCGATGTCGGGGCAGTGGTGCGCGACTCGATCGTCATGTTCGACTCGGTCATCCGGGCCGGCGCGGTCGTCGATCGGGCGATCCTGGACAAGGAGGTCGTGGTCGGGCAGGGCGCCATCGTCGGCGAGGGCCCCTACGACGCGCCGCCGAACAAGCAGGAGCCCGGCCGGCTGAACACCGGGATCACCGTCGTCGGCAAGCGGAGCGTCATCCCGCGCGGCTCGCGCCTCGGCCGGAACGTCAAGATCGCGGGCGACGTGCGCAGCGCCGACTTCGCCTCGCGGGTCGTGCGATCCGGCGGGTCGGTGGAGGCGAACAGCCGGCCGAAGCGGGCGCGGGAGGCCCTCGAGGCGGCGGTCGAGTCGGCCAGCTGAGCCGTCGCCGGGATCGTCGCCGGGGTTCGTCGAGGGTCGCCGAGCCTGGCGTCCGGCGCCGCGCCCGGCCACGGAGCAGTGCTTCCGTCGCCAGTTGAGGCGCCCGGCGCCATGAACCCGACGACCGAGCCGTGACGCGCGAGGGCCCAGCGGCCTCGTGCCGGTAGACTCGGGCCGATGTCCTCGAATGCACCCGCGGCCACGCCGGCCGCCATCGAGCGGTGGCTGCGCGATCTCGGGCTG
>JACQEG010000128.1 GCA_016200665.1 Chloroflexota bacterium | reverse complement strand
TCGATCGCCGTGACCGCCGCGCCGCCCTCGAGCAGGCCGCCCGTCAGGATCCCGAGACCCGGCCCGATCTCCAGGATGCGATCGCCGGGCGCCACGTCGGCGAGATCCAGGATCGACTGGAGGACGTCCGGGTCGGCGAGGAAGTTCTGGGAGCGGGCGTGGCTTGCCCGGAGGCCCTGATCGCGAAGGAGCCGGCGGACGGCGAGCGGATCGAGCCTGGGCGCGGTCGACACGGCGGCGCTCAGCGGGCGGCGAGCGGCCACGACGGCCGCGCCTCGAGATCGAGCGAGGAGCGCTCGCCGGCCTGGAACCGCCGCCAGCCGGCCGCGCCGATCATCGCCCCGTTGTCCGTGCACAGGCCGGGGCGTGGCACGACGAGCGGGACGCCGAGGGCAGCCGCCTCGCCGGCGAGCCGGGCGCGGAGCGGGCCGTTGGCCGCGACGCCGCCACCGAGGACGATCGAGGCCGCGCCGAGCTCACGTGCCGCCCGGATCGCCTTCGTCACGAGGACGTCCACGACCGAATCCTGGAAGCCCCACGCCAGCTCCGCGGTCCGGGCCGACGAGAGTGGCGCCGCGGGCTCGTCCGCCAGGCCCTCGTCGGCGCGCGCGCTCGCGACGGTCCGCCGCGCGGCCGTCTTGAGGCCCGAGAAGCTGAAGTCGTACGAGTCACCCATCCAGGCCCGCGGGAACACGGCGTCGTGGCGGATCGCGCCCTCGGCCGCCCGCTGGATGGCCGGCCCGCCCGGGTAGCCGAGGCCGAGCAGCCGCCCGACCTTGTCGAAGGCCTCACCCGCCGCATCGTCGACGGTCTCGCCGAGCAGGCGGTAGTCGAGGTGGTCGCGCATCTCGGCGAGGAACGTGTGGCCGCCCGACACGACGAGCGCGACCGCGGGGAATCGCGGTGGCTCCACCTCGGCCGCGCCGGGATCGAGGAGCCAGGCCGCGTAGACGTGGCCCTCGAGGTGGTTGACGCCGACGAGCGGCTTGCGCCGGATCCAGGCGAGGGTCTTGGCGACGTTGATCCCGACGAGCAGCGACCCGGCGAGGCCCGGGCCCTCGGTCACGGTGATCGCCGCGATGTCGCCCCAGCCGACGCCGGCGGCCGTCCAGGCCTCGTCGAGGACCGGCAGGATCCAGCGGAGGTGGGCCCGCGCCGCGACCTCCGGCACGATCCCGCCCGCCGGCGCGTGGAGGGCCACCTGGCTCGCGACGACGTTGGCGTGGATCCGCCGACCGGACTCCACGACCGCGATCCCGGTCTCGTCGCACGACGACTCGATGGCCAGGACGAGCGGCAGGCTCATGCTGGCGCCGCCCCGCCGTCCGCGTCCGTGGCGAGGAGCGCCGCGCGAAGCCCGTCGAGGCGCTCCTGCATCTCGAGGCCGGCCAGCGGCTCGGTCGTCATGATCAGGGCGTCCTCGCCGTTGTCGCTGTAGTAGCGCGGTCGCAGGCCCACCGGCCGGAACCCGTACTTCTCGTAGAGCCGCCGCGCCGCGACGTTCGACAGGCGGACCTCCAGGGTGGCCTCCCGCGCATGACGCGCGAGCGACACGTCCAGCAGCGTCAGGAGCAGTCGCTCCCCGATCCCCCGCCGGCGCCAGTCGGGATGGACCGCGAACGTCGTCACGTGGGCCTCGTCGACCATGAGCCAGATTCCGGCGAAGGCGACGACGGTCTCGCCCGAGCGGGCGACGAGGTACGTCGCGAGGCGGTTCGCCTGGATCTCGGCCCGATAGGCGTCGTCCGGCCACGGCGTCGAGAAGCTGGCGTGCTCGATCTCGTGGACCGCGGGCAGGTCGTCGAGCGTCATCGGCTCGATCCGGAGCCTCAGCGGGGGTCGCGCGACCACGCCATCCCCCCGTCCCCGACCTCGGACGTGACGCCCCGCGGCAGTGAGACATAGGCCGGCACGAGCCGCTCGACGTCGTCGGCGTCCGACGCGGCCAGTCGCTGCGCGCCCAGGCCCAGGAGCGTCGCAGCGAGCCCCGACAGGGCGTGGCGCCCTCGCTCCAGTGCTGCCTCGGAGGCCCGGCCCTCGAGATCGATGGCGATGGCCCCGGCCGGCTCTTGGCCCGCGTCGCCGGCCTCCAGTCGCGCGCCCGTGCCCGGGGCGACGACGACCCGGTCGTGCGGCCCCGCCGGCAGGAGGAGCGTCATCCCGACGCCGGACCCGGCGGCGGTCCCATCGCCATCTCCGGCCGCGCGGAGCAGCGCCTCGCCGGTCGAGATGCCGACGATCGGCAGGGCCAGGGCGTGGGCCAGCGTCTTGGCTGTCGCGAGGCCCACTCGCAGCCCCGTGAAGGCTCCGGGGCCGAGGCCGACGACCACACCGCCGAGGCGATCCAGGCCGAGCCCAGTCTCGGTCGTCAGCGCGTCGATGGCCGGCAGCAGGTGGCTGCCATGCCGATGCCCGGCCGGGAACGTCCGGACTCCGAGGGGCGACCCGTTCATCGAGCCTGCGGCGACCACGACGAGGCTCGTGGCGGTGTCGATCGCCAGGATCCAGCCAGGGCCCTCGCCCACGTTCGGCGTCACCGTCCGGCCGCCTCGAGATAGCGCTCCAGGTCCGGTGCCCCGGCGACCAGGCGGATCGACCGGGGCTCGTCCCCGGTCCCCTCGATCTGGACGTCCAGCCGCTCCGCCGGCAGCGTCGGCCCGAGCCGGTCCGGCCATTCGACGAGGGTCACGCCCTCGGCCTGGCGCTCGTCGAGCAGCCCGCCGAGGACCGCCTCGGTCGCGTTCGAGAGGCGGTACAGGTCGAGGTGGAAGAGGCGCAGCCGGGCCGGGTACTCGGCCATGAGGATGAAGCTCGGCGAGCTCACCGTGCCCTCGACGCCGATGCCCCGCGCGAAGCCCTTGGCGAAGATCGTCTTGCCGGCTCCGAGGTCGCCCCACAGGCAGAGGAGGTCGCCCGGACGAGCAACGGCCGCGAGGCGCCCACCGAGGGCGAACGTCGCCTCGGGGGCGCGGCTGGTCAGGGTCCGGGCGGCCGCCGGGATCGATGCCACGGGCTCAGACGAACCGCTCGAGATCGCCCAGCGGGACGGCGATGGGCGGGCGGTCGCCGAATCGGACGAAGCCTGCCTCCAGCAGGACGCCGCCGGCGAACCGCCGGGGACCGGCGAGGCCGGCCCACCGGCCCTCCGCGCCGACGAGCGGCCCCGAGCGTACCCAGACGAGGTCGGCCGGCGGTCGCGGCAGCTCGACGTCTGCGTCGTCGACGACGAGGCAGGGCGGATCGGCCACGATCGCGACGCTTCGGCCCTCGAGCGCCCGGAGGACCTCCATGAGCGGGCTCGCGATCGGCCGGCCGGCCGCGCCGTCGAGGATGAGGATCGCGAACGGCGGGAGGCCATGGATCGCGGCCCGGCCGCGCCGCTCGGAGGCGAGGAAGTCGCGCCGCTCCTTGATCCCGAGCGCGGCGACGACGATCCCGCGGACCCCGACGGCCCGGGCACGGGTCAACGCCTCGGCGTCGATCCGCTGGCCGGCGACGAGGATCGCGCCGGCGGCGCTGACGTCGACCTGCGGCGCACGGACCTCGCCGTCCGGGCCGGTCACGATCGCGAGCCGCCCGGCCGTGGGGCCACCGAGGCCCTCGACCCCCAGCAGGCCCTGCGCCTCGGAGCGGAGGCGCAGCCCGATCCCCGGCCGGACGTCATGGACGGTCCCGGCGAACGGCGCCAGCAGCGGCTCGGCGTGCTCGCCCGACCCGATCCGCCACCGACCGCCGCTCCTGAAGAGCAGCTCGCCGGACGGCTCCGCGTCGCCGTCGTGGCCACGCCGTCCCGGCGCCGGGGTCCACCGGCCTCCGGGCACGCCCGGGGCCTCGCCGGCCGCCGGGCCGGCGACCACCGTCGTCCGAGGATCGCGCAGGCGATCCGCGATCGGCAGCTGCCGACCGACGACGTCGTCGTCGGTGACCAGCGGCCAGTCCCCCGGGTGGAGATCGAAGAACGCGTCGATGTGATCCGACAGGAGGCGGCGCGGCGGCACGAGGGCGAGGCCGGCGTCCAGCTCGGTCATCGCTCGTCTCCGGGCCAGACCTGCTCACCCCACGTCGCGAGGGCGGCACGGCGCCGATCGCGCCGATCGGGCAGCCGCAGCGGCACGTCCCGCAGGTCGACGATGACGCCGGCCAGGCCACCCGAGACGGAAACGCTGAAGCGCCGCGCCCGCCGGCCGATTCGCGCCGAGTCGCGGAACACGAGCGTGGCGTTCGCCCGCTCACCGGGGGCCAGATCGAGGATCGCCAGCTCGCCGCTGGCGAGCTCGCGGCGGGCGGTCGTGGCGATCGCCTCCGTGCCGTCCTCGGGATCCAGGGTGATCGTGCCGGTGGCCGCCCGCCCCCGGAGCCGCGGCGGCATGCCCGCCGCGATGACGAGGCTGCCGAGCGGCGACAGCAGGTCGTCGGCGAGATCCGCGACGATGTCGCGGCGCTCGTCGGGATCGTCGATCGTCCCGAGCGGGCCCAGCAGCCGGGCGTGGTCGAGCGCGACCTGGGTCGCCCCGGTCCGGCGGACGACGTCCGCGACCGCGAGGACGACGGAGCCACCGGGCGCCGCCGCGAAGGCCCCGCCCGCCATCAGCGTCAGGTCGGGCGCGGGCAGCGCGGACAGGTCGGGCGTCACGTCGACGAGACGGGTCATCGCCGCGCGCGCAGCGGCCAGGCGGAGGCGGGCTCCCTCGCCGGTGGCATCGGCCCACGGCCGGGATCGGAGGTCACGCAACCGGTCACCCATGCGGTGGCGATCGAGGCTGCCGGTCGTCCAGGCCAGGACCTCCTCGACCGCCGCCTCGTCGGGATCGAGCGGCACCAGCGCCCCACCGGCCGAGCGGACGCCCTCGACGGTCGGGCCCTCGTCCGCCACACCGGGTCCCGCCACGGCGCGGAGGCCGCCCTCGAGCCCGATGTCCACGAGCTCGATCCGGCGGTCCAGGACGTCGGCCAACGAAGCGAGCGACCGCATCGCGGTATGGCGCGTATCCATGGCGCCGGGCAGGAGGCCCTCGAGGATCTCGCGCAGTGTCTCGTCGGGACCCGACCGCGGGCCGAGCGGCGGGGCCTCCAGGATCCGGCCTGCCGCCTGTTCCGCGTCATCGCCGAGGGCGTCGGCCCAGGCCCGGCGCGTGGCGATCGGGCCGGCCACGACGGCGCGCAGGTCCGGCCGGCGGCGGAGCACCGCGGCCACGAGCCCGGCCACGTCGTCGATGGCCGCCCGCTCGTCCGGGCCGGGCGGCTCGGTCGCGCCGACCAGGATCGCGCCGACCTCGGGCCGGAGCGCGAGATCGGTCATCTCCCGCGGGTCGTGGCTCTCGGGCGAGGCGGCGACCACCCGCCAGGAGGTCCGCTGGGCGACCCCGTGCAGCAGGCCGACCGCGCGACGCGACGCGGCGAGCACGCCGAGCGTCACGGGCGGTGCGCTGCGGGCCTCGAGGCGGGGCAGGTCCCCGATCGCATCGGGCTCGAGCCCGATCGCCGCGGCGAGCCCCGGGTCCGCGGCGCGAATGCGTCCGACGAGGATGGCGGCGAGGTCGTCCGGGCTGGCCGGAGCAGGCCCGACGAGCGAGCCCATCAGCCGCCACCGATCGGCCGGCCGGCCGAGGATCGCGACCGCGGTCGTCGCCGCCCCAGCGTCGACGGCGAGGATCGCGCGGGGGATGCCGGTCACGGTGTCAGGCGTCCCAGGCCGTCTCCTCGGAAAGCTCCTCGAGCCGCTCGATCAGCTGCTCGATGCCGTCGTCGTCGGTCAGGATCGCCGACGCCTCGGCGAACTCGCCGCCGAAGAGGCCGCGGAGCACGGGATCGAAGAACAGCATCGCGTTCGCGCCGAGTGGGCGATACGGCCGAGAGGCATTCAGGAACGAGACGGCGGAGGCGGTCAGGCCCCGGAGCTGGATCTCGCGGGCGACCTCTTCGACCAGCTCGTCACGCTGGTCGTCGCCGAGACCCTGCACGTCGGTCACGACCCGGTGGTCCTCCTGCGAATGGCTCGGTGGCCAGTGGGATCCGGTGCGGAGACGAGGGTCCGCAAACCCAGCGCGCCGGAGGGGGCATGGTACACCCGAGGCAGGCGAGCGGCCATGGCGGTGACGACCTCCCACGAGTTCGTGGAACGGCTCTCGGCGAGGTCCGCCGCGGTGATCTCCAGGCTGCCCTGGCGACCCAGGAGCACGACCTCGTCCGCCGCCGTGACCGGCGGGCCGGGCACGTCGGTGACGTCGGCCATGACCGCGTCCATCGCCACGTTGCCGACGAGCGGGACCCGCTGGCCGCGGACCAGCACGGTGGCGCGATTCGAGAGCGACCTCGGCCAGCCGTCGCCGTAGCCGAGCGGCAGGGTCGCGATCCGGCTCGGACGGGCGGTGACGAAGGTCGGGCCGTAGCCGATCCCCCACCCCGCCGGCAGGTCAACGACCCGGACGGGCCGGGCGTGGAACGACATGACCGGGCGCAGCGCGGCCCGGCCCGGGACCTCGCGGCCCAGCAGCTCGTCGGGCACCAGCCCGTAGACCGTCAGGCCAGGCCGAACCCCCTCGAGCGCCGCGGCGTTGCCGAGCAGCAGCCCGCTGGACGCGGCCACGTGGCGGGCCGGCAGGCGGTGGCCGGCGTCGCGCAGGGCGATCGTTGCCGCGTCGAACCGCTCGAGCTGCGTCGTGGTCCGGTCGACGTCCTCCGGCGCCTGCAGGTGCGTCCAGAGGCCGGCCAGCCGGAGGCCGGCCGCCGCGGCCACGATGTCGCTCGCCGTGCCGAGGTCGACCTCCCGGAAGCCTCCCCGACCGAGCCCCGTCTCCACCTCGAGGTGGACCCCGAGACGCCGCCGACTCGAGAGGCCGGCGACCGAGCCGGCCATCTCGCGCAGGAGGTCGAGATCCCCGGCGGTCACCGAGATCCGGCGGCGGGCCAGCTCGGGCGCCAGCGCGACGGGGACCGGGTACAGGACGAGGATCGGCGCCCGAATGCCGCCCCGCCGAAGCTCGAGGGCTTCGTCCGCTGCCGCGACGCAGAAGCCGGCCGCGCCGCCCGCCTCCAGGGCTCGGGCGATCTCCACGGCCCCGTGGCCGTAGGCGTTGGCCTTCACGACGGGATGGATGCCGACGCCCGGCCCGGCGAGCCCCTTGATGACCTCGAGGTTCGCGACCAGCGCCGCGAGGTCCAGCTCCAGCCAGGCGGTCCGCGGGAGCGGCGGCTGGCCCGATGCCGCGAGCCGCTCCTCGATGGCCGTCAGACCGACTCCCCGGCCGATGCCGGCACCGGCTCCCGGACGCCGAACCCGAGCCGCTTGCCGGCCTTGCCCCGCTCCGCGATCGCGGCCAGCCGCTTGCGCACGAGCGGCACGACGTCCGGCAGGTCGGAGGCGAGCAGGCCGGCATCGCCGAGGCGCTCGCGGACCATGTCCCCGGCGAGCCCGTGGAGGTAGGCACCGAGCCGGGCGGCCGCGCCCGTGGACAGGCCCTGGGCGAGCAGGGCGCCGATGATCCCGGCAAGGACGTCGCCCGTGCCGCCCGACGCGAGCGCCGGGTTTTCGAACGGCAGGACGGTCAGCGTCCCGTCCGGCTCGGCGACGACCGTGCGGGCGCCCTTGAGGACCACGACCTGGCCCCATTGCGCGGCGGCATGCTTCGCGGCCATCGCCCGGGCCGCGTCGTCGCCGCCGATGTCGCCATCGGCTCCTTCCTCCACCCCGGAGCCGGTCCGGAGTCGGGCGAACTCCCCGGGATGCGGCGTGAGCACGCACGGGCGGGTCACGCCGACCCACCAGTCGGCGAGGGTCGCGAGCGAGCGCAGGGCCTCCGCGTCCAGGACGATCGGCGCGGGCGCCGGATCTCCCGGGACGTGGAGCAGCTCCCGAACGAGCTCCGCGATCGCGAGGCCGGGCCGGAGCCCGGGCCCCAGCACGATGGCGTCGTGGTCGTGGTCGAGGATCCTGGCGATCGCGGGCTCGGGGTCGACCTCCTCGACGTCGTCCTCCGGCAGGGCCATCGTCGTCGCCTCGACGACCTTCGCCGCGAACAGCGGCTGCAGCGACTCCGGGACGGCGAGCGTGACGAGGCCCGCGCCCGCCCGACCGGCGCCACGGCAGACGAGCAGCGCCGCGCCGGCGTAGTCGAGCGACCCGGCGATGACGAGGAGCTTGCCGAACGTGCCCTTGTGGGCCCGCGGCGGGCGCGCCGGCAGCAGCTCGGCGGCGGCCCGATCGTCGAGCACCGGCACGTCCGGAACCTCGGTCGCCGGCGGGGCCTCCGCGGCCGCCTCGTGCCGTCCGAAGCCCAGCGGTCGCCGGTCAGCCATTGCCGTTCGTGTCCGCGAGCGCGCGCAACCGCTCGATCCGGGCAAGGATCCGGCGCTCGCGGTCGTCGAGGCGCTCCTCGATGTCGGGCGGGAAGACGTACCTGCCGCCGGTCGAGCGAATGCCGTAGGCGATCGCGACGGCGTAGTCGTCCTCGTGGCTGATCGACACGGCGATGCGGGTCATGCCGAGCTGCTCGGCCCGCCGGGCGGCGCGATCGTGGAGGCGCACCGATGGCTGGCCGGTCGGCAGCCGCTCGATCTCGATCTCCTTCCAGCCGATGCCCCGGACACCGAGGCCGAGGACCTTGCTGACGGCTTCCTTCGCGGCCCATCGGCCGGCGAACGTCTCGGGCCGGTCGCGGACGTAGGCCCGCTCGGCCGGCGTCAGGACCCGCGCGGAGAACCTGGCCCCGAACCGACCGAGGGCGTCCCGGATCCGGGCGACCTTGATGATGTCGATGCCGAGCTCGGAGATCTCGAGGCGGGTGCTGGCCTCCACGGCCGAAACCCTACTCGACCGTGACCGACTTCGCGAGGTTCCGAGGCTGGTCCACGTCGGTGCCGCGGGCCACCGCGACGTGGTAGGCGAAGAGCTGCAGCGGCACGATGGCGAGGACCGGGCTGAGGAGCTCGTGGGTGTCCGGGACCCAGCAGACGTCGTCGGCGATCCGGCCGATCTGGTCGTCGCCCTCGGTCGCGACGGCGAGGACCCGGGCGTCGCGGGCGCGGCCCTCCATGATGTTGCTCACGAGCTTGTCGTGGGTGTGGCTGCGCGTCGCCACCGCGACGAGCGGGCATTCCGCGTCGAGCAGCGAGATCGGCCCGTGCTTCAGCTCGCCGGCGGCGTAGCCCTCGGCGTGGACGTAGCTGATCTCCTTGAGCTTCAGCGCTCCCTCGAGGGCCGCCGGGTAGGTCGCGCCCCGGCCCACGAACATGAAGCCGCGCGAGTTCACGTAGCGCCGGGCGAGGTCGTAGGCCCGTGGCGCGTTGAGCTCGAGGGCACGGGCGGCGGCAGCGGGCAGCGTCCGCAGCGCGGCGACGAGCTCCGCCTCGGCGGCGTCGTCCATCGAGCCACGGAGGCGGGCGATCGCCGCGGCGAGCACGACGAGGGTCGTGACCTGGGTCACGAAGGTCTTGGATGCCGCAACCGCGATCTCGGGGCCGGCCTGGAGGAACAGGACCGCATCGGTCTCGCGGGTGATCGCCGAGCCGACGGTGTTCGTGATCGCGACGATCGGGCTGCCCCGCTCGCGGGCGAGCCGGGTCGGGGCGATGGTGTCGGCGGTCTCGCCGGACTGGGTGACCGCGATGACGAGCGTCCTCGCATCGAGCGGCGGCGGGTCGTAGCGGAACTCGGAGCCGACGGTCACCCGCGCCGGCAGGTCCGTCCAGGCCTGGATGGCGGCCGCGCCGACGAGCGCCGCGTAGGATGCCGTGCCGCACGCCACGAGCTCGACCCGGGTGGCCGCCCTGATCGCCCTGGCCAGGGTTGCGATCTCCGGCACGTGGACGTGGCCGTCCCGCCCCACCCGGCCCGCGAGCGACTGGCGCAGGGCATCCGGCTGCTCGTGGATCTCCTTGAGCATGAAGTGCTCGAAGCCGCCCTTCTCGGCGGCCTCCGGGGTCCAGTCGACGACGGTCTCGCGGCGCGGCCGCGGCTCGCCGTTGACGTCGGTCACGAGGACGCCGGATGGCCTGACGTCGGCCACGTCGCCGTCCTCGAGGAACACGACCCGGTTGGTGTGGGCGAGGATCGCCGAGACGTCGCTGGCGATGAAGCTCTCCTCGCCGTTGAGCCCGACGATGAGTGGCACGTTCATCCGCGCCCCGACGAGCCGGCTGACCTCACGGCGGTGCATGACGGCGAGGGCGTAGGCGCCCTCGAGCTGCCGGAGCGCCGAGCGGACGGCGTCGGCGAGGTCGCCGGCATAGGCCTCCTCGACCAGGTGCGCGACGGCCTCCGTGTCGGTGTCGGAGGTCAGCGTGTGGCCGCGCGCGACGAGCCCATCCCGAAGCTCCTGGAAGTTCTCGATGATCCCGTTGTGGATGACCGTGATCTCGCCCGTGCAGTCCTGGTGAGGATGGGCGTTGAGGTCCGTCGGGCGGCCGTGCGTCGCCCAGCGCGTGTGCGCCAGCCCGAGCGCCGCATGCGGCGTGCGGTCGGCGATCGCCGTCTCGAGGTTCGCGAGCTTGCCGGCCTTCTTCTCGACGAAGAGGTCGCCGGCCTCGTCGACGAGGGCGATCCCGGCGGAGTCGTAGCCGCGGTACTCGAGGCGCTTCAGGCCCGCCATGAGGATGGGCCCGGCCTCACGGGGTCCGGTGTAGCCGACGATGCCGCACATGTCAGGACGCGAGACCGATCATCGACATCAGTCTAGGCGCTGCTTCGCGAGCGCCGCCAACGCATCGGCCAGCTCCGTCACGACAGCCGCGTTGCTGCCCTCGACCATGACCCGCAGCGCCGGCTCGGTGCCGGACGGCCGGACGACGATCCGGCCCCCACCTCCGAGGCGGCTCCGGGCCTCGCGGATCGCGGCCGCGAGGGCGCGGTCGCCCTCCCACTGGTCCTTGTGCCTGACCCGGATCGTCCGCTGCTCCTGGGGCAGGAGCGGGATCTCCGACGCGAGGTCGGCGAGGCTGCGCCCGGACGTCGTCATGACCCGCAGGAGTTCGAGCGCCGTGACGATCCCGTCGCCCGACGTCGTGTGCTCCCGGACGATGACGTGACCGCTCTTCTCCCCGCCGAGGCCGGCGCCGGAGACCTGCATCCCCTCGAGGATGTACTTGTCACCGACCGGCGTGCGGACGATCGTCCCGCCGGCGCCCTCGACCGCCGCCTGGAGGCCGCCGTTCGACAGGATCGAGACGACCAGCGCTCCGCCATCGAGCGCGCCGCGTCGCAGGCGCTCGACGGCCAGGATCCCGAGGACGCGGTCGCCGTCGACGACCTCACCGGCATGATCCACGGCGATGAGGCGGTCGGCGTCGCCGTCGAGCGCGAAGCCGACGTCGGCGTCGGTCTCGCGGACCCGCGCTGCCAGCGCTGCCGGGTCGGTCGCCCCGGCCCGGAGGTTGATGTTCACGCCGTCAGGCGTGTCGTGGATGACGTCGACGGTCGCGCCGGTGGCGCGGAGGATGCCCGGCGCGATGGCGCAGGCCGAGCCGTTCGCGCAGTCGAGGACCAGCCGCAGCCGGCCGGCGTCGACCCGCGAGGCCAGCCCGCGGCGATGGGCGACGTAGTGCGCCACGCGGTCGGTCGCGTCGACCGCGATCCCGAGCCGCTCGTTCTGGACGCCGGCGAGCTCCTCCGCCCGCCAGATGAGCTGCTCGAGCTCATCCTCGATGGCATCGTCGAGCTTCAGGCCGTCGCGATCGAGGACCTTCAGGCCGTTGTCCTCCGCGGGGTTGTGCGAGGCGGAGACCATGATCCCGGCGGTGAAGTCCGGCTCACCGGTCACGAACGCCAGCGCCGGCGTGGGCACGACACCGATCCGGTGGACGTCCACCCCGAGGCTCGTCGCGCCGGCGGTGATGGCCGCGACGAACATGTCACCGGAGCGACGGGTGTCCTGGCCGACCACGATGGCCCCGCCCGGACCGACGAGGTGATGGGCCGTCGCCCGACCGAGGGCGAACGCGATCGTCGGCTTGAGGTCGATGTTGGCGACACCGCGGATTCCGTCGGTGCCGAAGAGGCGGGGCATGCGGGGCTGGACCCTCCGGTGGTCGAGGCAGGGTGCCGATCAGGGGCTGGCGGTCGGGGCTGGGGACGGCGGCGGCAGGGTGATCGTGACGATCACCGGCGACGGCGCGATCGAGATGAGCGACAGGCCGGTCGTGAGGTTGGCGTCGGGCACGATGCTGTGGCTCCCGGGCCCGAGTCCGGTCACGTCGAGCGTCAGGACCAGCGAGGCGCCCGACAGCCGGTCGAGGTCGGCGACCGAGCCTCCGATCGTCACGAGGACGGCGTCGGTCGAGAGCGCGTAGACCCGGTCGGCGGACGCGCCGACGAGGACCAGCCCGGCCTGGAACGTTCGGGTGGAGGTCACCGGCCGGAGGCGGACGGTGACGTTGACGCTGCCCGTCCCGAGCGCCTCGACGCCGTTGGGCAGGCTGAGGGCCACCGACACGCTGACGTCCGAGGAGGCGCCCGAGACCGAGATCGGCGCCGTGTCTGCCCGGTCGATCGCGGCCAGGTCGTTGGCATCGCCCTGGACGGACACGACGATCGGGTCGACGACGATGGAGGCGACCTCGAAGCCCGCCGCGGGCGTCCCGGCGACG